>DCFP01000002.1 GCA_002319925.1 Holophagaceae bacterium UBA1801 | reverse complement strand
TGGGCATTGGCGTTTTCGTTTGCCCGCGCCATCCAGCAACCGGCCTTGGAGATTTGGCGAGGCGAGGAGGCCCATGTGTTGGCGGCACAGCAGGCCCTGGTTCATCGAGCCAGGTGCAACCGGGCTGCGCGGCGTGGGGAATATAGTGCCGCAATGGAAAAGGAGACGACTTGAAATCCCTGCCCCAACCGGCAGTGGACAAGACGCGACGCGAAGAATTGCATCAGGAGAGCAGACATGAGCGATACTGTTTTGAGAGATGTGTCACCGGTCGAATTGGATCGTCTGTCCATCAACACGATCCGTTTTCTGTCCATAGATGCGGTGCAGCAAGCCAACAGCGGTCACCCGGGGTTGCCGATGGGTGCAGCTCCATTTGCATACGTCTTGTGGACGCGCTTCCTCAAGCACAATCCCTCCAACCCCGCATGGTTTGACCGCGACCGGTTTGTCCTGTCGGCGGGGCATGGATCGATGTTGCTCTACAGCTTGCTGTACCTTACGGGGTATGATCTTCCTCTTGGGCAGATCAAGCAATTCCGCCAGTGGGGAAGCATGGCCCCCGGGCATCCTGAGCGCGGCCTCACACCCGGGGTCGAAGTGACTACCGGGCCACTCGGCCAGGGGTTTGGCAATGGGGTGGGGATGGCGATGGCGGAAGCTTTTTTCGCAGCCCGATATAACCGGCCCGGTCATAAGATCATCGATCACTATACTTATGGCTTGGTCAGCGATGGCGATTTGATGGAAGGGGTGGCCGCTGAGGCCGCGTCCCTGGCCGGCCATTTGCGGCTCGGTAAACTCATCTACCTGTATGACAACAATCACGTGACCTTGTCGGCAGCCACGGACCTCACCTTTACCGAAGACGTCAGGAAGCGCTTCAGCGCCTATGGCTGGCACACCCAATCCGTTGCGGATGGGAATGACCTGGAGGCGATCGAGCGTGCGCTCAGGAACGCACGAAGGAACAAAGAGCGTCCATCCCTCATCCTTGTGCAAACACACCTGGGATACGGCTCGCCACACAAACAGGACTCCTTCGAAGCGCACGGTTCACCCCTGGGTGAGGAGGAGGTGCGGTTGACCAAACAGAACCTGGGCTGGCCGCTGGAGCCGTCATTCCACATTCCCGATGCAGCCCTGGCCCATTTCCGGGAGGCTGTCGCACGCGGCAGGCAAGTCGAAGTGGCATGGGAAGGCCGATTCTCCGCATACTCACAGGCCTATCCGGAATTGGCGCGGGAGCTGCATCGAGTGATGCAAGCGGGATTGCCCGCAGGCTGGGATGCGGACATCCCGGAGTTTGTCCCCGATGGGAAGGGCCTGGCCACGCGCGCAGCTTCCGGGAAAGTGATGAATGCGATTGCCTCCAGGCTGCCCACCTTCATCGGCGGTTCGGCGGATCTGGATCCATCCACGTTCACCGCTCTGGCCGGGAGAGGCGACTTTGAGAGTCCTCAGGAAATGCTGGACGGTCCCCAGGGTTCAGTGGGAGGTGGCTGGACGTTCTCGGGGGCCAATCTCCATTTCGGGATCCGCGAACATGGCATGGGGGCGATCCTGAACGGCCTGGCGGCCCATGGAGGAACGCTTCCCTTCGGCGCTACTTTCCTGATCTTCTCCGATTACATGCGCCCTCCTATCCGCCTGGCAGCCCTGATGGGTTTGCATGTGATCTATGTCTTTACGCATGACAGCATTGCCGTGGGCGAAGACGGCCCAACGCACGAACCGGTCGAACAACTGCTGGGACTGCGTTCGATCCCGAATATGCTGGTCATCCGCCCGGCTGACGCGACCGAGACTGCCACTGCCTGGCGCATTGCAATTGAACATAAAGAGGGACCGGTAGCCCTGGTCCTCAGCCGGCAGAATCTGCCGATCCTCGATCTGCAGAAATACCCGCAGCTTCCGCTCGGGGTTCGTGCCGGCGGATATGTGCAGGCTCACGCAACCGGAGACACTCCCGCTGATATCACCTTGATCGCCACAGGTTCTGAGGTTCACCTGGCGCTCGCGGCAAGCGAGAAATTGAAGACTCAAGGTGTGAAGGCGCGCGTTGTCAGCCTGCCCTGCTGGAATCTATTCGACGCCCAGCCCGTCGAATATCGGGAAGCGGTCTTGCCGCCGGAAATACCCATGTTGGCCATCGAAGCGGGCGTTTCTCTGGGCTGGCGGCCTTACGTCGGCCGTGGCATTGAGGCGATCGGAGTAGATCGTTTTGGGGCTTCCGCTCCCGGAAGCGTGGTAATGAACGAGTACGGTTTTGATGTCGATCATGTCACCCGGCAGGCTCTCGCACTGATCAAGCAAGAGAAGAAAGCCTGATGGTTCCAGAAAGAGGCTACCATAGGTAATGAGGGAGCCAGGGACGGTGGACGATACCAAACGCATCTTACACCAAATATCATACGACAAAAAGCGAGGGCCCGCCTTCGGAAGCGGCCCTTTTTGCTATGCAAAGTCAATCGTAACCGCTGACGACAGGACCATCCCCTTCTGCTATGCTATAAATAGAAGGAAGAGCGATCTTCCAGGTGGTCGACGGAATCGCCGTCTCTCAGAGAAAGGAAAGGTAGCACCATGGGTATTCTAGCGTGGATCGTGGTTGGGTTGATCGCTGGCTGGTTGGCCAGCCAGGTGATGCGTGGCGGAGGTTACGGCCTCATCGGCGACATCATCGTGGGGATTGTGGGGGCCGTGATCGGCGGTTTCCTCGCGTCAACGTTCTTACACATCCCGAATGCTGTGAACGGCATCAACGTCACCAGCATCCTCGTGGCCTTCATCGGCGCGGTGATTTTGATTGCGATCCTGCGGATGGTTTCTCCTGGACGCCGCAGGTTGGTCTAGGTCCGAGCAAAGCCGGGCAGTCCGCTCTGTGAAAGGCGACTGCGGCAGCGGAAGTATTGAGTTTGGAAGAGGCTGCCCGGCTGCTCAGACTGGTACGACTCAAACTACGTGAAATCCTACTGATGGAGAGGGTTGCGAATATGGAAACTGTAAGACGCGAAGAAAGCACTGAAGTCTTGAATACCACCTCGGCGGATGCCGGGGCCGTGTACACTCCTGTCGTCAATGCGAATACCAACGGCGCTGCCGGCATGACGACGCATCAAACGGAAACCTCCAGCGGCGACCCGTACGCCGTGCGACGCGACCTGCCCCTCAGAATTCAGAACGGTATTTACTTGCTGTTCGGCATCCTGGAGGCGCTACTGGGCATCCGGTTTGTGCTGGGAGTGCTTGGCGCCAACCCGGCTGCGGGCTTCGCGCAGTTCATCTACGGAATTACGGGTCCGTTCATCGCTCCGTTCATAGGGCTGTTTGGGAAGC
>DCFP01000189.1 GCA_002319925.1 Holophagaceae bacterium UBA1801 | reverse complement strand
TCGGCGTTGCAGATGACGTACTTCGTGTCGCCCGGGGAAGCCGCCGCGAATTTCCACTTCTGCCCCGTGGAGAAGCCGCCGCCACCGCGACCCCGGAGTCCGGACTCGATGATCGACTGGATCACGTCGCCGGGCCGCAGTTCCTTCAGGGCTTTCTGGATGGCCTTGTAGCCGTCGCGGGCTTCGTATTCCTCGATTTTGTCGGGGTCCATGTAGCCGCAGTTCCGCAGCACGATCTTGTACTGCCGCTCCAGGTAGGACATCTCGGGGCCTTCCTGGAAGTTCTTCAGGACGACGTATTCCTTCTTCGGCGTGCCGCCCAGAACGTGGCTCTCGAAGATTTCCTTGGCCTTCTTCTCGTCCACGTCGCCGTAGATGAACTTGGCCTTGCCGTCGTCCACTTCGACCAGGGGCTCGCGGTAGCACATGCCTAGGCAGCCCGTGGAGCCCACGGTTGCCTTGCCGTTGTTGGCCGTGGCCATCGATTTGAAGGCATCGAACACCTTCGCGGATCCCGCGGAAACGCCGCAGGTCGCCATTCCTACAGTGATCTTCATCATGGCATCGGTCTCCGGAATCTCAGTGGGCGCTCGCTTTTTCCTTGCGCAGGTAGTCCTTGAGGATCTTGCGGACCTTCTGGGGCGTGAGGCCGCCGTAGGTTTCTTCGTTCACGGTGATCACCGGCGCAAGGGAGCAGCAGCCCAGGCAGGCCACGGGGCTGATGGTGAACAGGCCGTCCTTGGTGGTGTCGCCGGAATCCAGCTTCAGCTCGTCCATGATGACGTCGAGGAGCACGGTGGAACCCATCACGTGGCAGGCCGTGCCGTCGCAGAGCTTGATGAGGTACTTGCCGGGAGGCTGGAGCCGGAACTGCTTGTAGAAGGTCACGACGCTGTAGATGTCGCTCTCCGCGGCGCCCGTGATCTCGCTGATTTCCGCCACGGAGTCCTCAGGGATGTAGCCTAACTTTTCCTGGACCACCTGCAGGAGCGGAATCACCTGGCTCGCGTCTCCGGCGCAGAGTTCGGCCGTGTCCGCAGAAATGTACTTGTTGAGGGCAACGTCCATGGATTTCTCCTCGATGGATCATGGGTCCGCACTAGTCGTCGTTCGTGTACTCACAACGTTCTCGCACCGAACGGACCATGGTACCCACGAGTTATGTAAGCCCGGTCATCACTTGTGACGCATGACGCTTACTTTTTTTTCATCGGTGATACGTTACTTGCAAATTAACGGTTCCACTCGTTGGACAAATTCTGCTTTTTATCCGCGCGCGTAACGCTGGAGTTTAGTCAGGTCCAGAATCGTTACAATGGGGAACGCGCTTTGGACCAGTCCGAGCCCCGCCAGGAGACGCAAGGATCGGCTGAACGCTTCACGACCGGATCCGATCACCTTCGAGAGATCTTCCTGGGTCTCCCGGAACTTGACCTCGGTCTGGGATGGATTCTTGGAGTGGTAGTCGAGGATCAGTTGTGCGACCCGCTCGGGAACGCTGTGCAGGCTCAGCGCTTCCACCAGCGAAATCAGGTGCCGGACCTTGCCCGCGAAATGCCGGATGACCACATCCCTCACGACGGGATTGCGGAGGAACAGCTCGCGCAGTGCTTCCGCGGGAATGAGCCAGCAGTCCGTGTTGCCCACCGCATCGGCGCTGGAAGGAATGGAATTGCCGTCGAAGGCCTGGACTTCGCCAACGCAGGTGCCCGGCTGAAGCGTGGCCAGCACCTGTACCCGGCCGTTGCGGCTGGCCCGATAGATTTTCAGAGCGCCGCGGATGACGATGAAGATGCCCGGGATCCGCTCACCCTGGCGGAAGACCTGGGTCCCATCAGAATAGCGGCGGAACTCGCCGATCCGCGCCAGTTCTTCCGTTTCGGTTTCCGGCAGACCCGTGAGCGTTTCGATATGACCCAGCAGCGCGTTGAAATTCTGCCCCTGGATGGAGTAGGAGATCTCACCGACCTGAGCGATGCCTTCGGTGATCGCCTTGAGCACCTGCTCGGGGGAGAAGGGTTCTCCGGCTTCTCCGAGCTGGAGTTCAGGGGCGGTCCATTCAACGGGCTCGTTGAGGGAGGGATCCATGGAGATCAGGTCCAGGCCCGTTTATCCGCGGGCGTAGCGCTGCAGCTTCTGCAGGTCCAGGATCCTCACCACCGGGAAGGTGCTCTGGATGAGTCCGAGATCGGCGAGGAGCCTCAAGGCGCGGCTGAAGGCTTCGCGGCTGGCGCCGATGCACTGCGCGAGGTCTTCCTGGGTCTCATGGAATTCCACCAGGGATTTGGCTGCGTTGCGGGAGTGGTAGTCCAGGATGAGCTGCGCCACGCGCTCGGGAACGCTATGCAGGCTGAGGGTCTCCACCAGCCCGATGAGGTGGCGCACCTTGCCGGCGAAGTGGTGGATGATGACCTCGGCCACGGTAGTGTTGCGATGGACCATGCGGCGCAAGGGTTCGGAAGGGATCAGCCAGCACTCGGTGTCGCCGTGGGCCTCGGCGCCAGATGCCGCGGGGCCGCCATCGAATACCTGGACCTCGCCCACGCAGGTGCCCGGCTGCAGGATGTCCAGCACCTGGATCTTGCCACGGCCATCCGTCCGGAAGACTTTCAAGGAACCCTGCACCACCACAAAGATGCCTGGGAGGTATTCGCCCTGGTTGAAGACAGGCGTGCCGTCCGTGTAGCGCCGGAATTCGCTGACCCGCGCGAGTTCCTCAGCTTCCGGCTGAGGGAGCCCCGCCAGGTACTCGATACGTCTCAGATTGACAACCGCTTGGCCCATGGAGTTCCTACCCGCGTCACCAGTGATGTCCATCACAAACCCTCCCGTTTCCCTGGCACGCGGGGATCGAACTCCCGTGAGCCAGTCCTTCGGATTAACGAGGGACTTAGGCATTGTAATGGGATGCCGGACGCAGCTGCGAATGAATTTGCAAACTTCGGGGCACAAAACGTCAAATCACGATTCTGGGAACCCAAAACCTTCAGGCTGTGATATTGGACAGAAATTTCCCTGTTTCGCCTTGCCCGGACACGAAAAGGCATGATAACGAACGGGATATTAAAAAACCGGCTAGGCGGGATCCAGCGCTTTCAGGATCAGGCTGAACTCGGCCCGGGATGTGGCATCCAGGCTCAACGGCGTTACGGCCACTACGCCGTCCTTTGCAAGGGCGTGGACATCCGAATCCGGTTCCAGGTTTCCGTGATCCACACAGACCGCCACATGGCCATCTCCCAATCGGCTGGTCAGAGTGGGCTCTTCCAGGACCCGGTGGAAATACCGTTGGCGGGAGAGGCGCGTCAGTCGCCAGGGCGTTTCCCGGGTCGCGTTCTCCGGGACGTCGATCTTCAACAGGTCCACATCGAAGGGCATGGGAGTGGCCAGGAGTCTTCCCGCGAACAAGCGGAGGAAATGCTCCGCCGCAGTCCAGTCCTGCTCGCCGTAGTGCAGAAAACTTCTCGGATGCATCTGAAGCGAGGTGGCCAAGGATGGGATGCCCAGGCTCGCGGTCTCGAAGGCCGCTCCGACGGTGCCCGAAGAGGAAATGCCAGCCCCCACGTTTTCGCCGTAGTTGATGCCGGAGATGGCCAGATCCGGCAATCGCTCGCGGCATAGGACCTGGATGCCATGCCGCACCACCGAGGCTGGGGAGCCCTCGCAGGCGTAGGCGCGCACGGACTGGCCTTCCACGCGGTATTCCACGGGTTCCAGCAGGGCATCCGACCTGCCCGTGAAGCTCCGTCCCATGGCGGTCTGCTGGGTCAGGGGCGCCACCACGAGGAGTTCTCCCAGGCCCAGGACTGCCTTGGCGGCGGCTTTCAACCCCGGCGAGCGGATTCCATCATCATTGGTCAAGAGGATCAGGGGCACAGCATTCCTTCCGTCAAACACGACACCTTCCAGAGTGCGATGCCTGCCACGGGGAGTCCATTGCCATCCGGCCTTGTTATTCTGCTTCCACCGGCTCCCGGCAATGGCGGCCGGCTGCCGACCCGAGGCCCATGCTCGAAACTTCCAATCCCGCCCAATCGATTCCCCGCGGCCGCGGCATCTTCTGCAACCGGACCCTGAACTTCCGGTCCCTGCGGGCCATCGGCTACGACATGGACTACACCCTGGTGGACTATCAGGTGGAGCACTTCGAACGCCTGGTTTATGGATTCGCCAAGGAGCGGTTCCTGAAGGAAGGCTGGCCCGTGGAGGACCTGGTCTTCGATCCGGGCATGGTGGCCCGGGGCCTGGTGATCGATACCCAACTGGGCAATCTGGTGAAGGCCAACCGTTTCGGTTTCGTGAAGCGTTCCATGCACGGCACTGGGGTTCTCGATTTCAACCGGCAGCGGGAGCTGTACGCGCACACGCCGGTGGAGCTGGCAGAACCGCGCTGGGCCTTCCTGAACACGCTGTTCTCGCTGTCCGAAGGCTGCCTCTATTCACAGATGGTGGACCTGCTGGATGCGGGCAAGCTGCCTCACGTGAAAGGCTATGCTGAACTCTTTGCCAGCGTCCGTGCGGCGGTGGATGCCCAGCATCTGGAAGGCAAGCTGAAGGCCGAGATCGTCGCCGAGCCCGAACGCTTCGTCGTGCTGGATTCCGAGGCAGCCCTCGCCTTGCTGGATCAGCGGGCCTCGGGCAAGAAGCTCTTGCTCATCACGAACTCGGAGTGGAGCTACACCACCCGCATGATGTCCTACGCCTACGACCGCTTCCTGCCTCCTGGCATGACCTGGCGGCAGCTCTTCGATCTGGTCATCGTGGGCGCGCGCAAGCCGGATTTCTTCACGGAGCGGGCACCCTTTTTCGAAGTGGTGACGGAGGATGGCCTGCTGCGCCCCGTCTCAGGCACTTTGAAACCGGGCGGTGCCTACATGGGCGGCTGCGCGGCGCAGGTGGAGCACGATCTGGGCATCTCGGGGGATGCGATCCTCTACGTGGGCGATCACATGTTCGGCGATGTGCACGCCAGCAAGCGCGGACCCCTCTGGCGCACGGCTCTCGTGCTGCGGGAGCTGGAATGCGAGGTGGCCGCCCTCGAATCCTTCCGCGATGCGGAGACATTCCTGGCCGCGCGCATGGAAGAGAAGGAAGCCTTGGAAGCGCGTCTGGCCCACGCGCGCCTGGCTCTGTTGAGGCTCAAGGGAAGATACGGCCCTGTGCCTTCTGAGGATGCCGCGACCCTGGAGAACGAGGTGCAGGAGCTCCGGGCCAAGCTGGTGGCCATGGATAGCGAGATCGCGCCAGTGGCGCAAGCGGCCAACGAACTCACCAACGGGCGCTGGGGTCTGCTGACCCGCGCGGGCAACGACAAGAGTCACCTGGCCCGGCAAGTGGAGCGCTACGCGGATGTCTACACCTCCCGCGTTTCCAATTTTCTGTACGCGACTCCCTTCGTCTACCTGCGCTCGCCGCGCGGCAGCCTGCCCCACGATCCCAGCACGCCGGGCGGCCCGCCTCTCACGCCGAGCCTGGCGACAGAGGAGATGGGCTGAGGACTCGGACTATTTCAGCGCGGCCTTGATCTTCTTCTTGGCTTCGGGGCCGTAGTAGGCGCAGACGCCCTTCTTGGCGTCGGGCTGCAGGCCCAGCTCCGCGATGGCCTTCTTGACCTTGGCATCGGAAACGCCGAATTCCTTGGCCAGATTGGCAGCGGTCATCATGGACGTGGATTCCTTCGCCATGCGAGTCTCCGGAAGGATGGTCCGGGAACGTTCATCCATCCGCTCCGGCAGAAAGAACAAGGGAATTCCGCGTTATCTGGACCCGGAAATCTGGGTGACCTGGGAAGACGTTATCCTGTAACTTCCCGCATCTGGATTCATTTCCTTCGAATCGAAAGAGCACATACAGGCCTGCCCATGATCGAAAACCACCTCTCGCCCCTCATCTTCTCCCAGATCACCAATCTTCCTTTCCTGCTGGTGTACGTGGCGGGCATCCTGCTGGCGCTCTTCCGCTGGAGCAATCATCCGAAGGTATCCGCGATTTCCCTGGGTGCCTTCGGGCTTCTGCTCGTGAGCCTGATCGTGAAGCTGGGATTCATGCTCTGGCTCATCGGCAACCAGGAATCCGGAATGGGGATGGTTCAGCGATTCGTGCTGCTGCGCTGGATCAACCTCTCCGTGGTATTCCTCGAACTGCTGGGCTGGGTGCTGCTGCTGATCGCCCTCTTCGGCTGGCGCAAGTCGCAGGAATAGCTGTACCGCAACCCCAGTCGAGCGGCGCCAGGATGGCCGCTTCAGGAGTCCCATGATCTCGTTTTCCAATGTCAGCAAGCAGTACGGCAAGCAGGTGCTCTTCATCGATGCCGGTTTCCAGCTCAATCCCGGCGAGAAGGCCGGCCTCGTGGGGCCCAACGGGGCCGGGAAGTCGACGCTTTTCCGTATGATCGTGGGCGAGGAGAACGCCGACGATGGATCCATCAGCATCCCGAAGAAGCTCTCCATCGGCTACTTCCGCCAGGAGGTGGACGAGATGGCGGGGCGGCCGGTGCTGGACGAGGCCATCGCGGGCAGCGGGCGCCTGGGGGATCTGCACCACGAACTCATGGATCTCCAGCACGCCATGGAGAATCACGAAGCCGAGGACTTCGACGCAGTGCTCGAACGCTTCGGTCATGTGCAGGAGGAGTACCAGCACCTGGGCGGCTACGAGCTGGAAGCCAAGGCCAGAGCCTGTCTTCACGGACTGGGGTTCGAGGATGAGCAGATCGACGGCGATGTGGGCGCGCTATCGGGAGGATGGAAGATGCGCGTCTCCATGGCGAAGGTGCTCCTCGGCAACTTCGATGTGCTGCTCCTGGACGAACCTACCAACCACCTGGACATCGAGTCCA
>DCFP01000005.1:75273-100782 GCA_002319925.1 Holophagaceae bacterium UBA1801 | reverse complement strand
GCGGCGACCGCGTGGAGATCATCACCCGCACCGATCACAAGCCGTCACGGGACTGGCTCGCCATCGTCAAGTCCGCCCACGCCCGGTCCAAGATCCAGGCTTTCATCCGCGAGGAAGAGCGCAAGCACGCCATCGACATGGGCAAGGAACGGCTCGAGCGGGAATCCCGTGCCGCGGGTATCAAGCTCGACAACGCTGAGATTCATACCACGCTGGAAAACCGGCTCAAGGAGCTGAAGTATCCCTCCTGGGAGGCCTATTTCGCCGCCGTGGGCTTCGGCCGCATTACCGTCCACCGGCTCCTGGAGCCGCTTCTGCCCGACACCCAGGGGGAACGGACAGAGAAGGTCTACGAGCCCACGGACGACACCATCCTGGTGGACAACAACCTGGGCGTGCTCTACATGCTGGCCCAGTGCTGCAAGCCCATCTGGGGCGACGAGATCGTGGGCTACACCACGCGGGGCCGGGGCATCTCCATCCATCGCGCCAACTGCCCGCATCTCATCTCGTCGGCATTGAATCCCGAGCGGCGCGTCAGCGTGGCCTGGAGCAAGCAGACCAAGGGCGTCTATGACACGGAAATCGTGGTCACGGCGGATGACCGCCAGGGCATGGTGGCGGCGGTCTCCAACGCCATCCAGCACGAGGGCTTCAGCATCCAGCGCTTCACCTGCACCACGGGCGAGGGCTCGGCCCTCATGCACGTGGCCCTCCGTGTGAAGGACCGCAGCCACATCGTGGAACTTATCGCCGCCATCCGGCGCGTCAAGGGCGTCTTCACCGTTGAGCGCGTGCGGGGATCCGTCTTCGGGAGCGTCAAGGGTGCCCGCTGAACCAACTCCCTGGCTGCCTCCGGACGAAGCCTCGCCCGTGTCCTGGGGACAGATCGAGCAGAGCCTGCGCCGAGCCCACCAGCGCCAGGACCCCCACCTGATCAGCCCCTTGACCCCGAACCTGGCCAGGCGGGCGGCCGTGGCGGTGATTCTCTGGGGTGATGCCGCGGGTGCGCGGAAACTGGTGCTGGTGCAGCGGGGCTTCAGCGCCCCCCAGCACCCCGGCGAGGTGGCCTTCCCCGGCGGCATGGAGGAGCCCTTCGACCGCGACCTGCCCGCCACCGCGCGGCGGGAATTGTTCGAGGAGCTGGGCGTGAAGGACGGCTTGTGGGAGCTGGGCTGCTTCCCCGATGGCGTGGCCAAAGCCCGGACACGGTTCACACCGGTCTTCTTCCGCTGGGAGGTCCCCGAGCCCACCTTCGTCATCGGCTCCGAACTCCTGGATGTCCTGCTGCTGCCCCTGCGACCGCTGATGGCCGCGCCCTGGACCCAGCAGACCTTCGAGCGGGAGGGACTCTTCTTCTTCGTGCCCCGCCTCGAACTGCCCAAGGCACCACTCTGGGGCGCCACGGCCTTCGTGCTGAAGGCCTGGCTGGATATTCTCGGCACGGTGCTGGACGAGGAGCCGTGAGTTGCTTGATTCTGGCCGACCTCAAACAAAATATAAAACGCTCCCACCAAAGTCACCAAGGCCACGCCAAGGGCACCAAGAAAAGCCGATCAGGACTGCTTTTCTTGGTGACCTTGGTGCTTATTCCTTGGTGAACTTGGTGGTGAAGCTTATGTGATTCAACGCGAAACCTATCCGCCACCGGGATCTGCTAATCTGATTCATTCCTTGGGTCTTTTATCAGGTTGGTTCCCGTGAAATTTCTCAGCAGCCATGTGATTCATTTCTTCCTGATGGGCATCGGGATCGCCCTGGTCCTGGGCATGATGACGCCCACCCTGCGCCCGGAACGCACCCGCAACAGCATCCTGAAGTACCTCGGCGGCCTCATCGGCATCGGCCTCGTGCTGGCCTGGGTCATGTATCTCCTTCCGCGGAACCCCGTGCGCTTTTAGGGTCTGTCTTCAAATTGGGGTGGGCCGCGCAAGGGGCGCTGGCCAAGCGAGACAAGGAAAGCGACGATGGCAATAGAGGTGCTATTGACAAGGAGCTTGACGCTGTATCGCGCCGGCCACCGGCCCTTGCCCCCCGGGACGACGGCCATCCGAAAACGGCCGCCCGCACATGCCGCATGGCATGTGCTATGGGAAGCACCGCTCCCCATGCGGACGTTTTCCGGCTGTGTTAGTGGCCTTGAACGATGCCACCACATCGCCCTGCGGCCACTGCCTTGCCGGATCACGCGGCTGGCCGCCGTCGCGCGGTCCGCCGATGCGGCTCGCATCCAATTTGAAGACAGACCCTCGGGAGGAACATGATTGCCGTCGCTCGGGGTCATGCGAAAACCGTCTCCAATCGCCTGATCAAGGGATGGCTCTGGCTCAACCGCACCGTGCCTGGGCTGCGGCGCGTGGGCAAGTTCACCTGGGCCGTGCTGCGGAAATACCACCACGATGACTGCCTGAGCTACGCCGCCAGCGTCAGTTTTTTTCTGACCATTTCCCTCATCCCGCTTTCCACGCTGGTCTTCCGCCTCATGTCCCTGGTGCTGGGCAATGGCGCCTACAGCCAGCGCCTGCAGCACGCCATCGCGGAAATGTATCCGTACGTGCCCGATAATTTCATCCGGGAGACCATCGCCCAGAGCAAGCGCGTGAGCGGGCTCGGGATCAGCTGGATCATCCTGCTGCTCGGCGCTAACTGGGGCGTGACGCAACTGGACCGCTCCCTGGCGCACATCTTCGGCCTGCGCGTGAAGTCCCAGAAACAGACCCGCAGGCTCGCGTTCCTGCGCAGGCTCGGTGTCGTGCTCGCAGGCCTCATCTTTCTCGTCATCCTGCTTTCGGCCGGATTCGAGTGGAGCCTCCGACGTCAGGCTCTTTTCTCGCCAACCCTCACCATCACACTGCTCCCGGCGCTGCTGGGCCTGCTGCTCACCACCATGGTCCTGCAGCACATTCCGAGACGGCACGTGAAGTTCATCCATGCCTTCGCAGGCGCCCTCGTCACGATGCTGCTCTGGTGGGGCGCCAAGTGGATCTTCGGCATCTACTACGCCCATGCCAAGGAACTCACCTGGGGCATCCTCTACGGCTCCCTGGGCAGCCTCATGGCCGCGCTGCTCTTCCTCTACTACAGCTGCTGCATCTTCCTCTTAGGCGCTGAGGTCACAGCGGCCTTCTACTACAGGCAGGAATCCGCAGAGCATTCGCGGGGCCACGGAGATCCCAACCCCTAGCGACAAGAACAAACAAAAAACCAAAAGAAAAAAGAACGTTAAAACAGGATGAGCAGGATGGACAGGATGAAGAGCAGGTTGAAGCCTGCTTTTTCATCCTGCCTATCCTGCCCATCCTGTTTTACAACCCTGTCAATCCGTGTCCCGCCCGTAACCGCTGCTGGGAATCTCGAACCCCTGGGCCCGGTATTCGTTGATCTTGTTGCGGACGGTGCGCAGGGCGATGTCCAGCTGCTGGGAACAGTGGGTGCGGTTGCCGTTGAGGGCCGAGAGGGTGGACAGCAGCCAGAAGCGTTCCAGTTCAGGCAGGGACAGGCCAAGAGGAATGGCCACGGGGGTGCCGAGGGGCACTCCCTTCAACGGATTCTTGGGATCGCCCACTTCGATGCCGGGTGTCAGCATGGGCGCCGCGGCGGCGGGTGCGCTGGGAGCCGCCTCCGGCGCGGGTTCCGGGGGATCCATGGGCAGATCGGCGAGCTGCTCGGCGTCCAGAAGCCAGTGGAGATCCTTTTCCGTCAGGGTGGCGCCGTGGTTCAGCACCACGCAGCGCTGGATGGCGTTTTCCAGTTCCCGGATATTGCCCGGCCAGTGATGGCGTGACAGGGCGGCCAGGAAGCTGGGGGAAAGCCGGGGCGTGGGCCGATCGTTCTCCCGGGCGTAGCGCTCTGCGAAATGGGCGGATAGCAGCGGCAGGTCCGCCGTGCGTTCGCGCAGGGGCGGCATGCGCAAGGGGATCACGTTCAAACGGTAGTAAAGATCCTCCCGGAAGCGGCCATCCTTCACTTCCGCGGCGAGATCCCGGTTGGTGAGGGCGATGACGCGCACATCCACCTGGATGGGCCGGCTACCGCCCAGGCGATCGATGGTCCGTTCCTGCAGGACACGCAGGAGTTTTCCCTGGAGGCCCAGGGGCAGTTCGCCGATCTCGTCCAGCACCAGCGTCCCGCCGTCAGCCAGTTCGAAGCGTCCGGCCTTGGAGCTGGTGGCTCCCGTGAAGGCGCCCTTCTCGAAGCCGAACAGTTCCGATTCCAGCAGCGTCTCGGGAATGGCCGCGCAGTTAATGGCGACGAAGGGGCCTTTGCGGCGCGGGCTCGAGGTGTGGATGAGCTTCGCCAGCAGTTCCTTGCCGGTGCCGCTCTCGGCCTGGATCAGGATGGTGGCGCGGCTGTCCGCGGCCCGCCGGGCCAGGGCCAGGGTTTCGACCAGGACCGGGTCCTGGGTGAGGATCACGGTGGCTTCGCCCGGCTCCTCGGGCTTCAGACGCTCATCGCTCTTGATGGCCTTCCGGACGGCGGTCACCAGTTCATCGGGGCTGAAGGGTTTGGAAAGGTAGTCGAAAGCTCCCAGGCGCATGGCTTCCCGGGCTGTGTCCAGGCTCCCGAAGGCCGTAACCAGCAGAACGGGCAGCACGGGGTCCAAGGCCTTGAGCCGGGCTGTGAGCTGCAGTCCATCGATGCCCATCATGCGCAAATCCGTGACCACCGCGTCGAAAGCACCCGGGCGGGTCATGCGCAGGGCTTCCTCCCCGCTCTTGGCCTGCTCGGTGATGAACCCCGCCCGCTTCAGGCTCAACGCCATGCCGTCCCGCATGCCGGGATCATCATCCACTACCAGTACCCTTAACGGATTCGCCATGTCAGGACCCAATACCTCGCTTCTAAGCGCTTATCGGTGGTCCGGATCCTGACTGGAGTTTTGACGCATTCTCTGTTTACCCAAACGTTTAGGACCTTCTTCCGTGGGTGCTTCGCCCCGGACCGGATCCCCATGCCGGGCGATGAGGAGATACAGTTGCCGGCGGCTCACACCCAATCGCCGCGCGGCTTCCACGCGATTGCCGTAGCTTCGCCGGAGCACGCGATGCAGCAGGATCCGTTCGAGGGCATGCAAGTTCGTGGCCATGTCCTCGGCCTCCAGGGGCAAGGGCCCGCCTCCACCCATCGGCGGCTCATCCGGAAGCTGTTCCAGCAGTTTCCATCGCACCAGGCGATTGCGCAGGCCCCGCAGGTTGCCGGGACAGGGCATGCGGCAGAGGGCGGGCGGCAGGGGCTCGGGCACACCTTCTTCCTGGGCCAGCAGTTTCAGGCAGGACAGGATGGCGGCCGGATCTTCCTCCAGGGAGGCCACGCGCAATGCGACGCAACGTGAGGCGATTGGGGCCACGAATGGTTCGTCCGGAGCGCGATGGGAGCCCAGGATTCCCCGGGGATTCCCCCGAAGCCAAACTGCACACTGATCCGTATCCAGGAGTTCAGCGTCATCCTGCACTGCAACGCCCCGCTGTTCGCCGAACCACGCGGCCAAGGCGCTTACACCGGTGCCTGCCTCGCCATGGATCCAGAGGGGCGCGTCCAAATCCAACAGAGAAGGCAAAGCATTGCCCCATCGCGCGAAGCCTGGCATCTGCGCCACTGGGATCATGGAAATGGCCTTTCGACGATTGAGGATAGAATCGCAAAGCGGTGAATTCCATCCCAGTCTGCCACGGCCAACGTGCCTCGTTTCCACTCTCTTTCCCGGCTTCGCGAATGAATCTGGTGTTGTTGTTCAAGGATGACTTCGTGGCCGAAGGCAAGGTCCGGCTCTCGGGCCGCCGCCTGGAGCACATGCGTTCCGTGCATCGCGTGGGGCTCGGTGATGACGTGACGGTGGGCGTTCTGGATGGCCGGATCGGCAAGGGCCACATCACGGGCGTGGCGTCGGATGCCGTGGAAATGGACATCACGCTGGCGGCCGCTCCCCCTCCCAAACTGCCACTCACGCTGGTTCTGGCCCTGCCCCGCCCCAAGGTGCTGAACCGCGTCATCGCCGCCGCCACGAGCCAGGGTGTGAAGGCCATCTACCTGGTCAACGCGTGGCGTGTGGAGAAGAGCTACTGGAAGAGCCCGCGCCTGGCGGAAGAGAACCTGCTGATGCAGCGGATCCTGGGGCTGGAACAGGCCAAAGATACGGTGCTTCCGGCGATCCACCTGAAACGGCTGCTGCGCCCCTTCGCCGAGGATGAGCTGCCGGCGATCGTCGACGGATCACTGGCGCTTGCCGCGCACCCCGGTGCTTCCGCACCCTGCCCCCGCGCCGTGGACCGCCCCGTGACCCTGGCCATCGGTCCGGAAGGTGGTTTCATTCCGGCGGAAATCGAGTTGCTGAAACGCGCAGGGTTCATGGACGTGGACCTCGGTCCACGCATCCTCCGCGTGGAGACGGCCGTGGCTGCACTCGCGGCACGGCTTTTCTGAAAGGATGCCCATGCCCTCCAAGACACCTCGACGAGGCAGTGGCCAGTTCCAGTGGAACATTGGCGGGTGGCTTGGGGCGCAGGTCGGCGGAACGGTCTGGATGGTGATTCTGGGCTTCACCTTGATCCAGCGAAATTCCTGGATGGCATGTCTGTGCTTGGGGATGGCTCTGCTCGTGAATCTCCTGGCCCTCTGGCTCTGGTCCCGTCGGGATCGGTTCGCGCCCTATCCCTGCATCCAGGGACTCCTGGCCGCGGTGACCCTCGCCACCCTGGCCATCCTCGTGACCTTTGACGCCACGGGCCGCCTGGCCGACCTGGATCCCCGCTTCCGGAACAATCCGAGGGGCCTCTACACCTTGCTGTTCATGTTCCCCGCGCTCATGGCCATGTTCCATTTCCAGAACCGGCTGGGCCGGAAGAAATAAACAAGGTTCACCACGGAGACACGAGGTTCACGGAGTCCCCAACATGAGTGGCAGGGCCGCTTTCGGCGAATGGCCTGACTGATGATCAAGGCCTCCGGGTCTCCGTGGTGTGCCTATTGGGAACACGAAAAGCTGAATCCCAAAAAAGCCTCGAGCATTGGCTCAAACTGACTACACCGACGTCCAGACGTTGTTTCGCGCCGAACCCTTCGCGGCTTCCAGCAGGGTTTTCAGGTAGTGATCCAGGGCGTAATCCAGCCACCGGTGGCCCGCGACACCGCGGCCCACGTAGCCCATGTGGCCGCCGGTGCCCTCCACATGCAGATGCACCAGGGGAGAAAGCTCCACGTCCTTCAAGTCCTCGGCAGGAGCAAAGGGATCGTCCTCGGCCGTGAGGATCACCGTGGGCGCCTGTATGGCGCGCAGGTGGCCCGTGCAGCCACATTTGGAGTAGTAGTCGTGGCGGTCCTTGAACCCCGCAGCCTTGGCGGTGTAGATCTCGTCGAACTCACGCAGGGTGGCCAGAGGGGAAACACGCACGGGGCGCGGCAGCAGGCCGAAGTCCCATAGCCGTTTTACGTGCTTGCGCAGGCGGAGGACGTAGTAGAGATCGTAGAAACGGTTGAACCCACGGGTCAGGCGCAGGGAGGCCCTCTCCAGATCCACGGCGGGATTCACGGCGATGGCCAGATCCGGCTGGGTCAGTCCCGCATCCCGGCCCAGGAGGAGCAGGAGCACCGAGGCGCTCAGGGAAAAGCCGATGGCCACGTGGGTGTGATCCGAAAAGAAGCCGCGCCCCACCTGGAGCATGGCGGCCATGTCGGCGGTGCTGCCCATGTGGTAAGGCTTCGCGGCCAACCCTTCCCCCTCACCGGCGCCGCGATGATTGATGGCCAGGACCGTGTGCCCCTGGGCCACGAAAAGGGCTGAAGCCCGGCGGATGTAGTCCGCCTCGGCGCTGCCACCCAACCCGTGAAAGAGGTGAATCACCACATTTGATGCACCCCGCACCATCCGCACCCGCAGCGCATCCCCGTCCGCCAGCTTGAGGTTTAGCCGTTCCCAAGGCAGGTCCGCCGCCTTGGAAGGCAGATAGTGGCCCAGAAGCGTCTGGAGGTGCGAACCCTTCGCCCAGAAGGGCGCCTTGCAGGCAAGAGGAGGACGATGCATGAGCGATCAGTCTAGCTCGTACAAGCCAAGCGGCCCAGTGGGCCGCTTGACCGGGATACTTTGCGGGTTACAGCTTCTGGACGTTGGTAGCCTGGGGACCTTTCTGGCCCTGGGCGACGTCGAAGGTGACGCGCTGGTTTTCTTCCAGAGTGCGGAAACCGCGAGTCTGGATTGCGGAATGATGAACGAAGAGGTCCGAACCGCCTTCATCGGGAGTGATGAAACCGTATCCCTTTTCAGCGTTGAACCACTTAACCGTGCCTTGAGACATAGAAGTCTTCCTGCAATAGAACTGGGGATGTGCGAGCGATGACATCCCCCCAGCAAGGCCGTCACAGCGTTTTCAGTGAATCCCGCGCCCAGCGGGCCACTGAATCAAGCTTGCCCGGAATTTTTCCCAATGTCTCGGGAAATCATGAAGAAACTCAGGTACATGAAATCGATGACAGGGATCACTCATCCGGCATCCTACTAGGGAAAAGTGGCCTGGGTATTGCTTCTCGAGGCTCTCATGTTTCGCCACCGTCTCCATCCCATCGATATCGGCACCAAGGTTCGGAGCTACGACTTCCCCGGGGTATCCGATGCAGATTTCATCACCGGCACGGTCGTAGGCAGATGCATTCTTGCAGGGCTGCCCCGGTTCATCATCGAATCCGTGAGCCTGACCATCCACGGGCAGGAGGAACCCTGCCTGCGGGTCTTCTATGCGCCCGCCCACTGCGTGATAAACGAGCTGGACCTTACGGAGCCCCTGCACGAACTGCATCGCGTGGCATGAGAGTGTGTTTTAAAAATCCCGTGAGCCGCGACGCGCCAAGGCTGGATGCGCAGCAAGGAAGAGCCCTTGGACGATGTGGCCACATCGTCCAAGGGCTCTGACACGGCTGGGCGCCAGCCTTGGCTCGTCCCTCGGGGCTGGGGCGACGGGCCACGCATCTCTGCGTCAGGCTCGTTGGTGGTAGTCCCGCTACCCCCTTCCTCGCCTTCCTTGATCTGCTCGCCCGGCGCTCCCAGCGCGGCACGCGCGATTTTTAAAACACACTCTCAGGGTTGACGGCTGACACGAAGGCCATGTGAAACTGGAAGGACCCGCGCCAGGATTCGGGCGGACGGAGGCAGGTCCTTGGGGAAACAGAAATCCTGGTGGAAACGATTACTGAAGTGGCTGTGCTTCCTGGTGGCACTGTTCCTCCTGTCCACGGTGAGCATTGTGTTCGTCCTCCGGTTCATGCCCATCCCCTTTTCTTCCCTGATGGTCCAGCGGCAGGTCGAGTCCTGGTTCAACCCGAAGCCCTACAGCGCCCATCACGACTGGGTTGCCCTGGACGACATCGCGCCCAGCATGGGCGTGGCCGTCATTGCCGCCGAGGACCAGAACTTCCCGGATCATTTCGGCTTCGACTGGAAGGCCATCGAGAAGGCTGTCGAGCACAATGAGCATAGCCGCCGCAAGCGCGGGGCTTCCACGGTTTCCCAGCAGACCGCCAAGAACATCTTCCTCTGGGAATCCCGCTCCTGGGTGCGCAAGGGCTTCGAGGTCTACTTCACGCTGTTGATCGAGCTGGAGTGGTCCAAGCGGCGCATCCTCGAGGTCTACCTCAACAGTGTGGAGTTCGGGGACGGCATCTTCGGAGTGGAAGCTGCGGCCCAGAATTTCTTCGGGAAACCCGCGAAGAAACTGAAACCGAGCGAAGCCGCCCTGCTGGCCGCAGTGCTGCCCAACCCTCACAAGTACAGCGCCAAGGCCCCGAGTCCCTACGTCCGCGGGCGCCAGGAGTGGATCCTCCGGCAGATGAGCGATCTCGGCGGTCCGGCCTTGATGAAATCCTTGGGCGAGTAAGCGCTATGGATACGGCTGAACTTGCCAGCCCCGTCCAGGAGTTTCGCGGCGGTGTCATGGCGGAATTGCCGCTCCTGCTTGGCGTCGTGCCCTTCGGTCTGATCTACGGCGTGCTGGGGCTTTCGGCAGGCCTGCCTGGCTGGGCCGTGGTGGCGATGTGCTCCGTCCTCTTCGCGGGGTCCTCCCAGATCGTCTTCGCCCAGCTGTGGGGCGCGCAGACGCCCGCCATGGTGATCGGCGCCACCGTGGGCGTAGTGAACCTGCGGCACGCCCTCTACAGCGCCAGCGTGGCCCCCTACCTGCGTTCGCTGCCCCTGCGCTGGAAGCTCCTGCTCTCCTATCTCCTGACCGACGAAGCCTATGCCGCGTCCATCGGACGGCTCATGGATGGACCACCTACACCCCATCGGCACTGGTTCCTGTTCGGCGCGGGATTCACACTCTGGGCGGGCTGGCAGCTCTCCGCCCTCGCTGGGGTGTTGGTGGGTGCGGCCATTCCGGCCTCGTGGTCCCTGGACTTCTCCATCGCCCTGACCTTCATCGCCCTGGTGGTGCCCGCGCTGCGCCGGCGCAGCGAGCTGATCGCGGCGCTGACCGCGGGTACCGTCGCGCTGCTACTGCAAGGCCTTCCGCATAAGCTGTGGATCATCGCGGCAGCCCTGTGCGGGATCGCCGTGGGTGCGCTGTCGCGGGCCATCGATCGCAAGGAGAAGCCATGAACTCACCGTGGTTCCTCCTCGCCACCATGGCCGGGTGCGGCCTGGTCACTTTCCTGATCCGCTTCTCCTTCATCGCGGGCGGCCGCCACCTGGCGCTGAGCCCGCGCTTCCAGAGCCTTCTGCGCTACGTGCCGCCCGCGGTCCTGTCGGCACTGATCGCCCCTGAAATCCTGATCCGCCATGGCGCCTTCGATCCGAGCCCCGTGAACCCGCGCCTGTGGGCGGGTGCCGTGGCCGTGGTCACGGCCCTCCTCACGCGCAACGTCCTTGCCACCATCGCCACGGGAATGGCGGCGCTGTGGATCATTCAGCACTTCTTCTAAGGCTTCACTTCAGCCGGTAGATTTCCCGCAGGGCTTCCACCAGCGCGTCAGCATCCTCCCGAGTGTTGTATGCCTGGATGGAAAGTCGCACGAAGAGCCGGTCCTTGTGCGCGGTCACGGGGATCTCGATGCGATATCGCTCGAAGAGGGTTTGTTTCAGCAGGTCCGGAGCCATGGGTGGCACAGGAACAACGACCATCTGACTGAAATCGGAATCTTCGCAGACGGGCTCCAGGTCTGTGAGAGCGCTGATCCGGTGCAGGGTCTCGGCGGCCAGGGCGTGGCAATCCTTCCGGACTTGATCCCAATGGTGGCGGGCCTGGAATTCGATGGCGGCGGGAACGGCCAGGAAGGCCGCCAGATCCCGGGTGCCCTGCCACTGGAGGCGGCGTTCCAGCAGCGAAGATCCCGCGTAGGTTTCGGATCCCGGATCATCCAAATAGCCCCAGCTCACCACGGTGGCATCCAGCTGATGATGATGCTCGGGCCTGGCATGCAGGAACCCCGCGCCCTTGGGCGCGCAGAGCCACTTGTGGCAGTTCCCGATGTAGAAATCGGCGCCCAGTTCATCGAGATTCAGATCGATGTAGCCCGGCCCATGGGCGCCATCGATGACGGTCAGGATGCCCTCGTTCCGGGCCCGATGGCATACCTCGGCGATGGGCAGGGTCAGGGCCGTGGTGGAGGTCACATGGCTCAGGTAGAGGATCCGCGTGCGCGACGTGACACCAGCCCAGATCCGTTCCGTGAATTCCGCCGCCTTGAATGGCAAAGGAATCTCGATCGGAATGTATCTCGCGCCAGTATGCCGGCAGACGAACTGCCAAGTGCCGTCGCAGGCGCCGTACTCATGATCGGTGGTCAGGATTTCATCCCCGGGTCGCAGGGGCAGCGACCGTGCCACGGTATTCACAGCGTGAGTAGCATTGGAAAGATAGACCAGGTGCTCGGGGTCGGCGCCCAGATGGGCTGCCAAGGCCTTGCGCGAGTCCGCCAGCAGCGCCGCGGAGCGCCGGGCCAGGAACTCCACCGGGTTCCGTTCCATCTCGCGCTGCCACCATTGGCAGCTCTCCAGAACCTTGGCCGGACAAGCCCCGAAGGAACCGTGATTGAGGAACACGATGGAAGGATCGAGCAGGAACAGACTCTTCATGCGGATCTCGGCCAGTGGTCACGCGGAGCCGTCGCGCAAACATTCGCTCGTTCCGCGGAATGACTCAACCCTAGCATCCCGGGCGGAGATTGGTTGGAAGAATTCCCTTTCGTCAGGACTCAGCTCTGGGCCACTTCCGCCAGTAGGGGGCGGATGTCCCGGATGGAGTAGGGTTTCATCAGGGTCCAAACCCGCGTGCGGCCTTTAAGCCTGGTGCGCGTGGATTCATCCAGGTGTCCGGTGCTAAGGACGATGGGCAGGCTCGGTCGGAGTGCTTGGATCCGCTCGAGGGTCTCCATTCCGCTCAGTCCCGGCATGTTGTGGTCCAGGATGACCACATCCACTTCCAGGCCCCGCTCCAGCGCTTCGAGTGCCTGGGCCCCGCCCGCGGCGGTCTCGATCACCTTGTGGCCCAGGATCTCCATGAGGTCCGGGAAGGAGTCGCGGATCAGCTCATCGTCATCCACCAGGAGGATCCGCAGCGGTCTGCCACCCTCCCGTTTCGGCTCGATGAGGGACGTTTCCTCGGCGACAGCGGCGCCCGGCAGGACAGGGAAGCGAAGGATGACCCGCGTTCCCTTGGTCATCTCGCTCTTGATTTCCATCGTGCCATTGTGGGCTTTCATGGTGCCGTACACGCCTGAAAGCCCTAGCCCCGTACCTTTCCCGGTTGGCTTCGTGGTGAAGAAGGGCTCAGTGGCATGCGCCAAGACATCCGGGGACATGCCCTGGCCGCTGTCTTCCACCGTGAGTTCCACGAACCCAGCCTCGGTGCACTTCGTCTGGAAACGGAGCGTACCCTTTCCCGGCATCGCATCGATGGCGTTCACGCACAGATTCATGAGGGCGTTGCCCACGGAGGAGGGATCTCCCAGGATCGGGGGCAGCGGTTCCGTGAGATCCATCGTCAGTTCGATGCGCTGCATGGTCGTGTGCTCGAGGAGCTGAACTTCCTTGCGCACAATCTGGTTCAAGTCGAGGGGTTGCGTTTCCTGCAGGCCTTTCCGGGCGAAGTTCGTCAGGTTCTTCACTAGGTCCCGGCCACGGTGGCTGGCGTTCAGGATGATGTCGATGCCGGAGATCAAGGCAGGATCCGCGGCGAACTTCACCTTCAGCACGGAAGCCATGCCCTGGATCGCTTGGAGGATGTTGTTCATGTCGTGGGCCACGCCGCCCGCGAGGCTCCCGAGGCTTTCCAGCTGCTGAACGTGCTGGACCTCCGCTTCCAGCCTCCGCCGCTCCTCCTCGTTCCGTTTCTGTGCCGTGATGTCCTCGAACACCGTGGCGAAGAAACCGCGGCGAGGCGAGAAGACACTGACGCGGAAGTACTTGTTCATGCCTTCGACATAGGATTCGATGGTGCATGGCTGGCCGTCCTTCGCCACTTGGCCAAACTCCGCCAGGAGGGGTGGCGGGTTCAAGCCATAGACTTCGCTGGCACGTTTCCCGCGCGCTCCTTGCAGATCGATCCCTGTATGGTGCTTGTAGGCGGGATTTACATCTAGGATCAGGTAATCGATGGGCTTCCCGTCGGAATCGTAGACGACCTCGTGAATGGCCACGCCTTCGATCATGGACTCGAACAGGGAGCTGAACTTCGCCTCGCTCTGCTGCAAGGCTTCCCGCGCTGCTTCCCGTTCGGAGATATCCTCGATGAGGGCCAGCAGGCGGAAAGGCTGCCCGCCTTCATCCCGCACCACCGTCACATTGACGCGCCCCCAAATTTCGCGTCCCCCCTTCTTCAGGTAGAGCTTCTCGGTGCGATAGTAGGAAATCTCGCCGCGGATGCAGGCCTGAATGCAGGTGAGATCGGCGCTGATGAAATCCGGATGGGTCACCTCCATGAACCGCATGCCTTGGAGTTCGAGTTCGGAGTAGCCCAGGAAGAACTGGAAGGCCGTATTGGCCTGAAGGAACCGGCCATCCAGCGTGGCGATCACCATGCCCACGGCCGACTGCTCAAAGACAGTCCGGAATCGCGACTCGCTCGCCTGCAGGGCGATCTCAGCTCTCTTGCGATCCGTGATATCGAGGGTGAACCCGGCCAGGAAACCGGGCTTCCCGTCTTGCAAAACGGGAAACTTGACGGTGGTGAAGTAGCGGCCCCCCAACTCTTCATCCACACGGTATGGCTCGCCCCCCCGCAGAACCTTCATGTCGTCCGCGATCATGTTGGCGGCCAGTTCGGGCGGGAAAAGGTCGTCCATGGTCTTGCCGAGGATCTGGTCCATGGGCCGTCCCAGCATCTGTTCGTAGTTGTGGCTCAGACGGAGGACTCTGAGATCCGCATCCTTGAAGAAGACATAGACAGGGCTGTGTTCCATGAAGAGATTGAAGAGGCTTTCCAGCTCGCGCAGCGCGCGATCCGATTTCCGCCGTTCGGTGATGTCCTTGCAGAGGGCCAGAATCCGGGTCCCTTCAGAGGTTTGCAGGGTCGTGGCATTGACCTCGATGGGCGTGGGGTGGCCATCGGGGGAAACATAGTCGATCTCGAGGTTCCGCACTCTGCCGCGCTCGATGCACTTCCGGACCTCTTCCGCGTTCCGGTTTTGGTCGTAGGGAGCCGTCCATTCGGTCACCCGATGCCCGCGGATTTCTTCGAAGGCCTGGCGGCCCGTCAGGCGGAGATACTCCTGGTTGGCGTCGAGGACGCGCCCTTCCATGTCGAGGATGACGTAGCCCGTATCCGTGGTCTCGACCAGGGCCCGGTACTTCTGTTCGACCTCGCGCAGCACCTCATCCGGCGAACCATCCTTCGTGCCCATTGGAAGTCCTGCGTGCTGCTTTCCTTCCACGATCACTCCCACGGTGAGCGGTTCCTGAAGTATCCCACTGACATCGAGTGCTGCTGGCCGAAAACACGAAGGGCGTCTGGTTGGAGCTTAATGACTTTGGGTCAATAATTTCAATCCGCGGGTCCGATGAGGGTGCCTGAGGGAAGTATGGCTCGATTCGGGATCACGACAATTCCATCCTGCACGACCCAGTTGCCGCCGTTGAAGTCCGTGCCCCGGGGGAAGGGCTTGATCCTGACGCTCTCGCCGATCCTCACGTTCTTGTCGAGGATCGCCCCTTCGATGTGGCAGTGAGGCCCGATCCCAAGCGGGATGCCCCCTTCGGGAACACCGCGTTCATAGTAGTCGTTGCCCATGATGATGCTGTCCCGGATGCAGGCGCCCGCGCCGATGAGGCTGCGCAAGCCGATGATGGAGTGCGTGATCTCCGACTGATGGATGACGCAGCCCTCGGTGAGCATCACGTCCTTCAGGTGGCTGTCCGTGATGCTGGAGCTGGGCAGGAACCGCGAGTGGGTGTAGATGGGGCTCTTGACGTCGTAAAAATTGAAGGGTGCGTTGGGCACGGTCAGCGCCAGGCTGGTGTCGTAGAAGGAACGGACGGTGCCAATGTCCTGCCAGTAGCCGTCGAAGTCGAACCCGACGATGGGCATCTTCCCGATGGCGTAGGGGATGACATCGCTGCCGAAATCGTCGAAGTCCGGGTGGTCCAGGAGCAGGTCCACCAGGGTGCGGGTCTTGAAGACGTAGATGCCCATGGAGCCCAAGTACGGCCGGGCCGGGTCGTCGCGGCTCACCATGCGTGCCTGGGCTTCCGGATCCCTGGGTTTCTCCACGAAGTCCACGATGCGGCCGCTGAAGTGGCGCTTGAGGAGCCCGAAGCGCGTGGCATCCTCTCTGGCCACGGGCTGCACGGCCACCGTGATCTCCGCTTCCTTTTCCAGGTGGTAGTTCACCATGCCGGTGTAGTCCATGCGGTAGAGATGATCCCCCGCCAGGATCAGCACGTGCTGGGCCCCCGTGGCCTGGATCTCCCCCAGCTGCTTGCGAACCGCATCGGCGGTGCCCTGGTACCAATCCTCGCTCTTGAGGGTCTGCTCCGCGGCGAGCACCTCCACCCAGCCTGTGTGGAAGGCGTCGAACTTGTAGCTGTTGGTGATGTGCCGGTGCAGGGAAACGGAATTGAACTGGGTGAGGACGAAGACCCGGTAGGCGCCCGAGTTGATGCAGTTGCTGATGGGGATGTCGATGAGCCGGTACTTCCCCGCGATGGGCACGGCGGGCTTGGAGCGGTCCATGGTCAGCGGATACAGCCGCTGGCCGCGCCCTCCTCCCATGATCACCGCCAGAACATCTTTGGGTACGGGCATCATCCCTCCAGCAGAAGGTTTTCAACTATTGTCGGCAAAGGCACACCGGTTGATTAAATCCTGATCCACGAGCGGCATCGAATCAATGAACCGTTGGAGGATCCCTCGAATGGACTCTTACGAAGTCCTGATCATTGGTGGTGGTGTGTCCGGAGCAGCCCTGTTCTACCAGCTGGCCTGCCGCACGGACGTGAGCCGGATCGGGCTCGTGGAGAAGCATTCCTCCCTGGCGGCCGTGAATTCCCATGCCCGGAGCAACAGCCAGACCCTCCACTGCGGGGACATCGAGACCAACTACACCCTCGAAAAGGCCATCAAGGTCAAGGCCGGCGCAGACAAGGTGGTCAAATACGCCGAGACCCAACCGGATTGCGACCGGATCCTCTTCCGTTGCCCGAAGATGGTCCTGGGGGTCGGCCCCACGGAGGCCTCCTTCCTGCGGCAGCGCTTCACCACCTTCCGCGAGCACTACCCGCACATGCGGCTGCTGGAGCGAGAGCAGATCGCCGAGATCGAGCCCGCAGTCGCCCTCGTGGACGGAAAGCCGCGCCCCGAGGAGATCGTGGCCCTGGGTTCCGTGGACCAGTACAGCGCCGTGGATTTCCGTGCCCTGACGAAGTCCTTCATCCACAATGCCACCAATGTGGAGGGCAAGGTCACCGAGGTCCATCTCGAGACCAAGGTGCTTGCCATCGTTCAGAATGTCGATGGTTTCACCGTGACCACCAACAAGGGTGAGTTGCGCGCCAAGGCCGTGGTGGTGAGCGCGGGCGCTCACAGTCTCTACTTGGCTCAGCAGATGGGCTACGGCATGGAATATTCCACACTGCCCGTGGCGGGGAGTTTCTACTACACACCGAAAGTGCTGAATGGCAAGGTCTACACCATCCAGGACGACCGTCTGCCCTTCGCCGCCATCCACGGCGACCCCGATGTCATCAAGGAGGGCGTCACCCGCTGGGGACCCACGGCCCTGGTGCTGCCCAAGCTGGAACGCTACATCGGCGGCACCACCACCGAGTTCTTCAAAACCTTCCACCTGGGCGTGGCCGCGGTGATGCTGCGGATGCTGAAGCACCCCACCATCCGCGCCTACCTCATTCGCAACGTCCTCTTCGAAGTGCCGGGCATCCGCCGGCGCTTGTTCCTCAAGGACGCCCACAAGATCGTGCCCTCCTTGAAGCTGGAGGATCTCACCTTCGCCAAGGGCATCGGCGGCATCCGGCCCCAGGTGGTGGATCGCGCGAAGAAGATCATGCTGCTGGGCGAGGCCAAGATCAATCCCGGCACCGGCATCCTCTTCAACATGACGCCCTCGCCGGGTGCCACGAGCTGCCTGGACAACGCGGAAAAGGACGCGGCCCTGGTGCTGGAGTTCCTAAGCCGTTAGGAGCTGTTACGAAATAACCTGTGCTTTTCTGGTTAGTTCGTTACAACGACCTATGCCACGGGCGGTTCCGGATCGTTCAGGTTATTTCGGTGCAGTGGCTTATGCAAAAACAACTTGATCAATCGGGCAATCCACCGGCATAAGGTGCCGCAGCAAAATGAACTGAACTGCACAGTTCATTTTGACGCGGCTCCTAAAGCGCCCCTAACGCGTCTTCGAAATTCACGAGGAACGAATCCATCTCCGATTCGGTCAGCACGAAGGGCGGAAACAGCCGAAAGCTTCGATAGGCGGGCTGGAAGCTGATCAGGAAACCCTTCTCCAGCATCCGTTTCACGATGGCGGGGCCCTGTGGCGCGACTTCGGGCTGCAGCTCGATGCCCACCATCGTGCCGAGACCGCGCACCGCCTTGATCGCCGGCTTCCGCAACCGCATGGCGGAAACCCCTTCCCGCAAGCGGTGGCCTATGATCTCCGATGCTTCCACCAACCGCTCTTCCTGGAGGATCGTGATCACCTCCGCCGCCAGTCCTCCGGAGAAGGGATCGTTCTGGTGGGACTGCAGGTGCAGGACCTTGCTGCCGCACGCCGCTTCGATTTCCTGTGTGGTGGCCACGGCCGAGACGGGGAGGCCTGCCCCCAGGATCTTTCCCATGATCAGGAGATCCGGCACGATGCCGTCGTGCTCGAAGCCGAACCACCGGCCTGTGCGGCCCAGGCCCGTGGTCACTTCGTTGCAAAGCAGCGGAAAGCCCTTGCGCGTGCAGGTCTCCCGCAGCTTTGCAGCATAGCCCGGAGGAGGCACCAGGATGCCCGCACCCGAGATCACAGGCTCGAAGAGCACCGCCGCGATGGCGTGATCGGGCAGCGCTTCCAGTTTCTCCAGGCAGGGAAAGGAACCATCGCAATCCGCACTCATGGGGCATCGAGCGCAATCGGGCTTCGGCAGGCGATGCACGGTGCCGGGCGACGGCAGGAAATCGATGGTCCGGCCCATCTCCGACAAGGACAGAGCATGATTGGTGGAGCCGTAGAAGCAGCCTTCCAGCACCACGAATTCATGGGCGCCCGTGGCGGCGCGCGCCATCTTCAGGGCCAGCTCCACGGCCTCGCTGCCCGAACTCAGGAACACGGCGCGATCCAGCCGGGGCGGCAGGATCTCCGCCAACTTCGCCATTCCCCGCTCCAGTCCAGCGTGGTGAAAGGCACCGCCCATGTGGACTAGGCTCCCAGCCAATCGCTGGACGGCGGCAGTCCAGCGTGGATGCCCGTAGCCCAACGCGGCGCACCAGGTGCCTGAAAGCAGGTCCAGGTATGGCTTCCCCCGGTCGTCCCAGACCGTGCAGCCCTGCCCTTTTGCGAGGGAAATGCCAGCGAAGGGATTGGTATTCCAAAGGTGCATAGGTTCTCCAGGAGGCGCGGACGCCCCGTCGTAGAAATGCAAGGATCGGTTCAGAGCTGCTGGTAGATGTCCTTGCGCCGGATCTGCATGAAGGGCGCGGGATCCTCGATGCGCTGGAAGCCGCACCGTTCGTAGACGCCGTGGGCATCGCGGGTGGCGAGCATGATCCGCCGGAAGCCCTTAACTTCCGGAATCTCCAGCAGGGCCTTCGTCATGGCCACGGAAAGGCCCTTGCCGCGGTGCTCCTCCAGCACGAACACGTCCGCGAGATAGCCGAAGGTCGCATGATCCGTGACCATGCGAGCGAAGCCCACCTGCTTTCCTGAGGAGTGATAGGCACCCACCGTGAGGCTGTTCCGCGCGGCCTTCTCCACGACCTCCTTCGAGATGCCCGGGCTCCAGTAGCATCGGGTGAGGAAGCCGTGGATGACATCGAACTGCAGTTCCGCGGGATCCAGTGAGATGCAGTAGTCAGCGGGGAGGCTCATGGTCAGGACCTTCGAATGGGATCACGGCCTAACTGTAGCTCCATACTGTGCACGAGTGTCGGCCAGCCGGAGCGAAATTCGAACCGGCCAGTTGCGGATCGGGCTCATGAAGCCCCGCAATGGTTCACAGGCTCGTATCATCGACCCGGAGCCCTTCTCCATGATCCATTGCATCCCCATCACGGAAGATCTGCTGGACGCCTGTGCGGCGATTTACGTTGACACGTTCAACGCCGAACCCTGGAACGATGCGTGGGATGTCCCTTCCGCGCGGCGGCGCCTGGCTAACATTCTGCACGCCCCGGGTTTCTTCGGCCTGGCCATCCTCCGCGATCAGCACCTCTGCGGCGCGGCCTTCGGTGAGATCGAACCCTGGTTCCAGGGCTCCATGTTCAACCTCCGGGAGATGTTCGTGGCCAACGACCAGCGGGGGACGGGGCTGGGCTCCGAACTGCTTTTCCACCTGGAGGTTGAGCTGAGAGCCCTCGGTGTGCACACTGTCCACCTGTTCACGTCGACGGGGGATCTCACGGAGCGCTTCTATCAGCGCAATGGATACCGGACCGAGACGGACATGCGGATGCTGATTAAGACGCTGAGCTGAATTCAGCGGGCGGCGCCGAATGCCTCCCGGTTCCGACCGAAGATGCCCACATCCACGAGGATTCCTTTCCGATCCGCGGCCCGCAGCGCGGCCTCGAAGCGTTGCCATTGGTTTCCGAATCCATGGCTTTCCAGCCAGTCGATGGCGTCGAGGATGTCTCCGGCGAGTTGCAGATTCGGCAAGGTCTCGTCCATCTCGAAGCCTTCCCTCGCCAACGCCTTTAGCACGGCCTGGCGGAAGGAGGGATTGGCGTCCTGAAGGAACTCGCCCAGGGGAATGATGTTGGCTGAGCTGTCCCTCGTGGAATGGACACCGTCATGCATGTTCACCTCGCATGGTTCAAATATGGTGTATACTTCTCGCATGACCAAGAAATTTTCGGCATATAAGTACTTCAAAGGCGTTGATTTCTCATTCCATCAATGGCCGGCCCGCCTTTTGCGGAATTCCAGCCTCTGAGATGGAACTGAGCTTTTTCATCAAGGCCCACGCAAGGAGGCAACAAATGGCAGTCGCAAAGAACACCTCCCCCGAGAAAAAGGCTCCCGCCCGCCGGACGGCCGTTCTAGAGGAAGAGACACCCCGCAAGACCCGGTCCACCGCCAAGACCTCGATCGAACAACCGAAGGCAGTCTCTTCGAAACCCGGACCTGCCCATGAACACGCCCTTCTCCAGAAGAAGCCCGGCCTCAAGCCAGCGCTTGCCACGAGCGCCGTCTCCCTCCTCGAGGAGCGGCCCATGATCTCACCGGAACTGCGCCTCCACATGATCCGGGACGCTGCCTACTTCCGCGCGGAGCGGCGCGGATTCACCAGCGGAGATCCCATGCAGGACTGGATCGAAGCCGAGGCCGAGGTGGATCGCATGCTCGAGGACAATCACTTCGAGCGCACGGGCTCGAACTGAGCAGCAAATTCGAGGGCTTCAGAACCTGTTGATCGCTTTTCCGGGCAATGGATCCGTCGGGTAGTACTTCTTGTGGATCGCGGCGAAGCTGCCGTCCTTCTGCATGCTCGCGAAGGCCTTGCACCAGGATTTGACGACGGCATCCGGCGTGCCCTTGGACATGGCGATATAGAGCTGCACCTTCATGAAGGTGTAGACCGGCTTCGCATCCGAGGCCTTGAAGCCTGCGGCCTTGGCCTCGTCCTCGATCTGGTTGGGCGAGGAGGCGTACACATCCAGCCGGTCGGACATGAGCTTCTTGAAGTTCTGGATGTTGTTGGTGGTCCGCTCGAGGTTGTTGAAGCCCGCCTGACTCAGGTAGCTCTCGCGGACATCGTTGTTGTAGACTCCCACCCGCTCGAGTTTCTTGGCGTCATCCAGGCTCTTGATGACGATCTTGGAGCCCGCCTTCGCGTAGAAGGTGTAGTTGGATTCGAGCACGGGGCCCACCCAGTGGAAGAGGGGATTCCGCTCGGCGGTGCGGGACATGGACATGAGCACGGTGTTGGGGTTCTTCAAAGCGGCATCGTAGCCGCGGGCCCAGGGCACCATCTCGATCGGGTCCTGGTTACCGATCCGCTTCTGGATCTCCTGGGTGATCTCCACCGACATGCCGGTCAACTTGCCGTCCGGGGCCAGCATCTGGTTCGGGGGATCGTCTTCGCAGTAGATGGTGAGATTCTGCGCGATGCCGCGGCCAAAAGACACCAGGACCATCAGCATGAAAAACATGACCCGGCGCATGGAATCCCCCGTTTTGCACCCAAACATACATCATCGCGGGGGCCATGCAAGCTAGGTCGGGCCGGACTCCAGGACGGTAACGCCCTGCGCGCGTAGAAGCTCGCGGACCATTTCGACATCATTGGGCGCAGGCTCGGCGAAGTCCGAGTCGCTGCCAACAGCCCGGTGCTTGTGTCTTCCCAGGGGGTGGAAGGGCATGACTTCCAGTGGTGCCTTCAATCTCTCTTTCACGAAGACGGCCATGCGCACCAGATTTTTACGCTCGTCGTTGACGCCTGGAATCAGCGGAAAGCGGACGATCATCGGGATTCCCATTTCCGCGATTCGCAGAGCGTTGGCCTGGATGAGGTCCGTGCCGACGCCGATCCAGCGTTCGTGGGCGGCTTCGTCCATGTGTTTCAGGTCGAAGTAGACGAGATCCATCAGTGACAACGCCTTTGCGTTCCACTCCCAGGGGAAATGGCCGCAGGTCTCCAGCACCTGGTGGACGCCGCGCCGGTGGAATTCCATGGCCAGGTGCTCGAGCAGTCTGGGCTGGGCCGTGGCCTCACCGCCCGAGAACGTGACACCACCGCCGGAGCGCCGGTGGAAGATCGCGTCCCGTCCCACCTCGGCGAGGATCTCCTCCGCGGACCACCACCGACCCAGGAGCTGCCGGGCGCCGTGGGGGCACGCGGTGGCGCAGAAACCGCAATCTTCGCAGCCATCCAACCGTCCGGTGGCAGGTCGCGCCAGCCCTCTGGAACAGGCGGAGATGCAAGCGCCACAACCCTTGCACCGCTCCTCGAAGAAGCCCAACTGCGGCTTCGGGGACCAGGATTCAGGGTTGCAGCACCAAGCGCAGCGCAGAGGGCAGCCCTTGAAGAAGATCGTCGTGCGGATGCCCGGCCCGTCCTCCGTGGACCAGCGCTGGATATCGAAGAGACAGCCTCCGATGGGATCCGTTTCCCGTGGGACCACGATCGACTCCTCAGACGCGTTCGTACGCTGTTCGCTCGATGATGGCGTCCTGCACGTCCTTTGACAGCGTCACGAACCGTGCGCTGTACCCCGCGACGCGGACCAGCAGGTCCTGGTGCTCCTCGGGGTGGGCCTGGGCCGCCTTCAGTGTCTCCGCTGAGATGACGTTGAACTGCACATGGAAGGCCCCCAGCTCGAAATATGCGCGGATGAGGGAGGCCATGTTGGCAATGTCCCGGTCCGTGCGCAGGGCGCCGGGCGTGAACTTGATATTCAGCAGGGTTCCGCCGGCGTGGCTTTCGTGGTTGATCCTCGTGGCCGATTTCATCAGCGCCGTGGGGCTGTTGTGATCCGTGCCCGCGTGGGCCGAGCAGCCCTCCGTCAGGGGACTGCGGGCACGCCGTCCATCGGGCGTGGCGCCCACCACCGAGCCCGCGGGCAGGTAGTTGGAGATGCCCATGAAGGCGCTGTTGAAGGGACTCCCGAACCAATCCTTGCGGCTGCGGATCTCCCGGTGGTAGCGCTCGCTGATCTCCGTGGCCAGGCTGTCCACCCGGTTCTCGTCGTTGCCGTACTTGGAGCACTTCAACGCCAGCGCACGCAAGTCCTCGTGCCCGGCCCAGTCGTCATCCAACGCCTGGCACAGCTCGGGGAGCGTCACCACCTGCTGCTCGAACACCAGGGTGCGCGCGGCTTCCAGGGCATTGGCCGCGTCCGCCAGGCCGATGCCCGTGAGCACGGCACCCACGTTGTACTTCGCTCCGCCCCGGGACAGATCCCTGCCCTTCTCCATGCAGCCTTCCACCAGGAGCGACAGGAAGGGCCGGGGCGCCATCTCGGAATGGACCTGCTGGGCCACCACGGTGGCGATGGAAGCCTGCTTCACGAGGTAGGAAAGCTGAGCAAAGAAGGCGTCCTTCAATTCGTCGAAGGTCTGGATGGACGCGGCATCCCCGATGGAAAGTCCCAGCTGACGGCCGTCCAACCGGCATCGCCCATCGTTGAGGGCGAACTCCAGGGCGGAGCCCAGATTGATGTTCACCGCCGAGGTCCACTCGCCGATCTTGCGGGAGTGCGGCACCACGCACCCGCAGTTGCTCCAGTCCCGGGCGTCCTCCGGCGAGAGGCCCGCGGCGAGGAGCATGGCTGTGCCGGTGCGATCGTTGTGGATGGCCGGAAAACCCATGCCCAGGCGCGCCAGGCGGCAGGTGGCCTGCAGGAAATCCTCGGGGCAATCCGAGTGGATTCGTACACTCAAGTTCGGCTGATGGGTGCGGACCTCGGCCGCAGCACGCAGGCACATGTACGAGAGCTCGTTGGTGCCGTCGGCGCCGTCCGGGCGCTTGCCACCGATGGTGAGGTTCTGGAAGGCGCTGTAGCCCGCGAAGAACCGGGCGGTGTTCGAGGACACGGCCCACACCCACTCGGAGAGCTTGATCCAGAGGCAGTCGATGAGCTCCTGGGTCTCGGCGGGCGTCAGGCTGCCCTTCTGCATGTCCTTGACGTAGTAGGGGTGCAGATACTGATCCAGCCGCCCCAGGTTGAGGGCTACGGCATTTTCGGACAGGACGCGCCCCACCTGGACGAACCACACCATCTGGATCGCTTCCCGGAAGTCCCGGGGCGGCTCGGCCGGGACGCGCCGACAGATCCCCGCGATGTGCTCCAGCTCCAGCAGGCGCACAGGATCGCTCTCGCGTGCGGCCAGGCGGGCGGCCTCCTCGGCATAGCGCCGCCCCAGTTCCAGGATCCCTTCGCAGCTCAGGACCGACGCGCGATAGAACTCCATCTGGGCCAGCCGTTCGCTGTCCATGGGCTCCAGCAGCGCCAGGCGTTCCTTCGCCTCGTCCAGAATTCCCCGGAAGCCCTTTGCGAAGACGATGTCCTGGAAGTCCGGCGTGTTCTCGCCCACGTAGGCCCGCCACTTGGAGTCGTTGTCCACCACGCCGGTGTCTACGGTGACCCAGGCGGTCTCCTTGGGAAGCCGCGCCAGATAGGCTTCTTCGAGGGATCGTCCCTGCCAGTAGGGGAAGATCTCCTCGCGCAGCCGCCGCTTCTGGTCCTCGGTGACGACATAGGGGTCCTGGGTCCGGGTCTGGAACTGCTCCAGCTCCGCCTCGATCCATTTCCAGGACAGCTCGGGATCCACGGAGCCCGCTCGCCGCTCCGCGCCGGGGTTGCCCACGATCAGCTCGTCCGGATAGATGGTCACGGGCAGCTCCGCGCACACCGCCTTGAAGGCCCGGGCGCTGCGCACCGACGGGGAATCCCCGGGATGCTCGCGGCAGCAGCGGGTGTAGATGGCCGCCCGCTCGATGCAGAGCCGAGGCTCCACCGCCTTCCAGGCCTCCCGCAGGTGCTTGATGCGCGCCGTGGGCGCGGGGTGCCCTTCCTGGGGAAAGATCCCGGCCCCGCGAGCCGGTTCGGTGACAGCGGCATGAGTGGTCATGAGGACACCCCTCCCGTGTTTCAAGGATCGGTCCGGGCCAGGGTCAAGTCTCGAACACTTACTCAGGTTTTCCCCGAACAGTTCGATAAGATTTCCAAAGTGTTTGATGCCTTGGTGCAATGCATGATCGAAAGGACACCTTTCTACCGCCAGGACGCCAAGGGCGCTGAGCGCCTGCGCCAAGAAAAGCAGGACCCACCATGGATGCCAAAATCCAGGAGACACCTGGGCATCCTCGGAATGAGCGCGCAAGCAGGCGTCTCGGGTGTGTGGGCTTGCGCTTCTTGGCGCCCTTGGCGTCTTGGC
>DCFP01000005.1:43182-75038 GCA_002319925.1 Holophagaceae bacterium UBA1801 | reverse complement strand
TTGGCGCCCTTGGCGTCTTGGCGTTGATCCTTTCTTCTTGACCGCGATTCTTTTTGATCGAAACGAGTAATCATGGCAGAAGCCATTGAAACCCTGACCCAGCGCCTCAAAGCGCGCATCGAGTCCGGGGACCTGCGGGCGGGAGCCCGGATGCCCTCCATTCGCACCCTGTCCGAGGAAGCGGGTGTGACCCGCTACGCCGTACTCGCTGCCTACCGCGCCCTGGAAGGCATGGGTCTCGTGGAGGCCCGCCACGGTTCGGGTTTCTATGTTTCCCGCTTCCTGCGGGGCGCCGCGCCGCCACCCACCGCTACCGGGCTGGACTCTCTGCTGGACACGGCCCTCCTCATCCGCGGCTTCGTGGAGCCCACGTCCCTGCTGAAGTGCGGCAGCGGCATGCTGCCCCCGGACTGGCTCCAGGACTTGAACCTGGCCAGGCACGTGCGGGCCGTGGCGGCCCGGCCCTCGGCGGATCTCTACGACTACGGCACAGCCCTGGGCTTCGCGCCCCTGCGGGAAGCCCTCCAGGGGCGCCTCGCCCGGCGCCGTATCACTGCGCAGCCCGATCAGATCCTGCTCACCACGGGCCTCAGCCACGGCTTCGAGCTGGTGCTGCGGGCCCTCTGCCGGCCCGGGGACCTGGTGTTCGTGGAAAACCCTGCCTACTACAACCTCTTCGGCCTGCTGCACCTCTCCGAACTGCGCTGGAGGGAAATCCCCCGCACGCCCGAAGGCCCTGACCTGGATGTGCTGGAGGGCCTGCTGAAGAAGGGCGAGGTCCCTCGTCTATGCCTCCTGCAGCCCCTGCTCCACAATCCCACGGGCAACACCATGGGTCCCGCCGCGGCCCACCGCCTGCTGCTGCTGGCCGAGAAATACGAATTCCGGCTGGTGGAGGACGACGCCTACAGCGACCTGGCGGAGGACGCGGACCTGCGCCTGGCGGCCCTGGATGGCCTGCGCCGGGTGGTCTACCTCTCGGGCTTCACCAAGACCCTGTCCGCCAACTTGCGGGTAGGCTGCGTGGCAGCCAGCGAAGCCCTGATCGACGCCCTCGCCCGCGCCAAGCTCCTCACCAGCATCTCCTCCTCGGAGTTCGCGGAACGCGTGGTCCTGCGGGTCCTCACCGACGGCGTCTACGATCGCCTCATGCCCCTCCTCCGCCAGCGCCTCGCCGCTGCCCAAGCCACCTGGGAGCACGAGCTGGCCCGAACCCCCTGGCAGATCTTCCCCGGCGCCCGTCGCGGCATGTTCGTCTGGGCACGACACCCACGCTGGCTGGATTCGGTGCCCTTGGCACAGGCTGCGGCGGCTGCGGGGATGTGGCTCGCGCCGGGGAGCGCGTTTGATCCGGAGCACCGCGTGAGCCCGTGGGTGAGGTTCAATGTGGCGTACCGATCCGCGGGGTTGAGTGGGTGGTTGAAGAAACCCGGGACTCCGCAGAACGAATGATCCTTGGACGGAATAGGGGGATCCTCATGGCGGGGTTATCCATTGCGAGCGCTGCACGCAATCTCCTTCAATGCCTGCACATCAGGACGTCCAGAGCGGGAGGCTCGAGCATCGTTTTCAATCTCAGGTCAGCGCTCATGCTTTTCTTTACTTAAATTTAAGGAATTCCGTTTAATAATTCTTGTCGTCTTTTTCTCTATAGGCTTCGTCATTCCCAAAGCGCAATCGCTGACGGAGAACACGAATGCCATACCAAGTTACCTACGAGCGAAGACTCGGATACCTTTTCGTGCGAATGGAGGGGGAGGAGTCCTTCGCGGAGGCCATGCGGTTTTGGCGGGATCTATCGGCTTTGGCAGTCGCAGAGGGTACTACCAGCTTCTTGATCGTCGACACCGTTGTTGGACGGTTGAATATTTTCGAGCACTTCGAAATTAGTAAGCTCATTGCGTCATTATTCCTGGGCAAGCGAATCGCCTATGTCGACCCGAAAGACGAAACGTTCGAAGCCAACTCGTTTGGTGAAACGGTTGTGGTCAATCGAGGCGTGACGGCTAAGGTTTTCCGAACAGAATCCGACGCCCACCAATGGCTCCAGTACGGGAACACCGAATCAGCATGAAACGATCCGCTTGACCCTTCATCCGGTCTTTACACTTCCAAAGCGAGGAGAACGTCATTGGTTCGGGATTTGCCACCTCCTTCGGTCATCCCATCCTCCGGAGGATCCCAGGTCCACCTTTCGCACGTTCCGGGAACTGAACGCCGCGCCGGAGGATGTGTTCGACGCGATCTGTGATCCGGCCCGACTGGCGCGGTGGTGGGGATCCAAGGACTTTACGACCACCTTCGAGGGCTACAAATTCCTGCCGGCGGAAGCTGGGTGTTCACCATGCATGGACCAGACGGCAAGGAATACCCGAACCAGTATGAGTTTCGGGAGATCGCGCCCAAGGCCCTGGTGCGGCTCCGGCACGCAACGCCGTCTCGTTTCGAACTCACCGCCATCCTGACCTAGTGTCCGGAGGGCATCCGAGTTGTCTGGACTCAGTTCTTCGAGAGCGCAGAGGTCGCCGAGCGCCTGCGCGCGATCGTGGACCCGGCCAACGAGGAGAACCCCGATCGCCTTGCCGCGGAGATGACTTGTGTGTGATTTCCTGCGCCACAGCAGCTCCATGCGAGGCCCTCCCAGGTCCAGGCGAAGATCCGCCCTGAACGTCCTGCTGGCGCAGCATTCCGGCGAGCACTTCGCCATCGCCAGTCACGGCACGGCGCTAAGCACGCTCTTCCACCACTTCGATCCCGCCTTCGGGTTTGAGGACTTCTGGGCCCTGGTGGACCGGCTGCCCTTCGTGGTCCGCGCCAGGTTCCAGGGACAGGATTTCCTTGAGCGCGAGGACCTAGCCTAGGAAGACCCTGCGAGAAGTCATCACGACTCTGCTGTTGAGGCCGGAGAATAGCGATTGCCTGTTTCCTATCCCCTGCATCCCCTTTACCGGTGGCCAAAAGTAGGTTGCCGGTGATGAAGGAGAAAAAGGTGAAAAGAGAACGTTTGGTTGCCGAGGCACTGAGTTTTCGCTGTGCTATTTGCCCTGGCATTCCTTCAGAATTTCCTGCCTCGAACCATCCCCCCGCTGCTGCATCGGTGGCAGGCTTGTCTTTGGAGGCGTTTAACGATGATTCGTAGATCCATCCTTTTCGTGCTCTCGCTGCTGCTTCCGGTCGCACTATCCGCGCAGCAACCCCAAGTGTCAGCCCAGGCCTTTGTCCAGGCCTTCTATGACTGGTACGTCCCACTGACACAAAAGGGCGAAGGGGTGCCCGGTTCGGAGCGGGTGTTCAAGGAAAGGCTGGCATCATTCAGTCCGCGCCTCGTCAAGGCCATCCGGGAAGACAGCGCGGCCCAGGCCAAGGTTTCGGACGAGATCGTCGGACTGGATGGCGATGCCTTCCTGATGTGCCAGGATTTCGCGGACAAATACGTCGTGGGCGATATGACCCGGAAAGGGGCTTCCTGCTTCGTGAAGGTGTACGGCATCTGGGACGGTGTCCGGAACACGAAGCCGGATGTTGTCGCGGAATTACTGTTCCAGAAGGGACACTGGATCTTCGTCAACTTCTACGGATCGGACGGCGTGAGCCTGCTCAGCACCCTGGCGGAACTGAAGGCAGAGCGCAAGAAATTGCACCCTTGAACTGGCCTTCCACCCATTGCCACGATCAAGCCCCAGAGCCAATCAGACCGCCCATGAAAATTGAAATGAAAGCCCGTGTCGCACTCGCCTGCGGGCTGCTGTCCTTCGCACTACGCGCCAGTGATTGCCCGGAGCCGCCCCCGGGGATCCGGGATATCCTGGCCAGTAGTTTCTACACGGATCCCACACACTCCGTGGAGGACGAGGAGCGGGTTGCCACTTTCCGAGCTCAGTACAGGCCCTTCGAGGATTACCAGAAGGCCATCGCCAAATTCACGGATGCCTACCTGGAGAAAGGGAAGGATCTGGATTGCGCTGTGGCATGGCTGGAACGATGGGCGGCGGACGGCGCCATGCTCGGTGCCATGCAATACGACGGAAGTACCGCGCAGCCCCAAGCCGTCCGTGAGTGGACGCTAGCCTCCATCGCCATCTCCTGGGACAAGATCCAGGCGAGGGTCCCGGAGGAGCAACGGATTTTGATCAACGAATGGATGCGGAATCTGGCCTATGCAGGGATTAAATACAAGGTGCAGCACTTGAAGAACACCGAGGACAACATGCACCAGAACCACATGTACTGGGCTGGCGTGTCCTACCTTGCCGTGGCCATCGCCACCGGGGACAAGAAGCTGTTCAAGGAAGCCAAGGGGATCTACGAAGGCGCCATCGACTACCTGAAGGACGACGGCTCCCTTCCTTCTGAAATGAAGCGGGGCTACAAGGCGCTGCGATACCACTCCTTCGCCGAAGAGCCCCTGCTGCTGATGGCCGAGATCGCCCGCAAGTCAGGCGAGAACTGGTTCGCCTACAAGAACTACAAGATCGACAAGCTCTCCCGCCTCGTGGCGGCGGGCCTCAAGGATCCCGCGGTTTTCGAGCGAATGTCCGGCGGCTATGCACCCCAGCGAGAATTGAGGCCGAACGATCTCACGTGGATCACCATTGCCCGGGCCCGCGTTCCAGATGGGGAGCGCTTTGAGGGCGTCAATGTCAGCAGCAAGCCCCAAGCCTACACGGGTGGAAAGGTTTCCTTGCTGATCGAGAAAGGCGTCTTCGATCCCCAGTGAAAGAACGAGGCGCTGGGCAGCGAGGTTCCGAGCGGTCTCGCCACCCATCACCCGGCCTTCTTCGTCATGGCGTGAGGCTGTCGCTCAGCACAGTCTCGAGGCATGGCTTTCAGCGTGTACGCGGATTCCTCAGCAGCGGCAACCACAATCGGCGCAGGAGGTGCAGATGTCCTGCCCAATGTGCCTGGCCAAGGCCATGGGATCCAGGTCCCGCTGGAATTTTTCATCGAAGAAGCCCAGGAGGGGCTCCGGAATTCTCTGCCTGTCGATGCTTTCCCAGCACAGTTTCCGCTGCAGCAGCGTGAAGGTGTCCACGAGGCCAATGGGCCAGAGCTCCGGGTTCCTCGCCAGAGCACTTTCCAGTTGGCCGAGCTCCTCCTCCCGCAGGCGGAGACTGGGGCTGAAGGTGTCTTCGTTGACGGCCTTCACCAGCGCTTCGATCTCCTCTCGCGTCTGCATCGTGTCTCTCCGAGGGTCTTCCGTATTCCATTCTTTCGATGCCTTTTCCAAAGGGTAAATCCCGGAGGTTTCGCTCACAGCGTCCGTTGAGCCACTCCTTCCTCGCGATCTGTCACCCTTGGGATGGGATGATGTCGTCCCGTCATCCAATGCACCGTCTCCTGCCAGGATCCACTGACCCATGGACCGCTCCTCGAAGAACCGGCTCACCGAAAGCCTGCTGGACCAGTTCGGCGGAGAGAGCCTGTTCGATGCCATAGCCAGGGCGACCTGCCGCGCGGGCTGCCTGCCGCGCAAGGAACTTTACGAAGCCTGGGAAGTGGCCCGGAGGGTGCGGCGACGTTTCCGGGGACGGCGCATCGTGGATCTGGCCTGTGGTCATGGCCTGCTGGCCCAGATCCTCCTCCTGCTCGACGACAGTTCCCCCGAGGCCTGGGCCGTTGACCAGACGCTTCCCAAGAGCGCCGCAACCCTCGAAGCGGCGCTGAACGACGCGTGGCCGCGACTGCGAGGCCGGACCCGCTTTCTCGAAAGGGACCTGCGGGACGTGCCGCTGCGGGGCGATGATCTGGTCGTCTCCGCCCACGCCTGCGGTTCCTTGACCGACCTGGTCCTCGAACGGGCGGCGGAAGCCGGGGCCTGCGTGGCTGTCTTGCCCTGTTGCCACGACCTCAAAGGAGCGAATCTGGGGGGCCTTGAAGGGTGGCTGGAAGGACCGCTGGCCATGGATGTCACCCGTGCGGCGCGACTGCAAGTCCGGGGTTACCGGGTGTTCACGCAAACGATCCCGGGGGATATCACACCCAAGAACAGGCTTCTGATGGCGGAACCAATATCCGCCCGATAAAACACGCCACAGGCGCACCCCGGCCCCCTCACGCCTGGCACCTAACCCCCTAGCCTGCTGTCGGCTTGACCGGGACCAGGATTTCCGTCACCACGCAAGGAGCAGACTATCTTTTTGTCCTTCTTGCCGTTCTGGCTTAGTCGGTACGCACATGATGCTGTGAAAATCCGGGAGTCGCCGTCCGAGCTGCAGGACGGGCGCTTCTAGCCGGCCCCGTTTCAAGCCACAATGCGAAGGGAGAATTCCATGAGCCACATCGTCCTCGATCACCCCCTCGTGCAGCACAAGCTCTCCTTCCTGCGGGACCGCAAGACCTCCGGCAGCCAGTTCCGGCAGCTGGTGGAGGAGCTGGGTCTGCTGCTGGCGGTGGAAGCCACCCGGGATCTGCCGACGGAACCCGTGGCCATCGAAACGCCCCTGGAGCGCACCCAGGCCCGGCGCCTGCTGCCCCTGGACCCCGTGCTGGTGCCCGTGCTCCGAGCGGGTCTCGGTCTCGTGAAGCCATTCCTGCAGCTGCTGCCCACGGCCAAGGTGGGCCACCTGGGCCTCTACCGGGACCACAACACGCTGGTGCCCGTGCCCTACTACCGCAACTTCCCGCCCATCCTGGAAGAACGCCGCGTCTTCGTGCTGGATCCCATGCTGGCCACCGGCGGCAGCGCCTCCGAGGCCGTGCGCCAGCTCAAGGCCGCGGGCGCCGTGAACATCACCCTGGCCTCCCTTCTGGCCGCCCCCGAGGGCATCCAGCGCGTGATCTACGACCACCCCGAACTGCGCGTGGTGGTGGCCACCGTGGACCGCTGCCTCAACGAGCGCGGCTACATCCTTCCGGGCCTGGGCGACGCGGGCGACCGCATGTTCGGGACGACCTAGGGAAACTCTGGACCAATAAACAGGGCTTTTCGCAGACGCGCTCGACAGCGATCCATCCGCTCATGCAGTCCCGATGCGAATCTCGTAGTGCTGCGAGCGTTCATCGAAATGCGAGAGGATGGCTCTGGCTTTGTCAGGTACTACGCATGCTTCGTAGTCCTCTCCGGCGAAAGCGCGAACGGCCTCCAGGGTCTCGAACCGCATGAGGGTGATGAATTCGGTCTCCTGGGCCAGCTCCCGGCGCAGGAGCTGGATATCCACGTACCCCTGAATCCGCCGCGCCGCGATGCCGGTGAAGACCTCTTCCTTCAGCAGCGCCTCGTAGGCGTCAGCCTTGCCGTGGGTTGTCCAGCCATGCCAGATGCGGGAAATCATTGATTCCTCCCATGAACGCGTGGACCAGCCGTCCGCAGAGAAACGCGGACAACCGGTCCATCAGACCACTTATTTCTTTCCCATCCCGTAGGCTGCCGGGTTCGCCTTTACCTTCTCTGCGCACTCATCGCAGCAGACCGTCATCTCCTTGCCGGCGACTTTGATCTTGATTCCGCCGTCCTGCATGTCCCAATCGCACACGGGACACTTTTCGATGCTCATGGATTCCTCCTGGATTCCCTTGGGCCACCGCGGCCCTCGATGGAGAAAAAGATAGGAGGCGGCAGAGAATCAGACTTCCAGATTCTTGCTCATTTCGTGCAGGTCGCCCTTGCGGATCTCGGAGGGTGTGCAGCCGAACTCCCGGCGGAAGGTGTCCGTGAAGTGGCTGTGGCTGGAGAAGCCCAGATCCAGGGCCAGGGCGGTGAGGTCCTCCTGTCCCTGGGCCAAGCGCTCCAGGGAGGCGCGCAGGCGCAGGAGGGTCAGATAGCGGTGGATGGTGATGCCCGTGCGCTGCTGGAAGACGCGGGCGAGATGAAAGGGCGACGCGTGCACGGCACGGGCCAGATCGTCGAGGGTGAGCCGCTCGCCCAGACCGCCCGCCAAGTGGGCCTTGGCGGCCTCGGCGAGATCCGCGTGGCCCGAGCGCGTGTCGGCCTTGCGGCTGCGGGTGGCGCGCCCGCGGCTCGTGAAGGCGCTCTCCAGCACGTCCGCTGCGATCTGGAGCGCAGTCTCCTCCACCCAGAAGGGTTCGATGGGTCCCTGCCCCGAAAGCCGCTGCACCAGAGCGCGGTGCCGCCAGAAGACGCTGGCGTCGCAGGGACCGCTGAGGAAGGGAAAGGGCTGCCCTGGCCGCTCGTCCATGCTCTGGTCCAATTCGCAGACGATGTCGTGCAGTACGCGAGGCGAGACGACGAAGACGGTGCCGCGGTCCCCGCAATCCACGGGGTGGCTCACCTGGCACACGGAGCCCTGGGAAAAGAAGGCCACCTGGTTGACATCGGCCGTGGCGCTCTCGTGCTCCACGTGCCGGCAGAAAGCGCCATGGCGCATCAGCACGATGGAATGGGTCCCGGATTCCTCCTCCGCCCCCGGCCCACCGAAGCGGGCGTGGCAGTCATACTCCCGGATCCGGATGATGGGCCCCTCGTGCAGCGTCTGGAATTGGATGGGAGGATCGGGAGCACCCGGCATGCCCCCATGGTAGAACATGTGGTCGGTGGTCGGTGGTCGGTGGTCGGTGGTCAGTTGTTTGGCGAGCGCCTGTGGCGCCCTTCTTATTTACCGACCACCGGCCATTGACCACTGCTTTAACGCTTGCCCGCGTCGTAGAGTTCGCCAGCCGCTTTCGGTCCTACGGACTTGCCGCTGAAGACCACCAGGGCGATGACGGTGAGGACGTAGGGCAGCATGTAGAAGAAATCGAGGGGCACCTTCTGCAGGAAGGCGATGTCCTTGGCGTAGATGGAGAGGGCCTGGGAAAACCCGAAGAAGAGGCCCGCGCCCAAGACGCCGAAGGGGTTCCACTTGCCGAAGATGAGGCAGGCTAATGCGATGAAGCCCGTGCCGTGGATGGAGCCGAGGGTGTACTGGATGTCCTGGGTGAGCACCATGGCTCCGCCCGCGAGACCTGCCAGGGCGCCGGAAATGATCACGCCCGTGTAGCGCATGGCCAGCACGTTGATGCCCATGGAGGCGGCCGCTTGTGGATGCTCGCCGCAGGAGCGCATGCGCAGACCGAAGGGTGTTTTGTAGACCACGAACCACGTCAAGAGCACGAGCAGGATCGCGGCGTAGGTCGTGGAATAGACATCCATGAAGAGCACCGGTCCCAGGAAGGGGATGCCCTTGAGGCCCGGCACGGACACCTTCGCGAGTCCCGTGGTGAAGGCGTTGGTGCGCTGCTGGTCGAAGAAGATCTGGCAAAGATAAACAGTGAGGCCGCCTGCGAGGATGTTGAGGGCGGTGCCCGAAACCACCTGGTCCGCCTTGAGGTTCACGGAGGCGAAGGCGTGGAGCAGGGAGAAGATCATGCCCGCCACGATGCCCGCGGCGATGCCGTAGTACGCCGCCCAGGTCGTGGAGGGCTCCAGCACGGCGGTGACGGCGGCGGCGGTGAAGGCGCCCACCATCATGATGCCTTCCAGGGCGATGTTCACGATGCCGCTGCGTTCGCTGTAGAGCCCGCCCAGGGCCGCGATGACGATGGGCGTGGCATACACGAGGGCGATGGGGATCATGGTGAGGAGGATACTCATGATTCCACCTCCTCGGTCACGGCCTTGCGCGGTTTCAGTTTCTTCATCAGGTACTCGATGCCCAGTTTCATGGCGATGAACAGCACGATGGAAGCCTGGATGATGCTGGCGATCTCCTTGGGGATGCCCTGGGACTGCATGAGGGGCTGGGCCGCCTTGAGCATGCCGAAGAGCAGGCCCGAGAAGAACACGCCGATGGCGGCGTTGCCACCCACCAGCGCCACGGCGATGCCGTCAAAGCCGTAGCCCTCCGCGGCTGGCAGGGCGCGCCCGAAGCTGAAGGTGCCCACGGTGATGACCGCGCCCGCGAGGCCAGCGAAGGCACCCGCAATCACCATGGAGGACACGATGTTGCGGTTCACCTTCATGCCCGCGTACTGGGCGCCGTCCTTGTTGAAGCCCACGGCGCGGAGGCTGAAGCCGAAGGTGGTCTTCTCGATGATGAACCAGTACACCAGGATCGAGAGGAGCACGGGAATGAAGCCCCAGTTGAGCCGCGAGCCGTTGGTCAGTTGGGCCAGCAGGTCGCTCTTGAGGAGCGCCGTCGGCGGGATGGGCGGCGTCTTGATGCGATCGACGCTCTTGAAGACCTCCACGATGGCCCAATTGTTGAGGAAGAGCGCCACGTAGTTGAGCATGATCGTGACGACCACTTCGTGCACATTGAAGCGGGCCTTGAAGTAGCCCGGGATGGCGCCCCAGATGCCGCCCGCCAGCATGGCCGCCAGGAGCACGAGGATGACATGGATCACCGGCGGGGCCTGGATCCACAGCCCCGCGCCCACCGCCGCGATGGAGCCCATCATGAGCTGGCCCTCGGCGCCGATATTGAAGAGGCCCGTGCGGAAGGCGAAGCCCACGGAAAGACCCGTGAGCATGATGGGCATGGACTGGACCACGAACTCGCCGATGTAACGGGGGTTGAAGGTGTCCGCCCGCAGGTTCTTGCCGCTCACGCTCTGGAGCATGGCGTAGAACATGTCAATGGGACTGCGGTGGGTGGCGATCAGGATCGCCGCCCCGAGCACGAAGCCCAGGAGAATAGCGACCAGGGGAACGAAGAGCTTGGAGCGCGTGTTCATTTAGGAGACCTTCCGTACAGAACCGGCCATCATCAGACCCAATTCGTTCTCGTTCGTCTCAGCCGCGTTCACCATGCCGACGATCTCGCCGCCGTAGATGACCGCGATGCGATCCGACACGTCCAGGATCTCGTCCAGCTCTAGGGAGATGAGCAGGATGCCCTTCCCTTTGTCCCGTTCCGCCACCAGGCGCCGGTGAATGTACTCGATGGCGCCCACGTCCAACCCCCGGGTGGGCTGGGCCACGATGAGCACGTCGGGGGACTGGTCGATCTCCCGGGCCACGATGGCCTTCTGCTGATTGCCGCCGGACATGGAGCGCACCGGGGTGGCGCCGCCCTGGCCGCAGCGCACGTCGAACTCAGCGATCAACCGGTCTGCGTTGGAGCGGATAGCCTTGAAGTCCAGGATGCCGGCATGGGAGAAGGGCGCGTGGTCGAAGGAATGCACCACGAAATTCTCGTCAAGGCGGAAATCCAGGATGAGCCCGTGCTTGTGGCGATCTTCGGGAATATGGCCCAGCCCCAGTCCTGTTCGCTCCTTGATGGGAAGGGATGTGATGTCCTTCCCCTTGTTGAGGATCTTCCCGCTTTCCACCGTCGCAAGCCCCGTGATGGCACGGATGAGCTCGGTCTGGCCGTTGCCGTCGATGCCGCAGATGCCGAGGATCTCGCCTGCCCTCACTTCCAGCGAAAGATCCTTCACGCCAAGAAGGCCCTTGGCGTTGCGCACGTTGATGTGCTCGATGGTGAGGAGTGTCGGACCCGGGTTTGCAGGCGCCTTCTCCACGTGGAAGCTCACTTCCCGTCCCACCATCATTTCGGCCATCTGCTGCTCCGTGGTCTCCGCCACGGGCACCGTGCCGATGAGGCGGCCCCGGCGCAGCACCGTGCAGTAGTCCGCGGCCTCTTTGATCTCCTTCAGTTTGTGGGTGATGAGGAGGATGGTCTTCCCCTCCTTCACGAGCCTGCGCATGATGCCCATGAGCTCGTGGATCTCCTGGGGCGTGAGCACGGCAGTTGGCTCGTCGAAGATGAGGATCTCCGCGTCGCGGTAGAGCATCTTGAGGATCTCCACGCGCTGCTGCATGCCCACGGAAATATCCTCGATCTTGGCTTCGGGATCCACCTTCAGTCCGTAGAGTTCGGAGATCTCGCGCACGCGGGCGGCAGCCTTCTTGCGGTCGATCACGAGGCCGGATTTGGGTTCCAGGCCCAGGATGATGTTCTCGGTGACGGTGAAGTTGTGCACCAGTTTGAAATGCTGGTGGACCATGCCGATGCCCAGGGCGTTGGCGATGTTCGGATTGGTGATCCGCACGTCTTTGCCCCGCACCTTGATGCTTCCCGAATCCGGCGAATAGAGCCCGAAGAGGATGCTCATGAGCGTGGATTTCCCGGCGCCGTTCTCGCCCAGCAGGGCGTGGATGGAGCCCTGCTCCACCTGCAGCGTGACCTTGTCGTTGGCCTTGATGCCCGGGAAGGTCTTGGTGATGTCCAGCATTTCGATGACGTACGCCACGTCACGCCTCGCGATCTAGAAAGGATCATTTACCGACGATTCAAGAATTCAAAGAAAAGAAGGAACCGCAAAACACGCGAAATGCCCGCGAAAAGAAAAAATGAAAAGAAGAATGCCGTTCAAGTTTTTTTTCGCGTAAGCGCGGAGCGCTTTTCGCGTCTTTCGCGGTTTCAACTATGGAACTGCCCCCAAACACGAAGATTTGGGGGCAGTGAATCCATGGGCTTGCCTGTGACTACTGCTTGGCAGGGACTTCGGAGACCTTCAGCTTGCCGGAAGCGATCTGAGCTTCGTACTCGGCGATCTTCTTGGTGATGTCGGCGGGCAGGTTGGGGTTGGTTCCGGGGATGCTGACGCCCTTGTTCTTCAGGGAGAACACGAGCACTTCGCCGCCGGGGAACTTGCCGTCGCGGACCATGGCGGACACGTCATGGGCGGCCACGTCGACGCGCTTCATCATGCTGGTGAGCACGGCGGATTTGCCGGGGGCATAGACGCCGTCGTTGTACTGATCCTTGTCCACGCCGATGGCCCAGCGCACGTCACCCTTCTGGGTGCGTTCCTTGGCTTCCTTGATCACGCCGTTGCCCGTGCCGCCCGCGGCCTGGAACACGATGTAGGCGCCAGCGCCGTACTGCTTGGCGGCGAGAGCCTGGCCCTTGCCGGGATCGGAGAAGGTGCCCGCGTAGTCCACCAGGACCTTGCAGCCGGGGTTCACGGCGTGCACGCCCTGCTCGAAGCCTGCCTGGAACTTCTCGATGAGCGGGAACTGCATGCCGCCCACGAAGCCCACCATGTTCTTCTTGTCGGCCTTGGCCTTCAGGCCGGCGGCGACGCCGACGAGGAAGGAGCCTTCGTGCTCGGCGAAGACGGCGTTGGCCACGTTGGGCAGGGTCTTGCCGGCCTTGTCCTTCACGACGGAGTCGATGATGAGGAACTTCTGCTTGGGATACTTGCCGGCGACTTCACCCATGGAGCTCTCGAAGAGGAAGCCGGAGGCCACCACGAGATCCATGCCTTCGTCAGCCAGGGTGCTGAGGTTGGGCACGTAGTCCGCCTCGGCGGTGGACTGCAGGTACTTGATTTCCTTGCCCTGCGTCAGGTTGTTCTCCTGACCGAAGCGCTTGATGCCTTCCCAGGTGCTCTGGTTGAAGGATTTGTCATCGATGCCGCCCACATCGGTCACGAAGCCGACCTTGGTGGAGCCAGCGAAGGCCACGGAGGCCAGGGCGAAAGCGCAGAATGCGCGGACGAAATTCTTCTTCATGAAGGTTCTCCTTGAATGAATCGATTGGTCTGTGTGATGGCGAAATGGCCGACTAAGGATGATGCTCCTATTTCACGGCCCAGACAACTCTTGCATATGGCCTTATGCATATAGCGAAGACCTATAAAAAACCGTGTGGTCGCGCACGGATGAACCCGCCGCGGCCCGTGATATTTCTACTCTGCCTTGCTCACCTCCACGGACCAGCTGGGCCCCGATTCGACCTTGTGCTTGGCCGCGTAGCTGTCCATGTTGATGGCCACGGACACGCTCATGAGGCTGTTCATGTAGACCAGGGGCTGTCCTTCCGGCACGTCGCCGAAGGTGTTTTCGTAGGGTGCCACCACCTCGTCCACCTGCTTGCCTTCGTTGAAGATGCGCAGGCGCACCTTCCCGCCGATCTTGATGCCGAGCTGGTCGAAGAGGTCCTTCGGAATGTTGGTCCAGACATTTCCGTACTGGACATCCAGCACGGGGATCATGCCCTTCACGACGCCGCCGTTCTTCTCGGGGTGCTGATAGGTGATCTTGACGACGCTATCGGCCGAGAGCTTCGGGCCCACCTGCGCGAAGGTGATCTTGCCTGCGGCCAGCCGTGCGCCGGTGTAGGCATACACGTCACGGCCGTGGAAAGTGTACGAGCCTTCGGAGCCCTTCAGCCGGTTCACCTTTTCGTCGATCTCGCGCACTTCCGCCACACCGTCGCGCTCGACGATGAGCGTGAGCAGGCCGTTGTTGGGATTCACAAAGAAGCGGCCATCCTTGGTCTTCATGACCACAGATTTGCGTTCCGTGCCCACGCCGGGATCCACCACGGATACGAACACCGTGCCCTTGGGCCAGTAGTTGGCGGTCTGGTAAAGACGATAGGCGCCCACCCAGATGTCGTAGTCTGGGATCTCGTGGGTGAGATCGGATACGTTCAGCGCCGGATCCACGCCATAGGCCACGCCGCGCATGGCGGACACCGCGCCGTCCTTCAGTCCGAAATCTGTCATCAGCACCAGCGGCGCCTTGGCGAAGGCGAACGAGGACAGCAAACCCAGAGCGATCACGGCGTTCTTCACGAAACGCAGCATGGGAACCTCCTGTATCAATGCATTGATGAGAGGGATACCAGTGAAGCAAGAAATTTATTTTCTTGATAGAAAAAAATTGACTTGCTCGATCCGAAATCAACCAAATTGCCGCGACAAAGGGATTTGGTTGCTTCTATACCCTTGCATCCCCTTCATCCCTGTTCATCCAGCTTTTAAAGCTTTTGAACATGGATGAAGGGGATGCAGGGGATGAAAAAGAAAAGCTATCCTGCGCGACTGGACCTCAACCTTCGAATTCCCCGATGATGGCCACTCCTGAGCTGGCGCCGATGCGGTCGGCCCCGGCTTCCAGCATCTTCAGGGCATCCTGGCAAGTCCGAACGCCGCCGGAGGCCTTGACCTGGAGCTTGTCGCCCACGGTCTTGCGCATGAGACGGATGTCTTCCACGGTGGCCCCGCCGGTGCCGAAGCCCGTGCTGGTCTTCACGAAATGGGCTCCCGCGCGCAGGGAAGCCTCGCACGCCTTGACCTTCTCGTCGTCGGTCAGGTAGCAGGTCTCGATGATGACCTTCACGGTCGCCTGGCCCGCGGCCTTCACCACGGCGCGGATGTCCTCCTCCACTGTCTTCCAGTCGCCTGCCTTCGCGGCGCCGAGGTTGATCACCATATCCACCTCGCGGGCGCCCTGAGTCACGGCCAGCCTGGCTTCCGCGGCCTTGGTCTCGGAGCTGTTGGCGCCGAGGGGGAAACCGATGACGGTGCATACGAGCACCTCGCTGCTCGCCAGTTCCTTGGTGCAAAGGGATACCCAGACCGGGTTCACGCAGACACTGGCGAACTTGAACTGCTTCGCCTCGGTACACAGCTCCCGCACCTGCGCCTCGGTGCCGATAGCCTTCAGTAGGGTGTGGTCAATGGTCTTGGCGAGCGTCGCCCGGGTCCAGGTCTTGGGCATATCGAAGCTCCTTCATGCGATACACCGCATCTTAGCGCATCTTGTCGTGGGACCTCCGCGAAGCGGATTCACACAAGCCGGAGGATGTCCGCGGCCACTTTGTCTTTGAAGCTGTCCTTCACGTCCTGCAGGCTCGCCTCGATCTGCGCCCCGGGAGCCTGGCCCGCCGTGACACCCACGGCGCGATTCCGGCCCGAATGCTTGGCCTGGTACAGGCCTCCATCCGCCAGCGTCAACACCTGCTCCCAATCCAAGGCTTCGGGTTGCCCGGGCAGGAAGGGATATTGGGCATAACCGATGCTGCAAGTCTGCTTCAGTAGTTCCCCGGAAGGAAGCCGGAAGGTATGCCCTTCCACGGCCTCCCGGATCCGTTCCGCGGCCAGCATCGGCATGGTGCGCGCCACGTCCAGCATCAGGATCACGAATTCTTCTCCTCCCCAGCGCACCACCAGATCGGGTTTGCGCAGAGTCTCCTTCAGCAGCGAGGCCACCTGCTGCAGGATCGCGTCCCCGGCGGCGTGGCCGTGGGTGTCGTTCACGGCCTTGAAGTGGTCCAGGTCGAGCATCATGAGGGCCAGGCTTCGGCCGGTCAATCCGCCGGAAGCGTTCTCGGGATGCCATGCGCGCAGCACGCGGGAAATCTCCTCCTCCATGAACTCCTGCAGGTAGCGCCGGTTCCGGAGCCCCGTGAGCGCGTCTCTCCGGGCCATCTCCTCCTGCTTCAAGTGCATCAATACGTTCTCGCACAAGGTCCGGTGCAGAACCAGATTTACGCTCTCCTGGGTGAAGATGTAGGAGAGCAGCAGGAGCACGAAGACGCCGGGCAGGACGGGCAGTGGGTGGAAGACCCCCATCGCCACGAGCGAAATCACCATGGGCGGCATGTAGAGACCGAACGCGAGCGGACTGGCGGACATGGTGGCCACCCCACTGGTGCCGATCCCCGCCACGCAGATGCAGAAGAGGGCCAGCTGGATGGGCGCGAGCAGCGGCAAGGCCAGGATGTTCAGGGCCACGAAGCAGGCGCTGGTGAGGGTGCTGCCAGCAAGAAAACAGAGATGCCGCGCCGCAACGGAAGGGAACCGGGCCGGGGAGAGCGACAGGACGATCAGCCAGACGATCCGGAAGGCCACAACACATCCCAGGAGCACGAAAAACCAACCGAGCATTGGCGATCGAGCGATAGCCTCCCGCGTGATGATCCAGAGCAGGACCAGCACGATGGAGAGCCCGGAGAGCGCGAACCAGCTTTGCTTGTAGAGGCTCTCGACGAGGGCTGCGTGCAGCCGGGGCCGGAAGATTTCGTCTTCCGGATCCAGGCGAGTGGGACAAAGCAGGTTCACAAGGCATCCATGGGGTCGTTCGGCACCGTCGGCACCAAGGGTTCTTTTCGGCCTGGAACACCGCACAGGCGAGTTTCGCCCAGAAAAACACAGGCTGAACGTCCCTGTGCTTTTAGACTAACAGCAGGGAGACAGCCATGACTGCAGGTTCCTCGCCAGACACCTTCCCCCGCGGCTTCGCCAGTGACAACTTCGCGGGCGCGCATCCGCAGGTCCTCGAGAGGCTCGTGGCCTGCAACCACGGCCATGCCATGGCCTACGGCGACGACCCACTTACGGCCCAGGCCCGGAAAGCCTTCTCGGCCCTCTTCGGCCAGGATGTGGACGCCCGCTTTGTCTTCAACGGCACCGCCGCCAACAACACTGCCCTGATGGCCTTCGCCAAACCCTACGGGGCCGTGGTGTGTTCCGACATGGCCCACCTCATCAACGACGAAAGCACCGCCCCGGAGCGCTTCCTGGGCATGCGCCTGCTGGACGTGCCCAGCCGGGAGGGCAAGCTCATCCCGGAGGCCCTGGAAGAGGTCCTGGGCCGCGGCCACGGCGTGCACGGCGCCCATCCGGTGGCCCTCACCATCACCCAGCCCACGGAGCTGGGAACGGTCTATTCCCTGGCGGAACTGCGCACCCTGGTCTCCATGGCTAAGGCCCACGGCCTCGGCGTGCACGTGGACGGCGCGCGGATCGGCTGTGCCGTAGCCTCCCTGGGCATCGGATTGCGGGAGATGATCCTGGAGTCGGGCGTTGACGCCATCAGCTTCGGTGGCACGAAGCAGGGCATGATCTTCGGCGAGGCGGTGGTCTACCTCAAGCCCGGGCTGGGCGACGATTTCCCCTACTGGCAGAAGCACGGCATGCAGCTCGCTTCCAAGATGCGCTTCGTGTCCGCCCAGTTCCTCGGTCTGCTGGAGAACGACCTCTGGATCGAGAACGGGCGGCGCGCCAATGCCGTGGCCCAGCGCCTTCTGGAGGCCGTGCGGGGACTTCCGAAGGTGGAGGTCCTCTACCCCGTGCAAGCGAACTCCGTCTTCGCCAGGATCCCTGCGCACCTCGTGGAACCGCTCCAGAAGGAAACCTTCTTCTGGCCCTGGGATGAGCGTCAGGGCCTCGTCCGCTGGATGTGCGCCTTCGACACCCAGCCCGAGGACATCACGCGTTTCGTGAGCATCCTGGAGCGTTTCCTGCGCGCTTGAGGCTTTATACCAAGGTGCATTCAATAATCGAGAAAGAGCATTTCACCGCCAAGCCTCCAGATGTCATTTTGTCTCGGCAATCGGCAAGGCCGATTCCGAGATGAGCGCCCGAATGTCTCTTGGAATCCAACATCATGTGTGTCTTTTCTTTTCTTGGCGCAGGCGCGAAGCGGCCTTGGCGTCTCAGCTGTGATCTATTCTTTTGAACGCGAATCCGTATTATTCCATCCGTCCGAGCGAAGCCTCACGATCCCCGGATGATTATCGAGGTCATCATTCCGGCACGTTTGGTTCCGGATAGATAGATGCAAGGAAGCGTTCTTCCAATTCCAGCCTATGGATTTCCAGGGGCTGCTCTCTCCGCTTCACAGCGACGCAGGGGGTGCGCGAGTAGGGCCCGCCGAACTCGCGATCCAGGCGATGCCCCATGGTGTTCAGCGTCGTGAGCTGATTGGCCTGGAAGCCCGCATGAAGATCGAACCGCGCCTCCGTGTGATCATGGCCCCGCAGGAGATGCTTCACGGGGCGCTGCAGCAGCTCCTGGGCGAGGGCGCAGAAGGCATCGAAATCCTGGTGTCCGAACTGATGGCCGCGACTGCTCCGGTCAGGTTGCTTCTCCGGCAGGCGTGAAGAAGCACGAGCCCAGCTGAAGTCCTGGAGACATTCGGGCTGCTCCAAATCTGCGCGCGAGTGGATCGTGCCGTGGAGATCCGTGTGCGGAACACCGCCGTGGGAGAGGAACAGACCTTCGTCCAGAAAGATGGCCCGCGGTGCCTGGGCGAAGAGTTCCGCGAAGAGCCTGCCGCCCCGCCGCACCAGGGGCATCCCACTGTGCCGGTTCAGCCACTCGGCGAAATCCGAGGGATCCACCTGGCTCGTGAAGACGCCATCCCGCTGCGTCAGCGCCTCGTCGTGGTTGCCCGCCAGGATACCCAAGCGGCACGGCCGCTCCGCCAGTTCCCGCAGGACCCGCAGGAAGACCTCGAATCCGTGGGGTCCATCATCCACGAGGTCCCCCAGCAGAATGATGCACGGTGGGATCGCTGCAGAGGCGTTCCGCTCAATGTGCTGGAAGGCCATTTCCAGGGCCAGGAGATCGCCATGGAGATCACCGATGAACCACATCTCGGCGGGTACTTCGCTGGACGGCACGAGCACGATCCGTTCCGAGGGTTTCCGGAAGTCATCGAAGGCCCAGTGCCCATGAAAGCTCTTGCGGAAGGCCACCTCCGACCAGACCAGGATCTCTGTCCATGCGCCCGGTTGAAGGCTCTTCGCCACACCCTGCAACACCAGATCGGAGGCCGCTTCATCCAAGGGAAATGTCTGCACCTTGACCGTGTGGGATTCCATGGAACCCGCGCCCTGAGGCGTCCGTGGCGTGGCCGCCTGCAGTTCGTCCAGGATGGGTTTGAAGAGCTCTTCCAGGTCCATGGAAATCACACGGTATGGGATGATCGTGGAATGATCATACAGGAACGGCCGCTACGACTCTCGTTTTGTGGCCATGCCTCACATTTGCGTGGAAACTCCATGAACATCCAGCTTCCCAAAGACACCGAGCAGAAGCTCACGCAGTCGATCCAGCGCTACGTGGGCGAGAACTTCAGCGAGGACATCGGCGAGCTCAAGGCGGGGCTGTTCCTCAAGTTCTGCCTGGAGGAGATCGGGCCGAGCATCTACAACAAGGCCATCTCCGATGCCCAGACCTACTTCCAGGACCGGGCCATGGACCTCGAGAACGTATGCTATGCGCAGGAGTTCGGGTACTGGAAGAAGGGTTCGGGCAAGTCGGTGAAGCGGCGCTGAGGAGGTGGTCATGACGGCCTTCTTTATGCAGTCCCAGCGTCTCGGCTTCCGCACCTGGGAAGCCGCGGATCTGCCCCTGGCGCAGTCCCTCTGGGGCAATCCAGAAGTATCAAAGTTCATCCATGCGAAGGGCGCCTTCAGCGTGGAGGAAGTGGCCGCGCGACTGGAGCGGGAGATGGAGACCCAACGCCGCTTCGGCATCCAGTACTGGCCCATCTTCGAATTGTCATCCTGCACCTTCGCTGGATGCTGCGGCCTGCGGCCCTATGAAAAGCGGGAAGGCACGCTGGAGTTGGGTGTGCACCTCCATCCAGCCTTCTGGCATCAGGGCCTGGCCCAGGAGGCCTGCCAGCGGGCCATGGCCCACGCCTTCGACGATCTGAAGGCCGCCGCCCTCTTCGCGGGACACAACCCGGGCAACACGGCCTCTCGCGGTCTCCTAACGCGGCTCGGGTTCACCTACACCCACGACGAGTTCTACCCGCCCACGGGGCTTCAGCATCCTTCGTACTTGCTGGAGAAGCGCGCATGATCCTAGTCGGCCTGCAACAGCTCAATCCGGAGCCCGAGGACTACAGCCTGCTGATATCGGCCTTCGCCCGGCTGCCGAAGGAGGTATGTTTCCGCGGCGCTCACGCGCGGATGGTGGGCTTCGAGACGCTGGACATCGCTGGCGCGCACTTGCGATTCCTGGGTGTCGAAGTGGAATCCCTTGATACGGTGCCTGAAGGGCTGCTCGTCTGGGAACTTGGTGCTGATTCCTGGATCGTCCGGCAATCGAATCAGGGCCGTCTCGACGTGACATGGCGCGAGGCGATCACCTGGAATTGGCGCGAGCCCTCCCATGAAGTGCCTTCGCGGTTCTCCGGCGAATTCGCGGCGCAGGGCAATCCGCTTTGGTGGGGTGCAGCCTCACCGGGTCTCCAGCGCTTTTCCATGTTCGCAAACGTGCACGTGGATCCGTCGGCAAAGGGATTCCAGGATGACGTTCTTCTCCTGCCCTCGGATCCTGCGTGGCCAGCGGAATACGAGCGCATGGCGGAATGGCTCCGATCCCGCCTGGGGGCGGACATCGCGCTGCGGATCGAGCACTACGGAAGTACAGCCATTCCGGGCCTTCCCGCGAAGCCCATCATCGACATCCTGGTGCAGATTCCCTCCTTCAACGAAGGCCGCCAGCACGCGATACCAGCCCTGGACAGCGAGACCTGGGAATACTGGTGGTACGGCGAGCACATGGTCTTCTTCAAGCGGAAGGCAGTCATGGGCGAACGCACCCACCATGTGCATCTGGCCCCGGCCGGTCATAGTCTCTGGAAGGGCCTCGCGTTCAGGGACTACCTGAGGGATCATCCCGACGACACCGCGCGTTATGCCGCGCTGAAACAGCGGCTGGCCGTGTCCCACCAGCGTGACCGCGAAGGCTACACCCAGGCAAAAACCGCGTTCGTGCAGGAAATCAACGAGAAGGCACTGGTGCATGGATACGGCTGCGGCTTGCCTTTGCAGGAATCCCGATCATCCTGATGCTGCCCGTGGAGGAGGAATCCATGCAGATGAGTGACATTCCCTTCGGCACCACCGACTGGTCGAAGATCAGCGCCACGGAACACAAAGGCGAGACGGGCATGGCCACCTGGCGCACCTGCCAGTTCGGCGGCATCCGTGTCCGCATGGTGGATTACAGCCCCGGCTACAAGGCCGATCACTGGTGCTCCAAAGGCCACATCCTGCTTTGCCTGGAGGGCGAGCTGCACACGGAGCTGCAGGATGGCCGCACCTTCGTCCTCACACCCGGCACCAGCTACCAGGTGGCCGACAACGCCGAGCCGCACCGCTCCTTCACCACAGCCGGCGCCAAGCTCTTCATCGTGGATTGAAGGAGCCACCATGACCATGCGCGCCGGCGCCCTGGGCGCCATGATGGACGAATACGAACGGGCCCTCCGGGACCTGACAGCGCTCCTGGAGGGACTCACGCAGGAGGCCTTCGAAGCCCTTCGGGATGATGAAACGACGGATGAAAATTGCCGCACGATATGCACGGTGGTCCGCCATGTGGTTCGAGCCGGGTATATCTACATCGGATACATGCGACCGGTTCTGGGCTTGACCTTCGACCGGCCTGACTTCCGGATTGAAACTCCAGCCGAAGGGGTGAAGCACCTCGCCGCAATGATCGCTTGCACTGCCGAAACCTTCGAGAATCACTGGCTGCTATCCGACGAGGTGATCGAAGCCGCCAAGATCCAGTCCCGTTGGGGTCCGGTCTTCAACCTGGAACAGATGTTCGAGCACGCTATCGTCCACGTGCTGCGGCATCGGCGGCAGATCGAACGGTTTCTCCGGGAGTCCCGGTTCAGCCCGAAGCCTTCGGCCTGATCCCACTCAGACCCCTCTTTCGTTGACCCGATCATCGGTTCACACCGCAGACTGCACTCCGTGGAGACCCGCATGTATCGCATTTCCACCCTTGGCCAACTCTTCGGACTCTCGCGCAGCACCCTGCTCTACTACCACCGCATCGGCCTGCTGTCGCCCTCAGTGCGCACCCGGGCCAACTACCGCCTCTATTCGGAGAAGGACCGCGCGCGCCTGGAATCCATCTGCACGTATCGCCAGGCGGGCCTCTCCATGGACGACATCCGCGAGCTGCTGGCCCTGGAATCCGATGACACCACCGAGATCCTTCAGCGCCGTCTGCAGAGCCTCGGCACCGAGATCCGCGCCCTTCAGACCAAACAACGCCTCCTGGCCGACATGCTGAGCGTGAAGGCGAAGGGCTGGAAACCAACCGTGGTCGACAAGGCCGCATGGGTGGAGATGCTCCAGAACGCCGGCATGAGCGAAGCCGCCATGGACGCCTGGCACCGCGAGTTCGAAACGCGAGCGCCGGAGGCGCATCTGAGTTTCTTGATGTCACTGGGAATTTCTTCCGAGGAAGCAACCAGAATCCGCGAGCATTCCCGGTCCAGAGGCTGAAATCCCATGACAATCCGTAAGCGAACCGGGAAAGCATAGACATGGCCACACTCGCAGAGTGGGTTTCCGGTGCCAGGCCGCGCACGCTGCCTGCGGCGCTGGCGCCAGTGGCGGCGGGTACGGGGGCGGCTGCCGCGCTGAACGGTTTCAACGGCCTTCGCGCCGGTTTGGCGGTGGTGGTGGCGCTGGCGCTCCAGGTGGGTGTCAACTACGCCAACGACTACTCCGATGGCATCCGCGGCACGGACAGCCATCGCGTCGGCCCTTTCCGGCTCACGGGCTCGGGTGCCGCTGAACCACGGGTTGTGCGTTTCGCTGCATTCACAGCCTTCGCGATCGCCGGCATCGCCGGTCTCGTTTTGGTGGCGTTATGTGGCGCCTGGTGGATGCTCGCCGTGGGCGCGGCGTGCATTGCGGCGGCATGGTTCTACACGGGCGGCAAGCATCCGTACGGTTATGCAGGCCTCGGCGAGGTCTTCGTTTTCATCTTCTTCGGCTTGGTGGCGGTGCTGGGGACCACCTACACGCAGGCAGGACGTCTCTCTGAGGCTGCCGCCGGCGCGGCTCTGGGCACCGGTGCGCTGGCCTGCGCCATCCTTGTCGCTAACAACCTCCGGGATATTCCCACCGATGCGGCGTCCGGCAAGCGCACTCTCGCGGTCAGGATCGGCGACGCTCGCACGCGGCGTCTCTACTTCGTATTAATCGTTGCGGCTTTTCTCGTGCTGCTTCCGTTGCTGTTTGAACAACCGCGGGCCGCGTTCGCTTTCGGTGCCGTGCCCCTGGCGTTCCAGCCCCTCCGGGCGTTGCGCCGTGGCGACACGGGCACGGCGCTGCTGCCGGTGCTCCGGGACACGGGGCTGCTCGAGCTGGCTTACGGGATCCTGCTGGGCATCGGCTTGGCGCTGCGCTGAACCGCTACTGCTCGTAGCAGCTCAGGATCTCGCCGAAATACAGGATGTGGTAGTCCTTGGCGGGATACATGGACTGCAGGCTCGCATCCATGTGGGCCGGATCCATGGGCGTCTTGTAGAGGATCCGGCATTCCAGGTGAAGACCTGGCATATCGAGAATGGGCGAGACCGTGTCTTGGCCTGGCTGGGTTTTCAAATCGCAGGCTTTGATTTTGTCCAGATCGCGCCCGGAACGGGTTCCACAGAAATTGAGCGCCGCCTGCATGTCGCCGGAGGGCGCGGTCACGGTGAAGTCCTTGGCCTTCTCGATGAGGGAGTGCGTGTGCCGGGAGGTCCGCACGGGCACCATGAACACGGGCTTCTGCCAGAGGATGCCGATCAGCCCCCAGCCGATGGTCATGGTGTTGAGGGCATCGCCAGCCTTCACGGTCAGGAAAGCGCCCTCCTTCAGCTGGGCGAGCAAGGATTCAGGCAGGGTGAGCGGGTCTCGCGTTTTCATGGTCTTCCTCCAAACAGAACTGTCTCGCCGGTGGCCACATCCTTCAAGGCTTCCACGTCCTCCGCGATCCGCCCGATGCGGATACAGGGGCTTGATGCCCTTGGAGTGGTCCACCGGCTGTACTGAGTGTTCCCGTAGAACAAGGCAATAGCGAATACGTCTTCACCCTTGGGCGACCGCCAGTAGGTGACATCCCCCTGCTGGAATTCCTCGGTCTCCGTGCCGTCATAGGCGATATCCACGCCGGTGGCGCGGAAATAGATCTCGCCTCCGATGTTTTTGGCGACGCTCCGGATCGGAAAATGGGCCGCGAGAGCCTGGGCAACGGGACTGGAAGAGTCCAATTCGAGCCTCCACGTTTTCCCCGCGAACTGGAGCTGGGCTGCGATCGTCAAGGTATCCCCTCCGGTGTATTCCTGCATGGGATAACATGACAACTTTTTTTGAAATATCAAGAAATCTTGAAATGACGATCCAACCGCCTATGCTCAAGGCCATGGAAGATCTCGGACTGATCGCCGCCGCGCTGGGAGATCCGCTCCGGATCCGCATCCTTGACCTCCTCGCCGAAGGGCGCCGCACGGCTTGCAGCTCGCCCGAACACCCCGAAACTCCCGTTGCCGTCTGCGCCTGCGACTTGGGAGCCAGGCTCGGCGGCCTCGCGCCTTCCAAGCTGGCCTATCATCTGGCCCAGCTGCGCGCCGCCGGGCTCGTTTCCGAGCAGCGCAGGGGCAAATGGGTCTACTACCTTCTCAACGAGCAGAGCATCGAAGCCTTTTCCCAAGCGCTGGCTTCCCGCTGGAAACCCGCTCAGAAACGTTCTTCGCGGAATTCCGGCGCAGTTTCGAAACCGCGAACGTCCAAACGGTGAGGTTCAGGACCGCTCCGCCTCTGACCTCCCCCGTTCCTGTTTCATCAGGGCCTGGATCAGGTTCTCGAGGGTGTTCAGGAATCGCGAGCGATCCTTGGGCAGGTAGGGTTTGGGGCCACCGCCCAGCTCGCCCATGTCGCGGAGGAAGGCACTGATCTCGCGGCTGGCCATGGCATCAACGATGGAATCTTCCGTGAACACGCGCCCCTTGGGATCCAGCACGCGCGCGCCCTTCTTCAGGCAACGATCCGCCAGGGGAATATCGGAAGTGACCACAATGTCCTGGGTCGTGGCATGCTCCACGATCCAGTCGTCCGCCGCGTCGAAGCGCCCGCTCACAAGCACCAATTCGAAGAGCGGATCCTTCGGTATCCCCAGCCGTCCGTTGGCGACCACATGGACCCGCAACCCGTGCCTTCTGGCGACGCGGAAGACCTCCTCCTTCACGGGGCAAGCGTCAGCGTCCACATGGATCTCGATCACGCGCACATCCTTCCAGGAAAGCTCGATCATCGCATCCCTAAGCAGTAGGCCGCTGTGCAGAAATAGCCCGAACGGTCCGGAGCCGCTTGCGGCATAAGGGGCTGTAACGAACCAACCAGAAAAGCACAGGTTATTTCGTAACAGCTCCTAAGCTTTCTAGCAGCAACACTCCAGATCTTGGCCCTCCCTGCCGAGAAAAGAAGCATGGTCCTCAATCCAGCCACTCCGCCCAGCCGCCCCACGGTCCTCGTGGTGGACGATTCCCGCGCCGCACTCGACGGCCTCTGCAATCTGCTCAAGGCCGACTGCAACGCGCTGTTCGGGCTGAACGGGCTGGAAGCCCTGGCCCTGGCGACTTCGGAATCCCCGGACCTCATCGTGCTGGATGTGGCCATGCCGGGCATGGACGGCTATGAGGTGCTTCGCAGACTCAAGGAAGAACCCGCCACCCGGGACATCCCGGTGATCTTCCTGACGACCCCCGGCCCTAGCGTGAGCGAAGCCCGGGCCCTGGAACTGGGCGCCATCGACTTCATCACCAAGCCCTACGATCCCACGATCCTGAAGGCCCGCATGCACAACCAGTTGGCCTACAAGCGCAGCCTGGACCAGGCCATGGCCCTTTCGCTGCACGACGCCCTCACGGGCATCCCCAACCGGCGCCGCTTCGATGAGCACCTGGACCAGGAGTGGGCCCGGGGTTTCCGGACCAAGAAACCCATTTCGATGATCCTCATGGACATCGATCACTTCAAGCGCTTCAACGACGCCCTGGGCCATCCCGCGGGGGACTCGTGCCTGCAGCGAGTGGCCGATGTGCTCAGCGCGTCCCTGCAGCGCTCCCTGGACTTCGTGGCGAGGTACGGTGGTGAGGAATTCGCCTGCATCCTCACGGAAACCGACGCCATGGGCGCTCTGGAAGTGGCCCAGCGAATCGCCACCAACGTGGCGGCAGCCCGCGTTCCCCATCCGGATTCGCCCGTCTCAGCCCAGGTCACGTTGAGCATCGGCGTGGCCACGGTGGTGCCCGACGTGGACATGCAGCCTCTGGAACTCACCCAGGAAGCGGATCGCCGCCTCTATGCCGCCAAGGCTCTGGGCCGGAATCGCATCCAGGCGGAGTCCGTGCCCGAGGCGCCGGTGGCGCCGGAACCCCCTGGCATCCTGCTGGTGGAGGATGATGAGCGGCAGAGGGATTTCCTTGTGGAGCGCCTCTCCGTGTTCGGCCTGCAGGTGCATTGGGCACCCAACGTGGCCGAGGCCATGACCGCGCTCCTGCGCCGGCCGCCCGCCCTGGTCCTCAGCGCCGGCACCATGCCCAGCAGCGATGGCTACTCCCTCTGCCAGTGGATCCGCGACGATCCCTTCCTCCGCGGCATCCCCTTCGCCATTCTCGCCTCGCCCTGGGATGGTCCGAAGGAGCTGAGTTTCCAGTCGGGCGCCGATGACCGGATCCTGAAGAACGAGGACGAAGTGGTGTTCAGGGCGCGCGTGCGGCTCCTGCTGGAGCTGGGCAGTTCGCCGGGAACGAACCTCATTGCCTCCTCCGGCGCCAGCTTCCTGCTGCTGTCCCCGCCGGGCGCCCTGCGTTCGGTGATGCTCACACAATTGTCGCTGGAAGGCATCCGCACCACCTTCGCATCCAATCTGGAGGAAGCCCTGCAGGCCCTGCGCAGCGAAGCGCCCGATGCCCTGATCCTGGATCTCTCGCTGCTGGACGGTGCGCCCGCGGAAGCCCTGGATCAGATCCGTGCCTTTCCAGAATGCGCGGAACTGCCCATCCTCGTGCTGGCGGACAAGGACCAGTCCCTGCTCGTGGACGCCCTGGAAGCCTGGATCCAAGACCGATTGGAGACGCCCCTGGATCCCGAGGAATGCCGTCATCGCGCGCGCCTCCTGGCGCGCTGCGCCCACGCACGGCGGCGGTTATCCGAAGCCAGCACCCGGACGCATGTCACGGGCTCCACCAACTTCCACCGGCTCAAACAGGGGACGACCTAGACTCTGAACGTGTCCGGGCGCCATGTCTGGATGCGCTTCTTGATGGCTTCGCGGTCGAGCTTCTCGGCGAGCGTCTGCTCCACCAGCGTCGGCAACTCGGCATCCGGAGCGAAACGCAGGGCGATGAACTGTCCCGGCGTGAGCTCGGAGACCCTGGACCGGAAAGGCTCAGAGAGCAACCGCTCCATCCGCAGCGTCTCCTCAAGACGAATCAACCGATCCTGGTTTCGCAGCGCGTAGATCCGGAGACGCAGGAATGTGATCATCAGGACGATGCTGACGAGCAGGGCCCAGACCGTGATGACGCCCGGCTGGCGGATCAGCTCCACCAGCGCGAGAACCAGCGCCACCAGCAGGAGTCCGAAGCCCACGAAGTGGTACCAGGGATCGAAACGATGATGGGTCTCGTAGGTTTGTGATTTCAGGTCCGCCATGGCTGCCTCCCCGCGCATCATGCGTTCAAAGCCTAGCAAGGTATGACGATGACGCCGCGGGTTTTCCATGCAACAACTTCGCGGAAATAGGAATCCGGCCACGTGGATGTTAACCTTTCATCCATCGCCGCGGCCTGTCTTAATCCGATAACGATGCGCCATTACGCGGGTTTTTCTCCATCGAATCCAGGACTTCGCATGTTTGCATTCTTCCTCAGCATTCTTCTGCTCTGCACGAGTTGTGGCCTGTCAGCCCAGACGGAGCAGGGCGCCGCAACGATCTTGCGCCCGCCCGAGATTGCCGGTTTCAATGCCTCGGGATGGATGCTGGAAACCCAGGCGGAAGGCCCGCTGGTCCAGGCAGCAATCCAGGACTGGGCTGGCGTCTTTCAGCGCCCCGTGGCCGGAGAGGATGAGGTCGTCGAGTTCCGGCTCGTAGTGGCCTTCCGGCAAAGGGATGGGAAGCTCAAGAAAATCGCAGAGCGGGACATCGACTATTTCTACGATGTGGGGGGATTCGTGAATGGGCCGCACGACTGGGAGGAGATGGGCTGGGGATCCGGCGACAACATCCTGACCATCAAGAACCGTTGCCTCACCGTGGGTTCCGGGAACATCAATCAAGGCGAAAAGGAAACCTACCGGTTCCAGGACGGTGGATTTCTGTTGATCGGCTTGCATGGGTATCAAGTCCACACGGGTGGAGATGTCGTAAGCGCCGGGTTCTCATACAACCTGAACACAGGTTTGGCGATTCGAACGGGTTCACTCTTCGACCGATCTTCCGAGGCCAACTGTTCTGAATCCCTGAGCACCTCCAGATACCTATGGGCCTTGCACGCAGCAACGCTGGATGATTTTCATGGCTGGGAGCATGCTCCGAAAATGTTCCTGGGACCCACGGATGGCTTTCCGAAACCCGTGAAATCCAGCATCAATGCAGCATGGTTCGAGGTGAAGGGCATCCACGACGGGAAGATACTCCAGTTGCGTGTGCGACCTTTGCAGAAGGGGAACCAGCCCATCCAAATCCGGATCTGGCCCGAGCAACCTGAGTCAGCGAAGAAGGAGCCCGGGGCTCCACTCATGCCGATCCAGACACGAACGATGGCGGATGGTTTCCTGGCGACCTTCGATACAAGTCGACTGATGGGCGAATCCAAGCAGATCGCCCTGGACGCGCGCATCGAGATCCAGCAGGGAACCCGTCACTGTGCGACCTCCCGCAACGAATACCCTCCGATTCTCCTCTCCAGCGATGACCATCCTCCCACCCTGGAAGATGGTTTCCTGTGCGGGGAATCGGGCGTTACTCCGTGAAGTGCTGGCCATGCGATTCACTCGCAAAGATTGATGCCTGTCGTGACCACAACCCGCGCAATGCCGCGAATCTTCATCCCTGAAACCCATTCCATAGGTTCCAATTCATGACTAAAGAAATCCTCTCCTGGCTCATTGCCACCGATGTACTAAGCCTTTCCTGGCGCTTGGCCCTCTGGGCGGTTCTCGGAGCCTTGATTGGTATCGTCATCGGCTTGGCGAGTTTCCTCTTCATTCGCGCCAAGGGCGGCTACCGCCTGGACATCAGAGGTGCGAAGTGGCTGCGCGCCCTTGTCTGCACGCTGAATATCCTCGGTTGCGCCGCAGCATGCACCTACATCGGTTTCTTCGAGGGAGCCTGGCATGGTGTGAAGCAGACGGTGAACACCCATCCCCTCGTGGCTGAGCTCCGTGGCGAGTTCGGGCAGATGGAGGCCATGCTGTTCGCAGGAGTCCACCACGCCTGCGTCACCGTGCAGCTGAACCCCCAGATCAAGCCCGAGGAAGCCAAGGACCAGATCCAGGAGGGCGTGAAGAAATTCATGGCCGCCCAGGAAGAAATCAACGCCGCGGAGCTCCAGCAGGAGATGCGCACCGTGGGAAAGGCTGCCATCTCCCAGGTCGTGGATGTGGTGACCGCGCTGCTTTCCGAGGCCATGCCGTCACTGAAGGAACAGACTCAGGGCGCGATCCTGCATCGTGGCCTGGACCTCCTCGGGCGCGTGCTCGTGCATGATCCATCGGCGAAACAACTGCACAATCTCGGCCTGGACGAATACCTGGACAGCATCCTATCGGGGCTCCCCGTCGAAGCGGCGCGGAGCGGAAACACCACCACACTCTCGTACCAGGAACTCTCGGACTACCTGGGACGCGAGGGTCTGGTGCCCTGGGTTCTGAAGGCTGTCCACCGGTTCGTCTGGGTCCATCAACTGATCGCGCTGGCTGCCATGGGTTTGCTGGTTAGCTTATTTCCTCTAAGCTTCTGGATCGCCCGCAAACAGATCGAGCGGCGAAGAATAAGAAGAGAAATCGCACAGCCCATCTGATAAAAATTCACAATCAAAAAGATATAAACGCCAAGACGCTAAGGACGCCAAGAATACATGCTTGCTTTTACTTGGCGCCCCTTGCGTCTTTGCGATGATTCGTTTCTTTCGAAAAATTAAAGGGCGGGATCTCTCCCGCCCTTCCCTGCAGTCGCTTGCTGCTAGCTGCAACCCGTTGTTGCTCCGCAGGTCTGACACTTGAGGCAGGCGCCGTTGCGCACCAGGGTGAGGTGGCCGCACTCGGGGCAGGGATCGCCGGTGTAGCCCTTCTCACGGGCCACCTGATAGGCGGAGGTGGCGGCTTTCACGGGGCCTGCGGCTGCGTGCGCGTGGGTGAGCATGGGTTCGGGCGCGGGCGCCGCAGAACCCTGGATCTCCGGGAACAGCGGCGTCATGCCGCCATTGGCGCTGGAATAAGTGGCACCACTGCTTTCGGGCTTGCGGCCACCGGTCATCTGCATGAGCTGCTCGGGGTCCACCTGGGCCAGCTCGTAGCGGCCCAGGTAGCTAATGGCCAGCTCCCGGAACACGAAGTCGATGATGGAAGTGCTGAACTTCACGGTGTCGCTGCCCAGCACCATGCCGTTGGGTTCGAAGCGCGTGAAGAGGAAGGCGTCGCAGAACTCTTCCAGGGGCACACCGTACTGCAGGCCCATGGAGACCGCGATGGCGAAGCAGTTGAGCACAGCGCGGAAGGCGGCGCCCTCCTTGTGGATGTCCAGGAAGATCTCGCCCAGGGTGCCGTCCTCGTGCTCGCCCGTGCGCAGGTAGAGTTTGGTGCCGCCGATGGTGGCGGACTGGGTGTAGCCGCCGCGGCGGTTGGGCAGCTTCTTGCGGTAGGCGCGCACCACCTGCTGGGTCATGCTCTGGGCCACGGCCTGGGCCTTTTCGGCCCTGCTGGCTTCCTCGTCCGCCAGGGTGTCGAGACCCTCAAGAAGATCCAGGTTCGTCGCCAGGGCCTGGCTCAGCTTGCTGCCATCGCGGTAGAGCGCCACAGCCTTCAGCATGAACTTCCAGGAGGCTTCGTAGATGGAACCCACCTGCTCCACGGTGTACTCCGAAGGCAGGTTGATGGTCTTGCTGATGGCGCCCGAAAGGAAGGGCTGGGCGGCGCCCATCATGCGCAGGTGACCCATGGGTTCGATGTAGCGCTTGCCTTTTCTTCCACACTTGTTAGCGCAATCGAAGATGGGCAGGTGTTCCGCCTTGAGGTGCGGTGCACCTTCCACGGTCATGGAACCTGCGAGGGCCTCGATGAAGGCATCAGTAGCTTCGTCGCCGAAGTCCTTACGCAGGCGCTCCACGTTCACCACGAAGGAGGGATCGAAGGCTGTGGGCAGCTTCTCCTCGATGGCCTTGATCTCTTCCTCGGTCCAGCCCTTGGCGAGCAGCTGGCTGCGCTGGATGCCGGGAGTCTCCTCGCTGATCTCGAGCCAGCCCACCACGAAGCGCTCGATGTCGCGGATCTGATCGGGGCTGTAGCCCAGGCGAGCCATGGCTTCGGGAATGGCGCGGTTCACCAGTTTGAAGTAGCCGCCACCGGCGAGCTTCTTGAATTTCACCA
>DCFP01000005.1:38500-42924 GCA_002319925.1 Holophagaceae bacterium UBA1801 | reverse complement strand
TCTTGAATTTCACCAGCGCGAAGTCCGGCTCGACGCCCGTGGTGTCGCAATCCATGAGGAGGCCGATGGTGCCCGTGGGGGCCAGCACGGAGACCTGTGCGTTGCGGTAGCCGTGCTTCTCGCCCAGGGCCAGCGCGTGGTCCCAACTCTCGCGGGAAGCGTCGAGAATGCGCTTGGGAACGCCCTTGCCGTGGAGACCCTGGGGCTTGATGTAGAGGTCCTCGTACTCGGAAGACGGCGCGTTGTAGGCGGCGCGGCGATGGTTGCGGATCACGCGCAGCATGGATTCGCGGTTGCGCTCGTAGGCTGCGAAGGGACCGAGTTCGCCCGCCATCTCGGCGCTGGTGGCGTAGGCATCGCCCGTGAGGATAGCCGTGAGCGCGGCGCACCACTGGGTGCCTTCGACGCTGTCGTAGGGGATGCTCATGCGCATGAGCATGGCGCCCAGGTTCGCGTAGCCGAGACCCAGCGTGCGGAAATCATAGGAGAGCTGCGCGATGGTCTCGCTGGGGAACTGGGCCATGAGCACCGAGAGTTCCAGCACGATGGTCCACAGGCGGATGCCGTGGCGGTAGCCCTCGAGATCGAAACCGCCGTCGGGCGTGAGGAAACTGCAGAGGTTCAGGGACGCCAGGTTGCAGGCGGTGTCGTCCAGGAACATGTACTCGGAGCAAGGATTGCTCGCGTTGATGGGGCCGCTCGCCGGGCAGGTGTGCCACTCGTTGATGGTGGTATTGAACTGAATGCCGGGGTCGGCGCAGGCCCAGGCGGCGGTGTTGACCTTCTTCCAGAGTTCGCGGGCCTTCAGCGTCCGCGAAACGCGGCCATCCGTGCGGCGCATCAGGTTCCAGGTGCCGTCCTTCTCCAGGGCCTGCATGAATTCGTCGGGCACGCGCACGGAGTTGTTGGAGTTCATGCCCCCCACGGTGTGATAGCCCTCGCCATCCCAGGTGGTGTCGTATTGCTTGAGATTGCGCTCGAAGTCGCCCATGGCCAGACGGCCCAAGCATTGAGCGAGGAACGCGGGAGGTACGCCCTCTTTCTTCGCTTGGGCCATGGCCTTGCGCAGCTTCTCATTGGTCTTTGGATCGGCATCACGGGTGGTGCTGCACTCGACCGCTTCGCATAACAAGTTCCAGTGCTTGTTGCAGAGAATGGAGCCCGCGGCCATCATGGCCACCTTGCGCTCCTCATTGACCTTCCATTCCACGAAGGTCTCGATGTCCGGATGATCGAGGTCGAGGCACACCATCTTCGCCGCGCGGCGCGTGGTGCCGCCGCTCTTGATGGCGCCTGCGGCGCGGTCGCCCACGGCGAGGAAGCTCATGAGCCCCGAGCTGCGCCCGCCGCCAGAAAGCGGTTCTTCGGCGCCGCGCACCTTGGAGAAGTTTGAGCCCGTGCCGCTGCCGTACTTGAAGATCCGTGCCTCGCGGGTCCAGAGATCCATGATGCCGCCGGGGTTCACGAGATCGTCGTTCACGCTCTGGATGAAACAGGCGTGTGGCTGCGGGCGCTCGTAGGCGCTGGTGGAGGCCATCATCTTCCCGGTCTTGGGATCCACGTAGCTGTGGCCCTGGGCCGGTCCCGCGATGCCGTACGCGAAGTGCAGGCCCGTATTGAACCACTGGGGACTGTTGGGCGCGCACATCTGGTTGGCGAGCATGTAGACCAGCTCGTCGTAGAAGGCCTGCGCGTCGTCCGTGGAGCCGAAGTAGCCATGCTGCTCACCCCAATGGCGCCAGCAGCCGGCCAGGCGATGGAAGACCTGGCGTGCGTCCTTCTCTCCGCCACCAGTGGCGTCGATGCCCTTCCGGCGGAAGTATTTCTGGGCCAGGATATCCACGGCCACCTGGGACCAGCCCTCGGGAACCATCACGTCCTTGGCCTCGAAGACCACGGAGCCGTCCAGCTTCGTGATCCTGCTGGTGCGTGGCACGAAGGGAATTCCCTCCAGTGGATCATGACCAGCCTTGGTAAAATAACGGGCGATCTTCATGAATATCCCTTAATGACGGAGTCGCCAAATGCTCACGCATTTGGATGAAGCTGCGCTCCAACGGATCGGGCCTCGTGTTCTGGAGCAATTCCGTTGGACCTCTACGGGTAGTGTCGGAAAGAAAGAATCACCCCAAGATGTTGGGGTGTCAAGAGGCAAGGGCCGCCCAATTTTGATGCCATGCGGATTTCCTTGATATTCAAGGCTTATTCCCGCATTCCTGGCCAGGAAGCCGAGCCCCGGCTATTCTAGATGCAAGCCGGGCCCCATGCATCGGGGTGCGATGAACCGGGTCAGGTCGGAAGAAGCAGCCCTAAGTCGTTACCTTGAGTGCCGTGGAAAGCCCGGCCCTTTTTCTGGGCGCGCCCAGAAAAAGGGCCAGACTTTCCATGCGCTCGACTCTCGCTTCGCTCGGCCTCGCGTGTCGGCACTGGCATACCCACGGTGCGGGGACCCCGCTCCAGACGCTCCACTGGAGCGTCTTCCGCGACCCGCATCCGCGGGCACGTGGAAAGCCCGGCTCGGCCCCTACATGCCCAGGCAATTACCATGCACTGACCCACGCTTGCCATGCGCTCGATTCCCACCGACGGCTGGCTCTTGATCTCTGTCAAGGCACGCCCCGGAGCGGTGGCATAGCCTTGGTCCCATGACAGGCATTCCCCTCCTCCCCCGCGAACACGGTGCGTACGTGCAGCTGGGCATCGCTCTCGCCGCGGGTCTGCTGCTGGGGCAGGGAACTCTTCAGGCATTTTTCCAGGCTCTGCTGACTGCGATCGTTTTCCTCGCCAGTGTCCCCGCCCTTGCGCTTCGCCGCGATTCTGAGGATCGCCGCGCTGTGAGGCGTCTCGTCCTCCTTGCCTGCCTGGGGGTCGTCTGCGGGTCGCTGGCCTGGTGGAACGCTTCTGTGACGCAATGGCGAACCCTGCTCGTTCCGGTGCTCCTGGCCTCGGCCCTTGCCGCTCTGGCCTTCATGCGGCAAGAGCACACGACCTACGGTGAACTTTTGGCCGCTGGAGCCCTCTCCTCTGCTGCGTATCCGGTGGCCGTGCTGGGGGGAGCAGGAGCACACTCCGCGGTGCTGATGACCTCGATCCTGTCCGCCATGCAATGCCTCGGCACCACCACGGTGCGTTCATTTCTCGGGTCCCTTCGAGGCAAGGGGAGCCCGTGGTTCCGGACTCTCCCATTGGGCCTGGGCGCCGCGCTGATGGCCCTCTGCTTGTCCACGCCCCTACCTCGAATCCTAGCGCTGGCGGTGGCTCCAATGACGCTCGCCGCGGCTTGGATCCTGGTGGCCCCGCCATTGCCGCGCCACATGAAACGCGTGGGCTGGGTGCTTTCGCTCGCTTCTTTGGTCGGCATCCTGCCGGCCATTTTCGAGCTGCGTCAATAAAAAAACCGGAAGCCGTTGACAAAGGTGATCTCGAAGGTAACATTACTTCGTAAATCATCTTTCGAGGTTCCATGATCCAGATCGCCCGGCACACGGATTACGCCGCACGCATCGTGCTGCACCTGGCCTGCCTCGATGAGGGGCAGCAGGCGTCCATCGCCGAGATCGCGGAACACCGGCTGCTGCCGGCCCCTTTCGTGCGCCGCCTCATCGGCAAGCTGGTGAAGGGGGGTATCCTCGCCACGGTGCGGGGCTCGGGCGGCGGCATCCGTCTCGCGCGGCCATCTTCGGAGATCACATTGCTGGATGTCGTCCGAGTGATGGAGGGATCTCTGGCCCTCAACCCATGCGTGGAAGACCGGCATGCGTGCCCCTTCACCGCAAGCTGTCCCGTGCAATCGGCGTGGAGTTCCTCCACCCACGCATTGGAATCTCAACTCGCTTCCTTCCGTTTCGATGCGCTGGCTTCCAGCGCCAATGGGCACCGAGCCGCTCACCGGCATTCCGCATCCCGCAAGACATAATCCGCCCCGAGGGGCGACACAACCACCACCACGCGCAGGGAGATCCGTATGGACGTCCTGACCTTGTCGCGCCTGCAATTCGCGGTCGCGACGTACTTCCACTTCCTCTTCGTGCCCCTCACGCTGGGGCTCTCGTTCCTGGTCGCCATCATGGAGACGGGCTTCTTGCGCACAGGCGACGAGGACTACAAGCGCATGGCGAAATTCTGGGGGAAGCTCTTCCTCATCAACTTCGCCATCGGGCTCGTCACCGGCATCACCCTGGAATTCCAGTTCGGCACCAACTGGAGCCGCTATTCCGCCTACGTGGGCGACATCTTCGGCTCGCTGCTGGCGGTGGAAGCCACGGTGGCCTTCTTCCTGGAATCCACCTTCATCGCCGTCTGGTTCTTCGGCTGGAACAAGCTCTCGCCGAAAGCGCACTGCGTGACCATCTGGCTCGTGGCCGTCGCCTCCAACATCTCGGCCTTCTGGATCCTGGTGGCCAACGCCTGGATGCAGCATCCCG
>DCFP01000005.1:0-38243 GCA_002319925.1 Holophagaceae bacterium UBA1801 | reverse complement strand
TGCAGCATCCCGTGGGCTTCGTGCTGCGCAACGGCCGTGCAGAACTGGCCAGCTTCTTCGAAGTGATAACGCAGCGATTCGCCATCCTCGAGTTCGTGCACACCCTGGGCGGCGCCTACACGCTGGCGGGTTTCTTCGTGCTGGGCATCTCCGCGTGGCACCTGTTGCGAAGGCATGAAACCGATTTCTTCAAAAAGTCCTTCCGCATCGCCGCGGTGTGGACCCTCGTCTTCGCCATCTTCGAGATCGCCCAGGGCCACATGAATGCCGAGATCCTGCACACGGCGCAGCCCGCGAAGCTCGCCGCCATGGAATCCCACTGGGACACGGGCAGCCACGTGCCCATGCACCTCATCGCCTGGCCTGACTCCGCGGGCGAGCGCAACGCTATGCAGACTCTCTCCTTGCCGGGCGCCCTCAGCCTCATGGCGGGCTATTCCACGGACACCGTGGTGAAGGGTCTTCGCGACTTCCCCGCGGACCAGCGGCCCCCGGTGCTTCCCGTGTTCCTCTCCTTCCGCGCCATGGTGGGCCTCGCCTTCCTCTTCCTGGCCATCGCCTTCTACGCCTGGCGCAAACGGTACGTGATCGAACAGTGCCCGCGTTTCCTGAAGCTCCTGCCGTGGTGCATCGCCCTGCCCTACCTGGCCAACCAGCTGGGCTGGACCATCGCCGAGCTGGGCCGCCAGCCCTGGATCGTCTACGGCATCATGCGCACCCGGGACGCCGTCTCGCCCATCGCCACCGCACAGGTCGCGACCTCCCTCGTGGCCTTCTTCCTGGTCTACGCCCTGCTGGGGGCGGTGGACTTCTACCTCCTGGTCAAGTTCGCCCGCAAGGGCCCGGATCCGCTGCGAGCGCATTAAGGAGCCAACCATGCTGGAAACCATCTGGTTCATCATCTGGGGCGTGGCCTGGGCCGTGTATTTCATGCTGGACGGCTTCGATCTGGGCCTGGGGACGGTATTTCCCTTCCTGGCCGGCTCCGAAACCGATCGGCGCATCCTGGTGAACGCCATGGGTCCCTTCTGGGACGGCAACGAGGTGTGGCTGATCACCGCCGGGGGCGTGACCTTCGCCGCCTTCCCGAAGACCTACGCGGTGATGTTCTCCGGCCTCTACACCCCGCTGATGCTGCTGCTCTTCGCGCTGATCCTGCGCGGCGTGGCCTTCGAATTCCGGGGCAAGGTGGATTCGGATGCCTGGCGCGGCACCTGGGACGCCTGCCTCGTGGCGGGGTCCTTCCTGCCCGCCCTGCTGCTGGGCGTGGCCTTCGCCAACATCTTCCACGGCATCCCCATCGACGCCGCGGGCGTTTTCCAGGGAAACCTCTTCACCCTGCTCAATCCCTACGGCCTCGTGGGGGGCATCACCTTCGTGCTGATCTTCGCCGTGCACGGCCTGCTGTGGCTGACGACGCGCACGGAAGGCGCGATCCAGGCCCGGGCAGCGGCCATGGCGAAGCGCCTATGGTTCGCGGAAGCGGCCATGGCCGTGATCTTCCTCGCCATGACCTGGTTCAGCACCCAGCTCTGGCAGAACGTCCTGGCGAAGCCCTTCCTGCTACCCCTGCCGCTGCTGGCCGTGGCCGGCCTATTCGGTGCGCGGATCTTTGCTGGAATGGGCCGCTGGTGGAAGGCCTGGTTCAGTTCCAGTGCCCTCATCCTGGGAGCCGTGCTCTTCGGCGTGGCGGGGCTCTTCCCCAATCTGCTGCCGTCCAGCCTCGACCCAGCGGCTTCCATGACGGCCTTCAATTCCGGCTCCAGCACCCTCACGCTCGAAATCATGCTCGGCGTAGTGCTCTGCTTCCTGCCCGTGGCCATCGGGTATCAGGTGTGGGTCTACCTGAAGTTCCGGGACACCATCACGGCCAAGAGCCTGGAAGAGGGCCCCTCCTACTGAATTCCGCCCAGCAGCCCGAAACCGTGCAGCTCCTCGCGGAGCTGCGCCGGGTTCTGGAAGTGGATGGCGTGAAGACCTGCGGCTCGCGCACCCAGGACGTTCTCGAGGCCATCGTCGATCATGAGCGCTTCTGCAGAAGGCACGCCGTAGCGCGCCAGCAGACGCTGGTACACCAGCGGCTCCGGTTTGCGCGCCTGGAAATCGCTGGAGACGTGCATGGCTCCGCCGAAGAGCGCGCAGGATTCAGGAATCAATTCGGGAAGACTTTCTTTCAGAAGGGAGCCATTGTTGGTGAGCACGGCGATGCGGGCGTTCTGCTGGAGTTCGGCGGCGATCGCCAGCGTTTCCGGTATGAGGCTCATGGCCTGCCGGCGGGCTTCGATCCACTGCTCGCGGGAGAGGGAACATCCGCTGCGGCGGTTGAATTCCTCAAGGTATTGTTCACCGGTGGTAAACATTCCCCCTTCTGCCGATGCCTCGAAATCGGAATTCCAGATGGTCGCGTCGAAGTGTTCCGGGGGCTTGCCCGTGGCCGCGGAGAGCCACCGGAGGCGCTTCCCCCGGTCCAGGCTGGCCAAAACATCGTCCAGGTCGAAAATGACGAAGGTGATCATGGTTCCATCCATCGATTCCTGACCTTGGATGCTCGCATGGGCGGAACCGGTCCAGATCCGTCGGCATCCGAATTCAGGTAGGGCACCTGCCGCCCTTCCCTTTGGAGCTGTCATGTCTACGAATCTTTTCACCTCTGCTCGCCTGGGGCTTCTGGAACTGCGCAACCGCATGGTGATGGCCCCCATGACCCGGGCCCGCGCCGTCGGCAACGTGCCCAACGAGCTGATGGCCACTTACTACGCCCAACGCGCGGGAGCGGGCTTGATCATCACCGAAGGCACCTCGCCTTCCCCGAACGGACTTGGGTATCTCAACATCCCCGGCCTCTTCAGTGATGCCCAGGTGGCGGGCTGGCGCGGCGTCACAGAGGCCGTGCACCGCAAGGACGGGAAGATCTTCGTGCAACTCATGCACACAGGCCGCATCGGCCATCCCGCGAACCTGCCGGCTGGCGCGGAAGTCTTGGCACCGTCGGCCATTGCGGCCGCTGGCGAGATGTACACGATGGAGGGCCCCAAGCCCAATGCCATGCCGCGAGCAATGAGCGAAGCCGATATCAAGCACGCCATCCGGGAATTCGCAGATGCGGCCCGGAACGCGCGCGCCGCGGGCTTCGACGGCGTCGAGCTGCACAGCGCCAACGGCTACCTGCTGGACCAGTTCCTCAATCCCCGCTCCAATCAGCGCCAGGATGCTTGGGGCGGCGACAGCAAGAAGCGCAGCCGTTTCGTGCTGGAGGTGGCCAAGGCCGCCTCGGCAACCATCGGCGCGGACCGTGTCGGCATTCGGCTTTCGCCCTACGGCGTCTTCAACGACCTGGGGCCCTTCGAGGGCATCGACGAGGCCTACGAAGAACTGGTGAAAGAGTTGAGCGCCCTGGGCCTCGCGTACCTCCACATCGTGGACCACAGCGCCATGGGCGCCCCACCCGTACCCCAGGCCCTCAAGGACACATTGCGCAAGGCCTTTGCGGGCACCTTCATCCTCAGCGGCGGCTACGACCTGGACCGCGCCGAGGCGGATCTCGCGGCCCACAAAGGCGATCTGGTGGCCTTCGGGCGCTCCTTCCTCGCCAATCCCGATCTGCCCGAGCGGTTGCGCCGCAAGGCGCCCCTGAACGAACCGGATTCCGCGACCTTCTACGCGCCCGGGGAAAAGGGCTACACGGACTACCCCGCGCTGGCCTAAAGAAGGGGTCAGGGTGCAGCGTGCAGGGAGCAGAAATAAGGCGGCCGCCCACAGCGGCCGTCCTTTTTCACCTGCCCCCTGATCCCTGCCCCCTTTCAGTGCTTCTTCTTCCGCTCACCGCGGACGACGAGGACATCACAGGACGGGGCCCCCTCCGTGAATGCAAGCCGAAGGCGCAGCATGAACGGGAGCGCTCTCCAGTGGAGAGCGCGATCGGGGGGTAGTCAGTGCCCTCCGCCGGGCTGACACCAGGCAGCCTGGCGGTCCTCGCCCTTGCGAACGGCTTTGTCAGTGCTTCTTCTTCCGCTCACCGCGGACGACGAGGACATCACAGGGCGCGTGCTTCACCACCCGCGCGGCGGTGGAGCCGAACAGGATGCGCTCGATGCCGGAATGCCCCACCTGGGCCACGACCAACAAGCAATCCTGCGTGGCTTCGCTCACCAGTTCCTCGGCGGGGCTGCCCCACTTCACGATGGCCGTGGCGCCTGGGACTTCCTGGATGAATATCTCGAGCTGTTCGGTGGCATGAGCCTCCATGGATCGCAGCCAGGCGGGATCCGGAAGGGCGATCTGCGCCTCCGGCAGCATGGGCGCCGGCGGCTGGAGAACATGCATGGCGGCCAGGGGAACGCCGATCTTCTGGGCCCAGGCCGCGGCCCGTTCCAGGGCGAGTTTCGAAGCCTCTGAAAAGTCAATGCCGACTAAGACGCGACTGATCATGACTGCACCTCCGATCCCGCCAGGAATGGCGGATTTCCATTCCTAGGTGGTCCATTGGGAAAGTCCGGTACCAACATACGCCCCTGCTCAGGGAACGCCATAAAAGCATCCAAATCAGGGAGCAGGGGATAGGGAGCAGGAGACAGGCCCAGACCCGAGTGCTGCAGTTGGTTCCTGGTCATGCATTGAGGAGGAGTTTCCATGATCACTCGCCGTCCTTCGGGAGAACGCGGACATTTCAATTTCGGGTGGCTGAACACATTCCACACCTTTTCCTTCGGTGATTATTTCGATCCCGCCCACGATCAGTTCCGGGCGCTCCGGGTCATCAACGAGGACTGGGTTCAGCCGGGCCAGGGGTTCGGCACCCATCCCCACCGTGACATGGAGATCCTCACCTGGGTCCTGGAGGGCGCCCTGGAGCACAAGGATAGCCTGGGGCATGGCGGCATCATCCGGCCGGGGGAAGCCCAGCGCATGACGGCCGGAACGGGCATCTACCACAGCGAGTTCAACCACTCCTCCCAGGAGCCGGTGCACCTGCTGCAGATCTGGCTGCTGCCCGAACGGCGCGGCCTGACGCCCGGCTACGAGCAGAAGGCCTTCCCGATCACCGAGCGATGGAATCGTTTCCGCACCATTGCCAGCCCCGATGGCCGGGAAAGGTCCGTGACCTGGAACCAGGACGCGACGCTTTCCATCGCGGACCTGGACACCGGAACCAAGCTCCAGCACCCGCTGGCCAGTGGTCGGCATGCATGGATCCAGGCGGCCCGAGGCCAGATCTCCGTGAACGGCACCGAACTCAAACAGGGCGATGGCGCGGCGGTGAGCGGCGAGGAATCCCTGCAGATCGAAGCGGCCGAGGATGCGGAGGTGCTGCTCTTCGATCTCGCCTGATCAAGCCGCCCCGGATCCGGCCGATAAGCAGAGCAGGCCGTTTCGGAGTTGCCATGGTCTTCGCGCGCTGGTTGCCCATTTATGAAACAGGGCACCCAGAAATCGATGAGCAGCACAAACAGTTGTTCCAGATGATCAACCGCTTTGAAAACGCCATGAGCGAGGGCCACGGCCAGGAGGTCATGGAGCCCATATTGCGAGAGCTGGTGGCCTATACGCTCAAGCACTTCTCCGCCGAGGAAACCCTCATGGCCGCGTCCGGCTACGGGGAGATCGAGCATCATCGAAATCTGCACCTGGAATTGACCGGACAAGTGGAAGAGCTGTTGCTGCGTTTCTCCAAGGGCTACCTGACGCTCCCCAGCACTTTGTCCAAATTCCTGGCGAATTGGCTGAAGCACCACATCCGGGAGGAGGACATGCCCTTCATCGAGTGGTTGCATAAGCAGTCCACCTGAAGGAGTCACGCAACCTTTCTCAGGCGGATGATCTGCCGGGTGAGTCCGGAGGTTTCCCGGTCGAGGCTCCATCCCGTCTGGCGCAGGATCCGGTCGAAGGCCTCCACGGCAAAGGTGCGCGTAGCCAGGCCAGTGAAATTCCTGGAATGCCGAGTCAAAGGGTTTTCCCACCCGATGGAGCCCGTCAGGACAAAATCCGGGGGCGTTTCGTCGCGTAACGCTTCGAGGTTCGCAATGACCTCCTCGTCGGAGGCGTAGTGGAACAGCCCTCCTTCCGAAGAGCCCGCCACGACCGCATCCGGCTCGATCTCCTGCAGAAGCGAGCGCAGAGTGGAAGGGTTCGCCCAGTCATAGGGCACGTGCTCCATCCGGACCCGGAGACCGTGAAGGGGAGCACCCGGTTCCTGCAGAGAAGCCAGGGCCCGCTGCCCGAAACGGGGCGCCTCGGGATGCAGATCCAGGACGTGGACATGGATGCTGCGCGGGATCAGCCAGGCCGCGTTTTGTTTCTGAAGAAGCATCAGGGCGTTGAGGCTGTCCGCCGCCGGTCCGCCCGCGATGTTCAGCAGATGCAGCGGCCCGGACCTCGCCCGAAGCAGGGGAGCGACGCTCTGCGCGATGCTTCGGGCGGCCTCGCGCAGCCGCAGCCGGGCCGCCTGGGCCGGGAAGGAATGGGCCACCTTGCGATCGATGCGCCCGCTGTAGCCGCGGCCCAGGTTCTCCGGCCCCAGTTTCAAGAGATAGGTATCCATGCCGCTGAGAAAGGCGCCCCGGGCATTGGTGATGCCCCGCAGCAGGAGGGAGTGGCGGCGGTAGTAGCGGAGCAGGAAGCGGTTCACGAAACCCGGTATCCGTTCGCGCCGTTTCAGCATGCGAACGTAGGACTCGAAGCGGGCTTTCCACTCCTGCGGGTCCAGATCCCACGCAAAAGCCGGGTGCGTGATGTCGATGATCGGCAGCTCCACCCCGTCATCGGTCAGGGCGTAGTGCAGCCCCTGCTGCTTGTTCCGTTCCAGGATCCTCGGTGCTGGATCAGCGCTCTCCATGGTTCGCCTCCACCTGCTCCAGCACTTCACGGACGTGCTGCATCCGCCTCGCGAGCCCGGCCAGTTCCCCTTCCCGGAATGGTCGGGGCAACGCTGCAAGCGCCTTCTCCTCCCGGCGCCGCATTGACGCGAGGTGGGTTCTCCCCTTCGTGGTCAAGGCCAGCAGTTGGGAACGCCGATGGGCCGGATTGGCCTTGAGGACGATCCAGCCTTCCTGAAGCAACCGCCGGGAGAGAGCCTGCACGTGCTGGCGGGAAACGGACCTGCCCCGGGCCAGCTCGGGAATGGTGCGCGGGCCATGCATCTCGAGGCTGGTGAGCAGGGAGCGCTCTGCGATGGAAAGAGCTGCCTCGCCATGGACGACCTCGCCCACAAGCCTGAACCGATGGGCCAGTGAGCGCAGCTCTCGGAAGAATATTTCGTATTCGGAAAGGAGAGGTTCGTTCATCAGCGCAGCATGACAACCATAATGTCATTATGTCAACTTGGTTGTCATATTTGCCAACACCACTCAGGCTCCGCTTCGGTCTGCCTGATCAGGCTTCTTCGCCCCCGATCGGCCGGGCCACCAGCATCCGCGATAGTGAGAACTTGCCCTGGGCCAGCCTGGCGACAGCCCTCGCCAGAGCCTCGCGGCTGCATTTCAGTTCCGTGGACCACGCTTCCATGGGCACTTCACCGCCCTCGGAATGATCACGTATCCATGCCTCCCAGAGCGTGGACAGGGCCGCCAGATCGGGCTCCGCGCGATCCCGCCAGTTCCGTTCCTGGGGCCGCTTCGGTTCATAGAAGGCCTGGTCCCTCAGGGCCACGGGCAGAAAGTCCTGCCTGCGATCGTAGTCCTCGTGGGAATAGAAGTAGCCTTCACCCCTCCCCGCGGCGCGGCTGGTGCTGGTGTGGGCGTCCCGCAGGCTCTCGGGCACGGGGTGATCGTCGGTGCCCATGGCCGCATCGATGGCCATGACGGTGGCGTTGCTTTTCGGGGCGTTGGCCACGTAGATCACGGCCTGGGCGAGGGGAATGCGCGCCTCGGGCCAGCCGATCTGCTCCACGGCGCGACTGGCGGCCTCCGCGAGGATGAAGGCCTGGGGATCGGCGTTGCCCACGTCCTCCGCCGCGCAGACCATCAGGCGCCGGGCGATGAAGCGGGGATCCTCGCCGCCGCGGATCATGCGCGAAAGGTAGTAGAGCGCCGCATCGGCGTCGCTGCCCCGGAGGCTCTTCTGGAAGGCGCTGGCGAGGTCGTAGTGGCCGTCCGCGCGGTCGTAGGCGATGCGCCCGCCCAGGGCTTCCTTGAGACCTTCCAGATCGCGATGGGCGGCTTCCAGGTGCAGCCAGGTTTCCAGACCGGTCAGCGCGGCTCGCAGATCTCCGCCCGCCCATTGCGAAAGCCAGGCCAGGAGTTCCTCCATCTCCGGCTGTCCGGGCTGCTCTTGGGCCCAGGCCCGGGAAAGCACGATGCGGATGGCTTCCGGTGAGAGGGCCTTCAGCGCGAGGACCTGGCAGCGGCTGCGCAGCGCCGGGTTCAGGTAGAAGGCCGGGTTCTCCGTGGTGGCGCCGATGAGGATCGCCTCGCCCCGCTCGAGGAAGGGCAGCAGGATGTCCTGCTGGGCTTTGTTGAAGCGGTGGATCTCATCCAGGAAGACCACCGGCGGCATGGAGCGGAACAGGGGCTGCTCGCGGTGATCCAGCAGGAACTTCTTCAGCTCCGCGGCGGAGCCCGTGACTCCGGAGAACTCCAGGAATTCGTGCCCGGTATCGGCGGCCAGCAGGCGCGCGATGGTGGTCTTGCCCGTGCCCGGCGGGCCCCACATCACGAGAGACGGCAACCGACCACCGGACGTGAGGCGCTTCAGCGCTCCCTTCGGCCCCAGTAGGTGCGGTTGTCCCACCACGTCCGCCATGGTTCGGGGACGCAATCGCTCGGCGAGGGGGATGTGGCTGGTGGACATGGTCAGGTTCGCTTAATCGGGCAGATCCCAGCATACGGCCGATGGTAGGCTCTTTCCGTGAAAACCATCCTCCTGCGACTGCTCCTCGTGCTCGCCTCCGGGTACGCAACCGTGTGCCTGCTCGTGTTCATCGCGCAGCGCCGGATGCTTTATTTCCCTTCGCGGCAATCGCTGGAATCGGCACTGCGCGAAGCCCAAAACCTGGGTCTTGAGCCGTGGCAGGATGACCACGGAAAGCTCCTGGGCTGGCGTGCGAATCATCCCGCTCACCACGCGGAAGGCACGCTGCTGGTCCTCCACGGCAACGCAGGGGAAGCCCTGGACCGCACCTATCTTCGGGATGCCTTCCAGGCCCAGCGGATACCCATCGCCCTGGATGTGGTGCTTCTGGAATTCCCGGGCTATGGCCCGAGGGAAGGCGCGACCACGGAAACCACGCTGGTCCGTGCCGCGGTGGAAGCCATCGACAAGCTGCACCGGGAGTCGGACAAGCCCATATTCCTGCTGGGCGAGTCCCTGGGCAGCGCCGTGGCTGCCCTGGCGGCTGCACAACGCCAGGAGCAGGTGAAGGGGCTGCTGCTGATCACGCCGTTGAAGAGCATTCCCGCCGTGGCACGGCGCCACTACCCGCTGCTGCCGCCCTTCCTGGCCCTGGACACCCTTCGCACGGACCGGGCCCTGGCGCGCCTTCGCATGCCGGTTGGGTTCCTCATCGCCGGAAAGGATGACGTGGCCTTCCCGGATCTCGGCATGGAGCTGTTTCACGATTACACAGGATCAAAACGTATATGGGTCGAACCGGATGCTGGGCATAACACTCTGGACTATTCGTCGGACCTTCCTCGCTGGGAGGAAATGATCGCGTTCTTGAGATTCGGCACCGTCATTCATCTCCCGTTCCTAAGGGATCGCCCGGCTTAGCATCCTAGCCGTGGAGCACCTTTTGAAGTTCTTGAACCAGATCCAATTTCCGGAAGGGTTTCTGCAGGAAGCCACGGACGCCGGCGTTCAACATTCGCTGCGCCTCTCCCTCCACGCTGAACCCTGACACGAGGATCACTTTCACTGCCGGGTTGATCACCTGCATGGCAAGGAACAAATCCTCGCCGCCCATCCGAGGCATCATGATGTCCAGGATCACGAGATCCACGCTTTTATGGGCCTCTCGGTAAAACTCAAGAGCTTCGACGGGATCCTGAAAGGTCGTCACTTGATATTTCAAGGGCACCAGGATTTCCCGGAACATATCCACAACGAGGTCCTCGTCGTCCACGATCACGATGTGACCGTCCCCCTTGATGAACTTGTTGCTGGGCACGGCAATGGGTTTTCCCATCGACACGTCGGTAAGCGGGAAAGTCAATATGATGCAAGTGCCTCGGCCGAGTTCGCTCTCGATTTGGATCATCCCCTTGTGCTGCTTTACCGTGCCGTAAACGGAAGCCATGCCCAGGCCCGTCCCTTTGCCAAGCTCCTTGGTCGTGAAGAAGGGTTCGAAGACACGCCGCTGAGTTTCAGCATCCATGCCGATTCCGGTATCCTCGATGCGGACTTCCAGAAAGGTACCGGGCGATACTTCATAGGGAATGCGCGTGCATTCCTCTTTGGTGAGTTCGCGAATACGGGAGCGGAAGGTCAGTTCGCCTCCCTCGGGCATGGCATCCCTGGCGTTGATGGCAATGTTCATCAGGGCATTCTGGAGCTGGGTCGGATCCCCGAGAACCTGGGATCGTTCGGCATCCAGATGATGACGGAGCTGGATCCGCTTATCGAAACTGCAACCCACGAGGGCCACGACCTCCGAAATGATTCCATGGAAATCCGAAGGCACGGAGAGCAGTTTTCCCTTTCGCGCGAAAGCCAGAAGCTGTTTCGTGAGTTCAGCGGAGCGCTGACAGGATTTCGCGATGTTAAGCACATACCGCTTTTGGATCTCGTTTGTGGCCATGTCTGCCAAGGCGTCCGCAAAACCCATGATGATGGTGAGCTGATTGTTGAAATCGTGGGCAACCCCACCCGCCAATTGTCCGATGGCTTCAAATTTCTCTGATTGTTGCAGCCGCTGCCGCAGGAAATCACTCTCCACTTCGGCCTGCTTCCGGTCGGAGATATCGACCACGCTGCCGTCGAAATACACCTGCCCGTTCAAATCGTGGTGGATCCGGGCACGCTCATCCACCCAGAACGTGCTGCCGTCTTGCCGCTTCCACTCCATCTCCCGGTGCGCAGAGCCCTTCTCCTCCAGTTCCCGCCGCCAAGCTTCATAATCCTCCGTTCGCGCATAACACGTGCTGGTCGGATGTTGCATGAAGAACACGAGATCCGAGAAGCCACGCATCTCGACGAGGGATCTATTGGCCTCGATGCAACGTCCGTCTGGCGTTACCTGATAAAGTCCCACCGGCACGTTGTTGAACAACGCGTGATAGCGGCGCTCGCTGGCCAGAAGAGCGGATTCCATCCGCTTGCGCTCGGTGATGTCCGTAATGACCACCAGAACCTTATGCGTGCCGGGAATCACATTGACCGCCGCCGAAACGTGCTTCAGATCTCCCTTGATGGGTCTGAATATGTATTCGTAGAGCGATGGCACGCTGTTGGGATCAACCCAGCGAGCCTGGCGGTACTCCATGATCCGGGTGAGGTCCTCCTCGTAGGCCACGAAATCCATCCACTTCTTCCGGCCCTCGATCTCTCCCTTCGGGCACCCCGCGAGGTCCTCGCAGGCTTTGTTGCAGATGGAAATGATGGAGTCCTCTTCCACGAAAATCATGGGGTGGCCACTGTTCTCGAAAATGGCTCGGTATTTCTTCTCCTGTTCGCGGATTATGTGGGTGTTCCGGAGGCGGCCCAGGGACGTCGCCACATATCCGGCCAATATCACGAGCAAGCGCTCGTCCTCCTCCGTGAACGCGTTCAATTTCGGGCTCTCGCAACTGATGACGCCCAGAATCTGGCCCCCCACCTGGAGGGGCACGGTGAGTTCGGAACAGGACTCGGGATCCCCCATGCGATACAAAGGTTCAAGGTGGACATTCGAAATGCGCATGGGGCGACCAGTCATGGCGACAGTTCCGACGATCCCTTCGCCAAAGCGGAGGTACAGAGCCTCTGAACCCGGTCGGCGCCTCGCCGATCGGTGATCATGGAACAGGCCGGTCTCCGGATCGAGCAGCAGGACTCCGAAGTTATCGATGCTCAGTGCTTCACAGATGATCTCTGTGACTCGATCCAGGAGAAGATCCTCATCCAGCTCATGGGTGCAAGCCGACGCGACGGCCCGCAGGGCAGTCAATTCACGCTCGCCATGCGCCATCGGTTTACCGTCATGTTCAAAGCCGCACCCGGGCTGGATTTCTGTATTCATGCAACCCCCAACTAAAACCGTCAACCCCGAACAGGCCCAGGATCTAGTGCCAGTCCGAAAAGCTCCGATTCGATTTCCGCCATTTCCTCTTCGCTGAAGTCGCACAGCCGGAAAATGTCCATGAACAAGAGGGATTCCACTGCGAGGAAAACCACTGTGGATCGGGCGAAACGGGATGCGTCCCGGCTTGATCGGAATGCTTTGAGCCTCGCGGCGTACAGCCGCCTTAATGGGTCCAGAAGCCGGTCATTCTTCACACGGTCCTCACCCAGCAGTGAGACAACACCCGCCCCGAGTTCGGCGCCAATGCCACGGAAAGGCTGCTCAAGGCTGGCGGCGATATACGCTCTCATTTCCTGAGGAGTTCCCAAGGCTCTGCCACCCGAGAGCCGCTCGACCTTTTCATTGACCTGCTCGATCATTCTTGCGTAGGCCGCCTCGATCAATATTTCCTTGTTCGGAAAATGATGTGTCAGCCCCCCCTTGCTGACCCCTGCTCTCTGAGCGACTGCTTCCAGGGTAAGACTGTGGCCATCCTGCTCTAGAAGCATGGCCAGAGCCACGCTCAATATCGTCTCTCGCCTCGCAAGCCCTTTCGCTCATGAACTCCACGCTCCGTTTTGACACCAAAAGGGTTATATCGGTACGGGAATTCCGAAACCTTAATAAAAACCGTCCAGCCGGTTTTTTTATTCCAAATCCATGACACCTTGCCGGATGCGCCTTATTGATCCGCTGGCATATTCCTGGAGCAACGCTACTCGAACGCTTCCTTCGCGCCTTCGCCGATCTTCTTGAGGCGCTTCTTCACCTTGGAACCTGCGGTGGAGGCGCCTTCACCCACCTTGTGCCCTACGTCCTTGGCACCTTCGCCCACGGCCCGGCCACCGGTTTCGGCGGCATGGCCGATGGCGAGACCGGCGGACTTGGCGCCCTGGCCCACGTCCTGGCCCAGGGTCTTGAAGCCGTGGCCCAGCTTGTGGAAGGCGAGAACGATCTGGTGGCCGAAATCGCGAGCGTCCTCGCCGATGCGCTGGGGAATGCTCTGGGAAGTGGCAAGCATGAGGGATAGAACGGGTGCGACGAACATTGGAGTCTCGAATGGGCTCCAGGATTATCCTTTGTTTTCGTGACAATCCCAAGCCACGATGGAGAGATGCACGAAGTGGCCGAGACGTTCCCCAACCAGCACCCGTTCCTGCGCTGGATCCGCGAGCATCGGGCAGTCCTGCTTTTCGCGCTGCTGATGCTCCTCATGATTCCGGTCCGGGATCTCTGGTCTCCGGACGAGCCCGATTTCGCTCAGTGCGTCCGCGAGATGCGGGAGCGCGGAAGCTGGCTGCTGCCCTATCTCAACGGCCTGCCCTACTCGGAAAAGCCCATCCTGTTCTACTGGCTGATGAAGCTTTGCGCCATCGCGGGCGAGGCGCTTTCCGGCGGTGCGGGCTTCACCCACGGCATCGCGGCCTGGGCTTTGCGCTTGCCTTCGGTCCTCGCGGCCATCGGCTTCATGGCCGCCTTCCACCGCTGGGCTCGCCGTTTCCTGGAAGAGGACACCGCGAACCTCGGCGCGATGATGCTTTCAACGACACCCATCTGGTTCTGGCAGGGACAGTTCATCCAGATCGACATGGTCTTCTCCGCTCTGCTGGCGTGGAGCTGGCTCTCCTGGCTGGCGGGATACCTGCTGCTCAGGGACCATCTGCCCAAGCGAACGGAAAAAGAAGAGACCCGGTGGTTCCTGGGTGCGTACCTATCGCTGGCCCTGGCCTTCCTGGCCAAGGGGCCGCTGGCCCTAGTGCTTTCGGTCCTCCTGGTGGGGCTGTTCCTGCTCTGGCAGAAAGATGGGAAGGCCATCCTGCAGATGCGGCTGGGATCCGGAATCGCCTGCATGCTGGTGCTCATCCTGCCCTGGTACTTCGCGGCCGCCCTGAAAGGCGGGGCCGCGTATGCCTACGAGATGGTGGTCCACCAGAACCTCGGGCGGGCGCTCAACGCCTGGGATCACGTCCAGCCCTGGTGGAAGTATGTCGAGTACGTGATGGGGGACTTCTTCCCCTGGTCCCTGCTCCTGCCCGCGCTGGCCATCATCCTCTGGCGGGACGACCGTCACCATTCAGTGAGCACGCGCTTCGCCCTCCTCGCGGTGGTGGTGCCCTTCGTGCTGCTGAGCTGCGTGCAGAGCAAGCAGGGACATTACTTCCTCATGGCCTATCCCTTCCTGGCCTGGCTGATGGCGATCATGTTCCAGTCCCTGGCGGAAGACGTCGCCCAGGACGGACGTATTTTCGCCCTTGGGGGGCTGCTTTCCCTCGGCCTGTGGATCCCGGCTTTACTGCTGGATGCCGTCGCCTGGTTTCATGCGGGGGGTCATCGCCTGCAGTCCACAGTGGAACCGTTCCTCGGCCCACTGCGCCTGGGCGCGGCGGTCGTGACGATCGGGGCTGCGTGGATGACGTTCAATACCTGGAAAGGGAAAAGCCAGCGCTTCGTGCGCGATACCGCGCTCACGCTGGGGGCGTTGTTCCTGGTGCTGGGCACCTGGGGCTTCCATCGCCTGGATCCCGCCAAGAACTACCGCGCCTGGACGAGCGCGGTCCAGCCCCTGATCGCCGGCCGCCAGGTCTTCTGCTGGCAGACCATCCGCAGCGGGGTCATGGTCTACACGGACCACCAGATGCCCGAGCTGCATTCCTACCCGGAGCTGATTTCCAAGCTAGGTCCAGGGGACAGGCTCGTGGCCATGCGGCGCGAGTGGGACACGGGCGCCGGGGGCATGACCCCGGAACGGCGGGCGGGGTTTGAAGTACTGTTGAGCGTGCCCATCGGGGAAGGCGAGGCGCTGCTGCTGAGCCGTCGGACGAAGTGAGCGGAGAGCGATCCATGAATCCTTATATGAAAGCCCTACCCCTCATCGTCTTCAGCGTGCTCCTGAACGCCTTCGCGCAGATCGCCATGAAGAAGGCCGTGATGGCCACTGGCATGGAGTGGAGCCTCCTGCCCCTGATCCGCCTCTTCCTGCACCCCTGGATGCTCACTTGCATGGGCTGCTACGCCATCAGCATCGTGGTGTGGGCCTCAGCCATGGCCCAGGTCCCCGTCAATTTCGCTTACCCCTTTCTCGCCCTCGGATTCGTGGCCGGAGCCTTTTTATCTAAGCTCATGCTGGGCGAGAGCATCCCGCCCTTGAGATGGGTCGCCATCAGTATCATCGTGGTCGGCCTCGGCCTGCTCACCTTCACGGGGAGTGCCACGAAAGCATCCTAGAATTCACGTTGCGGCAACCACCGAACGATAAATCTTCTGTCATGCCCACCCTGCCTCCAACCCGGGCGATGCCCATCGATTGGCCCCTGCCCGGGCAGGTGCCGAAGGATATCCGGATCCTGGTGGTGGATGACCAGGAGATCGTCCGGGTGGGCGTGCTGAGGATCCTGCGCAAGCACGGATTCACGTGCCTGGAGGCCTCGGACGCCTTCAGGACCCTGGAGATCCTGGAGAAGGATCACGTGGACCTGGTGCTTTGCGATATCAAGATGCCGGGCATGAATGGGCTGAACCTAGTGAAGTCCATGACCCACCGCATTCCAGACACCGCCGTGGTCATGGTCAGCTCCCTGGACAACGCCGAAATGGCCATGGAGTGCCTGCGCCACGGCGCCTACGGCTACGTCCTCAAACCGTTCAAGACGACGGATATCCTGATCGCCGTGGCCAACGCCCTCCGGCGCCGCATGCTGGAGCTGGACTACCGGGACCGGGAAGCGGTGCTGGCCAAGCTGGTCCGGGAACAGACCCTGGAGATCCGTTCCTCGCGTGAAGAGATCTCGTACCGGCTCATCTCCGCCTCGGAGCACCGAGACAATGAGACCGGCGCCCACGTCCGCCGCATCGGGCTCTACAGCGCCCAGATGGCCAAGCTCCTGGGCTGGGAGCTGGAACAGATGGAATGCATCCAGGCCGCCGCGCCCATGCACGACATCGGCAAGATCGGCGTGCCGGACCGCATCCTCCAGAAGGGCGGCCCCCTCACCGAGGAAGAGTGGATCATCATGAAGACCCACCCGGTCATGGGCGCCAACATCCTCAAAGGGTCCGCGGTGCCCTTCATCCAGATGGGCGCGCGCATCGCCGCCGCCCATCACGAGCGTTGGGACAGCAGCGGCTATCCCATGGGGAGCCTGGGCGAGCAGATCCCCCTGGAAGCGCGCATCGTGGGACTTGTGGATGTCTACGACGCGCTCAGCAGCCGCCGGGTCTACAAGCGCGCCTGGGCCGAACCGGACGTGCTCGGCTACCTGAAGGAACAGAGCGGGAAGCACTTCGACCCGGCCCTGGTGAGCCTGTTCCTGGCCAACTACGAACACTTCCGGGAGATCTTCTCCGGGCATCCGGACAAGTTCGCGCCGGAAGAACTGCCCTAGGGCTGGATGGCGAAGGCCAGCTTCTCCGCCGCTGCGAGGTTCACGGCCACCAGGATCCAGAGCAGGTCCTCGTCCACATCGAACCTCGGACTGTGGTTCGGGTGGATGATGCCTTTTTCGGGGGATTGCGTGTTCAGCACCCAGAAACATCCCGGCACGCGCTGGAGGTAGAACGCGAAGTCCTCGCCACCCATGATGGGCAGCGAGAGGGTCGTGGCTCCCTGCTCGCCAAGCACGGCCTGGGCGGCGGAAAGCGCAAGACGGGAGACGTTGGCATCGTTGACCACCGGCGGATAGCCATCGATCCACTGGAAATCCAGCGCCAGCCCCCGCATGTCCGCGATGGACCTGGCGATGGCCGCAATCCGCTTCGCGAGGAATTCCCTGATGTCCGCGTGGAAGCTGCGCGCCGTTCCCATGAAGTCCACACGTTCCGGGATCACGTTGAAGGCTTCGCCTCCCCGCACGCTGCACACGGAAACCACCGCGGGCTTTCGCTGATCGACCTCCCGGGCCCTGAGGCCATTCAGGGCTTGGATGTACTCGGCCACGGCCGTGATGGGATCCGACGTGCGGCTCGGCTCGGAGCCATGGCCACCGGAGCCGATGAAGGTACCGCGGAAGCGGTCCGAGGCCGCCATCATGGGGCCGTGCACGAAACCCGCCTGGCCTGGTTGCAGCTCGCTTGAAACCGCACCGACATGACCGGCGACGATGGCCGCGACACCTTCAAGCACCCCGGCTTCCACCAGGGGCAGGGCTCCGAAATGGCTTTCCTCGCCCGTCTGGAAGATGAGCCGAACCCGGAAGGAAAGTGGATTCTGCTCGTCCTCCTGTTTCAATAGCTTGGCCGCGCCCAGCAGGCAGGCCGTGTGGGTATCGTGCCCGCAGGCGTGCATCCGGCCCGGGACGCCGGATACCCAGGCGAGTCCGGTCTTCTCCTCCAGGGGCAGCGCATCCATGTCCGCACGGATGGCGATCAAAGGGCCCTGCGTTCCAATGTCCACCCACAGGCCGCATCCGACGCGGCGGGGTTGGAGTCCCAGGCGCCGCAGGAAATCCTCCACCACCTTCGCCGTCTCCGGCAGATCGAGACCAATCTCGGGAATGGCGTGAAGGGTGCGCCGGAGGGCGATGATCTCAGGCATCACGGCCTGCACCCGCTCCCGTGGAAATCGGATGGACTCGCCCACGTGACCTCCTCGCGGATCGATCTCCATTCGCACGAAGATCGCCGTGGCACAGGATTCCACACCATGGTCTCGCGCACAAATGATCCAATGGTTCGTCGCTGCGGCCCCTCGAAGGCGACGGGCTAGAAGGTGAAGGCGTCAGCCCTTTGCGCCTGTTCCTGGAATCGCTTCATCCACGCCTTCCCCGACCGTTTTTCCGCCAGCGCCACGGCCAAGTGACAGGGCTCGATCCCGAGATCGCGGTTCCGGCCCAGCCCCTGCAGACAGGATGGGCAGTTGGTCAATAGCCGGATGGGCGCGCGGCCCGATGTGGACTGCTGGAGCGCGTTCCGTTTCCGGTGCAGCATCGCGTCGGTGATATCGGGCCGCGAGAGGGCGAGGGTACCGGCTTCGGAGCAGCAGTGGGGCACGGTTTCCACGTTTCCGAAGCCGCCCAGCTGATCGAAGAGCTGCGTGGCCATGGCGTTCAGGGAATCGTGGCAGGGCGCGTGGTAGAGCACATCCTCACCACCTTCCAGCCGCAAACCACGCTCCCGCGCGTAAGGGGCGAGATCCATGACGCGGCCGCCGAAGAGCCGTCCGGCTCCCATGGCTTCAAGGCCTTCCATGCAGGTGCCACAGGTCACGATGCAGGCGTCAAAGATCAGATGCGCGAACATCGCACGGATCTGGCTGAAGAGGATGGTGTCCCGCAGCAGGATGTGGGAATGCTGATCGCGCTTGGCGTTCACGTGGGCCGGGAAGCCGCAGCACAGGAAGGGCGGAGGCACCACGACACGGCACCCGGCCTCCAGGAGCACGTGGATGGCCGCCATGGAAACATTCGAATGGAGCCGCTCCGAACCGCAGCCCGGGAAGTAGAAGACGGTCGTGGCGGCCTCCTCCGTGGGCTCGAAGACCAGGACCTGATCGGGTTCGCAGGTCGGGAGCACATCGCGGAGCGTGCCCGGGGGCACCGTTGGAAGCGGCGACCGCAGCAGGCGCAGGGGATACCATGGCGAAGGACCTTCCTTGGGCTGAACGGGTGCTGCGATCGTGCTGCCGAGCCGTTGGGCGAAGCCTCCCGCCTGGAGCACGGAGGTCCGGAAAACAAGATTGAAGAACGGCGATCGGCTGTTCAGGTAGGCCAAGGTCAGCTGCGTCGCCAGCGGCGTCTTCTTGTAGCCCCAGTTGGCGAGGGTCTCGCGCTCGAGCACCGAGACCTCGCCCGTATCGATGCCCACGGGGCACGGCTTCTCGCACTTGTGGCAGATGGTGCAGTGGTCGGCCACTTCCTCCAGCCACTGCAGGAGTTCGAAGTGGGTGGAACGTTCCCGCTGGGTGTCGTAGAGCATTGCCTCGATGAGCGAGCCGATGGCGAGGTTCTTGTTCCGGGGATGGAAGAACATACCCCGCGCGGGGTGGAACACGCCGCACTCGGGCTTGCACTTGCCGCAGCGGACACAGTGGGCGATCTTCTTTGCGAGGTCTTCCAGCTGGCCGTGCTGCAGGATGCTCGCTTCCAGCTCCAGCAGGTTGAAGGAAGGCGTAAAGATCTGCTCCAGGGCCTCGAAGTCTTCGAGCTTGCCGGGATTCATGAGGCCCTGCGGATCCACCTCCCGGCGGTACGCGGCCAGGTTCTCGATACGGGATTTCTCGAGGTACTTCAGCTTGGTGACGCCGATGCCGTGCTCGCCGGAAACCACGCCACCCAGTGCCACGACCTTGGCCATCACCCGGTCGATGATCTGGTCCGCCCGCCGGAGCATGGCGGGATCGTTGGAGAGTACCGGCACGTTCACGTGGACGTTCCCATCGCCCGCATGCATATGCGTGGCGAGCACGATGCGGCGGTCGCGCGCGGCCTGGTGGGCGCGCTCCAGCTCGATCGACAGGTCCGGGTAACCTTGCATGAATCCGGTGAGTTCAGCGCGGATCGCATCCAAGAGCTCCATGGACCGGATCGCCTTGACCGCCGCTCCGCTCAGAAGCGAGTGTCCCCGCCGACAACGATCCAGGGCGGCATCCATGCCCGAGGAGGGCAGCTCTCCCTCCTGACCCGCGGCGCTCGCGAGGATGATTTCAGCTCGATCCAGGAACTGGAGCTGGGCGTAACGCTCCTCCTGCTCGTTGATCTGGTCCACGAAACGCGCGAAATCCGCGAGGGCTTCCAGGGGGATCACCACGTCTTCGTTGAGCTTGAAGGCGTTGGTCCGCTTGGCGATGGCGCCCAGCTTCTTCCGGTCCGCCCAGAAGCGTTTGGCCTCCGCCGCATCCCGGGCCACGAAGAGGCACTTGTTGGGGAACCGGTCCAGGATCTCCTGGACCTTCTGGATGCCCCGCAGGACGTCCTCGGCGTCGTGCCCCGCCACGTCCACCAGCAGCACGGCCTTGGGCGTATCCGGCCGCGGCGCCTTCACCTTGTAGCCGATGGCGCGCACGTAGGCGTCGTCGAAGTGCTCGAGGGCCAACAGGGCTTCGTGTCCCTCGTCAGGAAAGGGGAAGGCCTTGGAAAGCTCGAGAATGACGCGGCTGGCCTCGTCCATGTCGGGGCCGAAGAACTCCAGGCAGAGGGTGCGTTTGGCGGCGAACTCGGGATGGAGCACGAACTCGGCGGAGGTGATGACACCATCGGTGCCTTCCTTCTGGATTCCCGGAAGCCCGCCCAGGGCCTTGTTGGTGATGTCCTTCCAGAGGCCCTTCTTGCGGATCTCGTCGTCACGCAGCCGGATCCGGCGCAGGTGCTTGCCATCGCCATCCGTCACGTCGAAGGTCACGAGGTCCCCGGGCAGGATCTTCCGCAACTGATGATCCACCCGGCGGATGGTCCAGTTGGAGCCGCCGGGCATGGCCATCCGCCAGGCCACCAGATTGTCGATGCACGTGCCCCAGCGCACCGCGACCTTGCCGCCCGCGTTCTCGGAGATGTTGCCGCCGATGGTGGAAGCCCAGGCGCTGGTGGGATCCGTGGCAAAAACAAGACCACGGGTTTCCGCGTAATCCATGGCCTTTTCCGTGATGACACCCGCTTCCACTTCAAGAACGGCAGCCTGCACCACACGGGAATCCGCCAGATGGAATTCGCGCTCGGCGACGCCCCGGATCCGGTTCAGCTTCTCCGTGTTGATGATCACGCATTCCGGATGCAGGGGCACCGCGCCGCCCGTGAGACCAGTCCCGGCGCCCCGTGGGATGGCCTTGAGGCCCAGTTGCCCGATGGCCACCAGGAGAGGCGCGACCTGGTCCTCTTCGCAAGGGGTCACCACGGCCACGGGCAGGTGCAACCGCCAATCAGTGGCATCGGTGGCATGCGAGACCAGCGTGAAAGGGTCGAAGCAGACGTTCCGGGGACCCACGATGGATCCCAGTTCGTGCTTCAACCGCCGCCTCAGTCCCGGTGTTTCGCGCACCTGCGCATGAAATTGCGCGAGGACGTCGCGGCATCCGCGCAGGACCTTCAGCACTTCGGCATTGCCGTCAGAGTTCCGCTCGATGATCTCCAGGTCTTTTTCGGTGTTGGTGAAGAACCGCTTGCGGCGCGAGGCTGAATTCACCATTTCCTGGTAGAGGTACGGGTTGCGGCGGTGGATCATAATCTCCCCGAGGCACCTCGAAAGGAGCCTTGCGGAACGGCCGGTTACGCGCCGGTGGCTGAGGTTCTCCAGGAGCTGGACGAAGCCGTTTCCCAGGAGCAGCGCCACGATCCGCCGGTCATCGGCGGAGGTGTAGTTGAAGGGAATCTCGCGGCCGTCGGGGACGGGAGATGGAGAGGAGACCTTCGGAATCGCGTTCAGTACCATGTTCGAAGATATCAAGCCGAGCGCGGTACCGCTTCAAAATAGATCCATAAACAATGGAAATGCATGACATATATGCAGGAATATGTACAAATTAACCGCGCAGTCGAACGCAGCGCGCTGGCCCGCAATGCTGGAAAGCCTATCTTTTCCATCGAGGCTTCCATGGATCCGCAGACCCGTTCGATTTAGACGAAGGCCCGCAGGATCACTGGACCCGGGAGGTGACCATGCAACTGGAAATCAAACCCGAGGAAATGGAACTCCTGAAACTGCTCCTGGAAAAGGACATCGGCGAGACCCGCGTGGAGGTCCATCACGCCAGGAACATCGAATACAAAGCGCATCTCCAGGAACGCGAGCGGATCGCGCAAGCCCTGAACGATCGCATCAAGGCAGTGAAGTAGACGGCGTCTTCTGATCGGTGAGTTGATAGACGAGTTCCCACGCGCGCTCCCGGTGGAGGCTGGAGATGCCAGCTTCCTCAAGTTCCAGCGCGCCTTTGGAGGCCAGATCCTTCAGGATTTCCAGGATGTCCAGCGGATCCTGCCCCGTGCGTTCCGCCAGTATGGGCACGAGCTTCGATGGAGCGTCCGGAGACCAGGATCTGAGGATCAGGAGCAGGATCGTCATACGCGTCCAGGCCTGGGAAAGCTGGTCCAGGGCTGTGTTCGTATTCCGGATTCGCTCCGAGGATCGCTTCAGCAGATGGATCGAAAGATCATCGCTCTCCCGCAGCAGGTGGTGGAACACGTGTCCATCGATCACGGCGATCTCGCAATCCGAAAGGGCGATAGCCGTGGCGGCGCGGGGCGATCCCGTGAGCGCGGCCATCTCGCCGAAGTGGTCGCCGGGGCCCAACTCCGAAAGAATCTTCGCCGTGGGTCCGGTCTTCATTTCCAGTCGCACCTTGCCCGCGAGAATCAAGAACATCTCCTGGCTCAGGTCCCCTTCCCGGCAGATGATCGTATCGGCCCGGAAGGCGCGCCCGAACTTGCGGAACAGCCGCTGCCGCCCGGTCCTTGATTTCCGGCTCAGCAGCATGTGCTCGATGAGGAGCATGTCGCGGCGCTCGTACGAGCTCATCAGTTCGGCGCAGAAAAGGAAGATCAACGCCATGTAGAAGACCCAGATGACCAGGATCACCACCGTCACTAGGGAACCGAAGATCTCGTTGTACCGCGTGTGGTTGGCGATGTACCACGTGAAGGGGTGCTTCACCATTTCCGTCAGGAGCGTGAACAGACAACTGCCCGCGAGTGCCGTTGCCAGCTTGATCTTGCGGGACGGGATCACCTTGAAGACCACCGTGATGAAGGTGACCGAGGCCAGGAACGGGACCACGTACTGGAGGAAGTACCGTGTGAGGATATCCAGATCCAGGAAGTGCCTCCCTTGGGCGGAAATCAAGGTCGAGACATAGGTCAGCAGCACGCTGGAAAGGCCCACCACCCAGCCCAGGGGGATCATCGCGAAGGCGAGCAGTTTCGAGGTCAAGAGATTCCGGTGGCTCTCCGCTCGGAAGGTGAGGTTCAGCGCCGTTTCCAGGGCGCCGAAGATCATGGAGGAGAACCAGATGAGCGAGACGAAGCCAAGCCAGCCCAGCACCTGGCTCTTCTCTTCCACTTGCCCCAGCTGCGCCACGAGGCCGCCGGTGAAATAGGGATGGAAGCTCTTGATGAGGGCGGTGATCTGACTCTGGATATCCGGGTTTGCGCCCAGGAACCGGCTGGCGGCCAGCACGGACAGGACGAAGAGCGGGATCATGGAGAGCAAGGCGTAGAGCGCGATGGCGGCGGCCTGATTGAAGGCGCCGCTGTTGTAGTAGTTGAAGCAGCCATCCTTGAAGATGTCCCAGCCGGCATCAAGACGGAGGACCGTCTGCTGGCCATAGGCCCTCAGCCTTCGGATCCCTCTCCGGTTCATGCCGGCCATGCCTTCGTCATTGATTGTCCCACTGGAATCGATAGTCGAGTTTGTACCAATTCCGCAGGGTCGACATGTCTTTTTGCAGCGCAGGTGGGACCGGGCAGCCTTTCCGTTCGCGGAATTCCTGGATCAGGAATTCCTTCTCGCCTGGCGTGAAGATGTAGTCGCAGCCCGGCGCTTTGCGGCTCGCCCTCAGCTCGCGCATGATCCGGCCTGCGGTTTTCTTGAAGGCGTCGAGTCCCATGAATTCGTCGAGATCGATGGCGATGAAGAAGTGCCCGAGGGGATAGGGTATCTTCCGTCCCTGTGCGTCGTGGCCATTGAGCATCTTCAGATAGGCCCCGTCCTGCAGTGCGGCGGAGAGTACCTCCACCACCGTGGCGTAGCCGTACCCTTTGTAGCCGCCCCCGTCCTCGCCGATGCCGCCCAGCGGCGCCAGCGCCGCACGGCCGACGGTCAGATCCTCGAGGACCTTCCCCGCCTCACAGGAGGAGTTCCCCTGCTCGTCGATCACCCATCCGGCGGGCAACGACTTGCCCATGCGCTCGTAGTGCTCGATCTTCCCCCGCTGCGTGGTGGACGTCGCGCAGTCCAGCAGGAACGGGAACGCCTCGTCGGTGGGAAATCCGATGGTCAGCGGATTCGTGCCCAGCATGTTCTCCACGCCGAACGTCGGCGCGATGGAAGGCCGGGCGTTGGTGCCTGTGATGCCAAGCATGCCTTCCTGGATCGCCATCAGGGGGTAGTAGCCCGCGATGCCGTAATGGGTGGAATTCCTCACCGCCACCATGCCCATGCCGTGATCCTTGGCCTTCTGGATGGCCAGCGCCATGGCCTGTTTCGCGATCACGTGGCCCATGCCGTTGTTGCCATCCAGAACGGCCGTGGTCTTGCGCTCGCGGAGGATGTCCACGCGGGTGACGGGATTCAGGATCCCATCCCGGATGCGATCGATGTAGATGGGCTTCAGGCGCCCGATACCGTGGGAATCGATGCCGCGCTTGTCGGACTCGATGAGCACATCGCTGACAGTCTTCGCATCGCCCTCGGGGATTCCGGCTGCCACAAGGGCATCGAACATGAAAGCTTCGAGAAGGGAAAAGTCCAACCAGGCACATGCCTGGTACTGGGATTCGTACTCGTCGATGAACCGCACTAGGAACTCCTGTGAAGGCAAAGCAACAGCTTAGCCTGCCCGAAGTCCGTTCAGAAATCGGCCTGCTGCTCGCTGGGTAAGGTGCCAGCCGCGCGCCCATCGTTGTCAGGGCCCTTGTCTGTATTGCCTGATACGGCCTGTAGCCCCTTCCTTACCGCAGCCTCACATCTGGAGTTCCAGGGTCAGGTAGTCGAAGGGGTTGATCTTCCATGTCTCCGGAGACTCGGCGCTGACGATGTGGTCGCCCCCGCTCTCTGCCCGGGAAAGATCCTCGTCCACGGGTTTCAATCTGGTGCTGCGCTTAATGTCGTAGACCAGGCGCACGACTGGATATAGAAGTCCCGCGGTGCCCTGCTCCACGACCACGGCGAGACGGTTGCTTTCCAGGCGCACGAGGGATCCCACCGGATAGATGCCGATGGCCTGAATGAAGTGCTGCACGAGCTCTTCGTCGAGATGGTGATTGCTCCATTCGAACAGTTTCTGCAGCGCGAGGGAGGGCTCCATTCCCGTGTGGTAGACGCGGTTGGAGGTGATGGCGTCGTAGACATCCACGATGGCTGCCATGCGCCCCAGCTGCGAAATGGCCTGCGCCTTCTTCTTTTCGGGGTATCCCGTTCCCTCGTACCGCTCGTGGTGCTCGCCGCTGATCTGGTAGACGGTCTTGCTGACATTTGGGGTCTGTCTGAGGATCTCGAGCCCAAGCACCACATGGCCCTTCATGATGTCGAACTCGGCGTCCGTCAGCTTGCCCGGCTTGTTCAGCACGCTGTTGGGAATGCGCATCTTCCCGATATCGTGCAGCATGCCACCCATGCCCGCTTCCTGGATCACCTCCGGCTTCATGTCCATGTAGCGGCAGAAGGCCACCATCAAGGTGCAGACGCTCATGGAATGCTGGAAGGTGTAGGTATCCCGCTCCTTGATCCGGCATAGGCTCACAAGAGTGCCTGGGTTGCGGAGGATGGAATCCGTGATCTGTTCCACCACCGGCGAGACGCGCTCCACCTCGATCTGCTTGCCAAGCCGGACATCGTGCAGCACGTTGGTGATGACCTGAGTGGCCTCGTTCTGGATCTTCTTGGCCACCTCCAGTTCCTGGCGATGGGAGGTCGGGGCGTGCTCACCGGGCGTGTGAGCGGCGGTCTCGATCAGCTTCTCTATGATCTCCTCCTGGACTTCCTGCTCCGTGGGACCCTCCGCATCAAGTCCCTTCTCCGTGTCGATATACACCTCGGTGATGCCGCTTTCATGGATCTTCTTGAGATCCTCTTCCCGTTTCAAGGGGAAGCGGCGCCGAAAGAATGAGTGATCCATCCACCCGCAATTAAGATCGTGGATATACATCCCGACCTTCAGATCCGCCTTGTTCACTTTCTTGATCATGCCGCCCCGCCCGGGCCCACTGCCTGCCCGAAGAGTCGTATCGGCCCAAGCTCGCGCCTCCTTGAAGTGTGGCCGCCAGGAAAAGTCGAAGGGGCGAAGTCGGGTTGGGTCCGCCTACAAGCTCAATGAATAAATACTGTAATGCACAATCAAAATAATTATTACGCATAACGGTCGGTTATTTTTGTTATTATTGTTGTTACAAAATTTTTTAAATTATAGTAATAATATTATGACTATCATATTTTATTGAAAATAAATATCAAATGAAATTTCAATAATTAATGATTGGTACGCGCTTCGCCTTCCAGATGCCACCTATCCAAGGAGGAAATCATGTCGAAGGCCTTGCTGGCCCTGGCTCTCTGCCTAGCGTTGCCGCTCTGTGCTGGCTCCGGAGCACCAAAACAACCCATCAATCTAAACTCCGCATCAACCACTGAATTGATGCAGCTTCCCAAGATCGGGGCCAAGACGGCCGAGCGCATCGTCGCTTTCCGGAAACAACACGGCGGTTTCCGACGGGTTGAAGAACTCATGGACGTCAAAGGAATTGGGGAAAAGACCTTCGAGAAGCTGAAACCCTTTTTGACCCTGGGCGGGAATGCCGCCCTGACTCATTCCTGATGCATCAATCATGATCACCCATCGAATCCTTCACTTCCTTTTCAGAAAGCTCCGTTCACGGAAACCCTTCGGATTCTCAACGGTCGAAACGTCCATGGCCCTGGGCATCGTTGGCGTCCTCGCTTCCACCGGCGTCTCCATGATGGACCTCCACGGGTACGAGCTGACCATGATCCAGCAGGAATTCCAGGGCAGCATGTTCGAGGCTTTCAATCTCGCCCGTGCCCAAGGCAAGAACGTGATCGTGGCGCTGGGTGACCCGCGGGCACCGGGCATCGTGCCGGTTCCGATGCCCCCTCATGTGAAGTGGGGCAAGCCAGCCGATGTCCCCGTTCCCGCCGGCATGGAGGAACCCAAGGTGGCCGGCACGACGGGCTCGGCCCATCCGCGGATCACCGTCACGCCCCGACATACCGTCACGGCCTGCGCCTGGTTCGTCAACGACGGCAAGGACGTCGTGTGCATGCGGGTCTCCGGCCGCGGGCATCTGGAGGTCCTGCGCTGGCATCACCTCACGAAGAAATGGAGCCTCTGCTGATATGCGAATCGCGGATCTGTCCCCCGAACAACGCCCCCGGGAACGGCTGCTGGCGGGCCATGGCGAGGAATTGAGCGAAGCGGATCTGCTGGCGCTGCTGTGGGGCAGTGGCCAGCGGGGACGCAGCGCGGTGGAGCTGGCCCAGGAAATACTCAGCCGGAGCGGCGGACTCTCCGGTGTCATGGGCCTTGGACTGCAGGAATGGATCGGCATGCCGGGCCTCGGCCCCGCCCGGGCCTGCCAGTTGTGGGCAGCCCAGGAACTCTGCCGCCGCTGTCAGAGAGGAGCCGCCAAACCCAGGATCACTTCGCCGCGGAATGCGGGCTCCTACCTCATGACCCGTTGCCAAGGCTGGACTGAGGAACGCTTCGGGCTGCTGGCCTTGAACGCCAAGGGAGATCTGCTCGCGGAGCGGATCCTCAGCCAAGGTACGAGCACGGGAACCTTGATTTCTCCGAGGGAGTTCTTCCGCGAAGCCCTTCGGTACGGCGCCACTTCCGCACTGGCCTTCCACAACCATCCATCGGGGGATCCATCGCCGAGCCGGGAGGATGTGCAGCTCACGCACCGGCTCCGTGCCGCTGGAGAATCCCTGGGGGTGCCTCTGGCCGACCATGTGATCCTCGGACGCGAAAGCTACCACAGCTTCCGGGCGGCGGAGGGCTGGGACAGGACATAAGATCAGCTTCCTCTCCTGGAGGAAGGCTGGATAATGGCCTCCCCGGAGATCCAAGATGCTGCCCCTGCTGTTCGCCGCTGGTCTTTTGCTTTCCCAGGCACCCGAACCTGCACCCGCCGGTCCAAGCCAGCCGCCCCCGCCCGTGGTCAAGCGCAAGCACACCGTCGCCGTGCCCGATGAGGAAACCAAACCGGCGGCGGCGGATGCGAACAAGCCGAAAGCGGCTCCCAAGGCTGCTCCTAGACCGGCTCCCAAGAAAACGGCACCGCAGGCACCCACAGAAGAACAGCGCAAGTTGGCGGAATCCCAGGCCGCGGCCGCCAAACTCATCAATGACAATGCGCTACTCCAGCAGGAGATGGCCAAGGCCCAGGGCCTCACCTACACGGATATATCGTCCCCCGACATCGCCCTGGCCGAGCTGCTGGCGGGCAACGTGCGCTTCGCGTCCGGCAAGCGTGTCCGGACCCTGCTGTCCATGCAGGACGCGGAACTGCGCGCCACGCTCGCCAAGGGCGAAGCGCCCTTTGCGGTGATCGTCTCCTGCTCCGATAGCCGCGTATCCGACAGCCTCATTTTCGATCAGGAACTGGGACGCCTCTTCAGCCTTCGCGATGCGGGCAATGCCATCGACACACAGGTCATCGCTTCCATCGAATACGCGCTGCAGTTCCTGGGCGCGAAGCTGGTGCTCGTGCTTGGGCACACCAATTGCGGCGCCGTAAAAGCGGTGCAGGAAGCCCACGGGAAGCCGCTGCCGGGAAATCTATGGGCCCTGCAATCCGCCATGGCTGGTCTCGTGGAGGGCACGCCTGAGGACCCCAACGAGACCAATGCCGAGTACGGGCCGCGCCTGGTGGCCGTCAATGCCCAGCGCCAGGCCCAGGCCATCCTGGCGCGAAGCGAGTTCGTGCGCCAACTGGCTGCCAGCGGCAAGGTGAAGATCATTTCCGCCATGTACGATATGGCTAGCGGCCAGGTCCGGGTCCTGGAGACGGCGACGATTGGAAGCAACCCGACGTATCATTGACCCAAGCTCCTGACCCGGAGAGTCCATGCCGCTCCTTGAACGGGTGAAATCCACGGTTGACCGCGTTGGCGCGAAGGTGCAGGACGCCCGGGCGCGCCATGTGGAGCGGCACCGCCCTTCGGGTTGTCGATTCGCGCTCTTCGACAGCATCCGCATGGTCCGCCCCGACCACTGGGATGCTATCGTGGAAGGCCATTCCGTGTGCCTTTCCCGACCTTTTCTTGAAGAGCTGGAGGACCACGCTCCGGACAATGTCCGTCCCCACTATGCTCTCATCTATCACGGGGCGCTGCCTGTGGCGGCCGTGGCCGCCCAGAGCCTCGAGGTCTCCGCGGCGGCCCTGCCCAAGACGCGGGCGAGCCGCAACGGTCTGGACCGGATCGCCCGGCAGTCCCTGACGCGCATCAAGGAGCGCATCCTGGTCTGCGGCAACCTGCTCTCCTGGGGACCCCATGGCGTGGCCTTCGCGAAGGGTGCAAGCGCCGAGACACTGTGGCCCGCCGTGGCCGAGGCCCTCTATCGGATTCGCCGCTCGGACAAGCTCTTCGGCGCCACCGGCATGATCATGCTCAAGGACCTCACGCCGGAGCAGCCCGCGGTGACCGAGGCCATGCGGCGCCACAGCTACCGGCCCTTCGAGACGGAACCCAACATGGTCCTGGCCCTCAAGCCGGCCTGGAAGACCTTCGAGGATTATCTGAAGGACATGAAGTCCGACTACCGGAGCGGCATCAAGAAGCAGCTCCGCGATATCGACGAGGCCGGCCTCGAACTGGCATCGCTGGATGCGGCTGAAGTGGAAGCCCATGCCAGCGAGATCCACGAACTCTACTTGCAGGTCCACGAGAAACAGAAGCTGCGACTGGTGACCTTGCAGCCCACCTGGATTCCGGCCCTGGCCAAACGATTCGGTTCCAATTTCCGGACAACGGTCATCCGTCCCAGGAACGGCAGTCAGCTGCTTGGATTCGTCACCACCTTGAAGGATGGAGAAGGCGCCATCGGCTACTACATCGGCTTCGACCGGAAGGCCGCCGAGCGCGCGCCGCTCTACCTGCGGTTGCTTTATGCCATTGTCGAGGATGCCATCGGGCTGGGCGCGGCCTGGGTCTCCCTCGGCCGCACGGCCCTCCAGCCGAAAGCGAAGCTGGGCGCCAAGCCCCAGCCGATGTTCTGTCTCCTGCGCCATCGCATCCAGGCCATGAATCTGGTGGTGGGGAGCCTGCTCCGCACCCTCCCGGAACCCGAGGATGCACCAGAAAGGAATCCATTCAAATGAACAGCGACGAATTCCGGCGTGTGGGCCATGAACTCATCGAGTGGATCGCCTCGTACCGTGATCGCATGGAAACGCTGCCGGTCATGAGCCCCGTGTCCCCGGGCGACATCGCCCAACAGCTTCCGGCGGAGGCACCGATTCGCGGCGAGGGACTGGACGACATCGTCCAGGAACTAGACCGCATCGTCATGCCCGGCATCACCCACTGGAACCATCCCGGCTTCTTCGCCTACTTCCCCAGCAACTCGGACCTGTCCGCAGTGCTGGGCGACATCGCCTGTGCGGGTCTCGGTGCCCAGGGGATGAGCTGGCAGACCAGCCCCGCCGCCACGGAAGTGGAGGATGTGGTCATGGAATGGCTCCGCCAGATGCTGGGTCTGCCCGAAACCTTCTCGGGCGTCATCCAGGACTCTGCGTCCTCTTCCACCTTCTGCGCCCTGCTCTGCGCGCGGGAGCGCAGCACGGCCTTCTGCCAGAACCAGGGCGGCATGCAGTGGGAGGAAGAACCCTACGTCGTCTACGCCTCCGACCAGGCCCACAGTTCGGTGCCCAAGGCAGCCCTCCTCGCGGGATTCGGGAAGGAGCACCTGCGGCTCATCGAGACCGATGACGACCACGCCATGCGTGTGGATTCCCTGGAAGCGGCCATCGGCAACGATCTCGCCTGCGGCCGCGTGCCCTGTGCGGTGGTGGCCGCCGTGGGCACCACCGCCACCACGGCCCTGGACAACCTGCAGCGCATCGCGGAGATCGCCGAAGGGTTCGGATTGTGGCTGCACGTGGATGCGGCCCTGGCGGGCACGGCCATGGTGCTCCCCGAATGCCGCTGGATGTGGAAGGGCATCGAGGCCGTGGACTCCCTGGTGATGAATCCCCACAAGTGGATGGGCGTGGGCTTCGATTGCAGCGCGTACTTCGTGAAGGATCCCCAGCACCTGATCCGCGTCATGAGCACGAATCCGAGCTACCTGCGCACGGCCCAGGACGGCGTGGTGCGCAACCTGCGGGACTGGGGCATTCCCCTGGGCCGGCGCTTCCGCGCACTTAAATTGTGGTTCCTCCTGAAGGACCTCGGCGTCGAAGGTCTGCAGGCCCGGATCCGCCGCGACCTCGAAAATGCCCAGTGGTTACGGCAACAAGTGGATGCCACACCCGGATGGGAACGCCTGGCCCCCGTGCCGCTCCAGACCCTCTGCATCCGCCACGTGCCGGAGGAGATCAAGGGCGACGAAAAGGCGCTGGCCACCCACAACCAGGACATCGTCACGCGCGTCAATGAAAGCGGGCACTACTACCTCACCCCCGCCGTGCTGAAGGGCCAGCAGATCATCCGCATTTCCATTGGTGCCACACCAACGGAACGCAGGCACGTGGAAGGGCTGTGGACGGCCCTGCGCACCGAAGCGGACCAGCGAGTGGCCAGTGGTCAGTGGTCGGTGGTCAGTAACTAGCGGAAAATAGTTTCTTCACACAAACCATCGCATCGTCCTGAACGGCATTAGGATTTCCCCGCTCCAATGAATTGCGACCAATATCCGCTATCCAAACTGACCCCTGCCCCCTGACCACTGACCCCTGCTTTTACATCGGCTTGACCGGTTCGCAGATCTCCACTTCGTGCATGTGCTCGGGATCCTTGTTGGGATCATTCAAGGCGATCTCGAAGCAGGGACGCTCATCCGGCTGGTAGCCGCTGCTGGGGAACCATCCCCCCATGAGGGCGTCCCAAGCCTCGCCGTACTGATCCTGCCGGATGCGGACCCGTGTCACCGCGTACAGGCCACCCGGCAGGGTCTGCTTGCCGATCTCGCCATCCACCTTGGTGTCCACGGGCACCGTGACGGCCACGTCCAGCCGCAGTTTCTGCGCTTCGGTCACGTCGGGATTGTCGTGGTAAACGCTCAGGAATTTCGTGCCCGGGCCAAGCAGTCCCCGGGGCCCGGCCCAGCTGCAGATCTGGCCGAAAAGCCGCTCGAAGAGGCCGGGATTGTTCTGGAAGGGGCCCACGTGGCGAAGGTAGGCCACGTGCATGGGCGGAAGCTGTTTCACTTCGACATTGATGTTCATCGTCATGGAAACCTCTTTGGAAGGACCGAATCCGTCGGTCGCATTCCAGGATCCAGAGTCAGCCTTGAGTTCCGCTTCGCAACCCTTGCGATCCGTTTTGCGAATCTTGCGATTCTGGCGCCACTCGCTGGCCGATACGCTGTGAAAGGCTTTGAAGGCCCGCGCGAAGGTCGACGATGACGAGAAGCCGCAGTCGTAGGCGATCTCCGTGATGCTCTTGCGCGGGCTATAGATCAGCTGCGAAGCGGCCCGCTCCACTCTCAGGCGGAAGATGAAATCGTGGAGCGTCTCGCCCATCCAGCCGTGGAAGAGCCGGTGGAAGTGGTAGGGAGAGAAGCACGCCACCTCGGCCAGGGTCTCCAGCTCCAGGGGCTCTGCGAGATGAGCCTGGATATAGTCCAGCACGCGATTAAAGCGCTTGGCGTACTCCGCGCGGCGGGGATCGCTGATCGTGGCATCGGAAGGCATTCTAGAACGATAGAGGAATGGGGGCCGGACCGGCAAGGAGGTGACAGGTCGGGCCCTGGCTGTCGTGGTCAATAGGAGTCCGCCACCAGGTATTTCATGATCGCCTTCACGGGGATACGCAGGATTTCAGCCGCGCGATCCGCCACGCCATAGGAGATATAGGCCTGGCCATCGGACAGTTGAAGGCCGCACGCGAACTCGAGACCGCGGCGCCGGAGGAAAAAGAACTGGCTCGTTTCCACATGGCGCATGGATCGATCGAACACCACGAAGCAATGCAGGTAGTACATGCGCCGGCCGATCCGCAGCTGGCGCGAGTGCGCGATCCCCAGATAGTGCTTTCCGAATCTGACCAGCGGCGTACCGCCTCGCAGGTTCCAGTCCTGATGTTCCGGCGGCAGCCCGGAAACCCACGCCAGGACTCCGTCCTTCAGCACCAGTTCCGCTGGGGGATTCAGTCGATAGAGGATCCGGATTGCATCCTCGTCTTCGATCGGAACCCAGTTCTTTTCGAGCCGGTTGAGGGAAGGACCATAGCAAGGATCCTCGATTCGAATGCCCTGCAGCCGGAATACGACCTGACGGACCAGGTATTCCCCTGCCTTGACGTACGCGACCGACCCGATCCCCCGGATCTCCCCTTGGAAGCGGAAGAGGCGGCAGTCCTCCAGTCCGCACTTGATCCAGGTCTCCAGCTCCTCGAGAGCCCTGTCATCCAGAACCTCGCACGCCTCGACCCGCAGTTCCTTGTCCAAGAGAAAGGCGTAGTTGGTGGTGGCGTGCTCACCCTGTTCGCAGCGATAGTCCCATTCCGCGTCATTCACGAGGCTGGAGGATCGGGCGAGACAATAGAAGCCTCCGTCGTCCCTCTGGATGATGGAGGGATTGAAGAGGGGAAAAGGGCTGTCTGCCGTCAATTGGCACCGGAACGCTTCCGGGTGTTCAGCCAGCACGGGTAGGCCGAGCAGACTCACCTCTTCGATCAGCCCAAGGGACTCCATGCCTGCGTCCAACTTCCTGGCCACACCGGCCAGCTCGTCCGCACGGCTCAACAGAGGAAGGGTTAGTTCGCAGGTTTCCACCTTCCTGGCCAGCTCTTCCACCTGATCCGGCAGCCGCAGGACGTGGCGCAGATATCGCTCAAGCCTGCGGAGCAGGTGCCTTCGTGCCATGGATTTCCTCAAGAGGCCAGCACGGCCATTGTACAGAATGGAATGAGTGTGGCCTCGGAGGGTTTTCGCACAAATGCCGTCCACCGGGAGCGGGTCTGCCGTGAAACGTGTAGGCTGGAGCCATGGACACGCCATCGCCCCGCACCAGCCTCCTCCGTGAGGGCAGGAAAACCTGGATGGGTCCGGTCCGGGTGATGTCATGAACGGAGCGGCGCCCCTTTCCGTCAAGCGCCTGCTGGAGCAGATCAAGGCGAGGATCGAACCGCCCTTCGCGGCGGTGTGCGTGGTGGGCGAGGTCTCGAATTTTCGCGGATCGGGCAAACATTGGTACTTCACCCTGAAGGAGGAAGGGGCTGCCCTTTCCTGTGCGGTGTGGGCCGGGCAACAGCGGCTGATCGGGCATGCGCCAAAGAACGGCGAGCGCGTGGTCGTAACGGGCAGTCTGAATTTGTACGTCGCAGGCGGAAGCCTCACGCTGGCCGTCACCCACTGCGAGCTGGCGGGTGTGGGCGATCTCCAGGCCCGGCTCCGGCAACTGGAAGCAGAACTGCGCGCCGAAGGCATCTTTGATCGACCCAAACGGGCGCTGCCGAAATTCCCGGAACGCATCGGGGTGGTGGCGGCGTTGGGTGGCGCCGCACTGCGCGACGTGCTGGAAGTGACCCAGCGCCGGGCGCCGGGAATCGATGTGCTGGTCTATCCCGCCGCCGCCCAGGGTGAGCGCTGCGTTCCCGAGAATCTGCTGGCGCTCCAGGAGATCCAGGACGCGTTCTGGAAATGCGACGTGCTGCTCCTGGTGCGGGGTGGCGGCAGTCTGGAGGATCTCTGGGGCTTCAATGATCCGCAGCTGGTGCGGGCCGTGGCGGAATGCCGGCTGCCCATCGTCACCGGCGTGGGCCACGAGATCGATACGACGCTGGTGGACCTGGCGGCGGATCGCCGGGCGGCCACGCCCAGTCAGGCCGCGGAATTGGTGACGCCCGACCGGCAGCAACTACTGGCCGAGGTGCGACGCCGCACGGAGGCCCTCGTGGCGCGCATGCAGTGGCGCCTTCGTGGCCTCGAGTCCACCTTGAATCTGCTCACGGACAGCACGGGCATGCGCAGTGTGCCGGAGCGGCTCGCCCACTCCGCCCAGCGCCTGGAGGGTTTGCGCCATCGCCTGTCCCGGTGTGCACCAGGCCGCGAGTCCGAACGCCGTCTCAGCACGCTCGCCCAACGCCTGCACCTGTCCCACCCTCAGCGGCGCCTGGACCAGGCCCAGGGCCGGCTGGCCTTGCTTCGCCAGCGTTTGTTGCACGCAGGCCCCGGCGCAACCGGAGAAACGGATCTGCCGCGCGTGCACCAAGCTCAACAACGCCTCGTGCCGGCCGTGAACCGGCTCCTGGCCGATCGCGGACGGCGACTGGAGGTCATCGAAGCCCGGCTAAACGGCATGGATCCAAAGGGGCCGCTCCAGCGTGGCTTCGCGCTGGTGCAGGACATCCACGGCAAGCCTGTCGTTTCCGCCCGGACCCTCCCTCCCGGTGCGGAGGTCGATCTGCAGTGGCTGGACGGAAAGCGCAAGGGGCAGCTCCAGTAGCTCCTATCGGCCCTGGGCATGAATGTGATATGAAGTTGTAACTCCCATTTCCCGGGCTTCATCCAAGTTCTCGAATTGACAACTTCTGGCTTCATTTCGGAAGCCCGAACGACAAGCCAACCACCTCCGGAGGGCTCCCACATGAACAAATTCCGATCAGCCTTTGTCGTGCCAGCACTCGTCGTAATGGCGTTCTCGTCCCTGCCTCGCGTCCAAGCTCAGGACGCGGCAGCCCAGGAAGTCCGCATCGTCGCGAAGAAATTCCAGTACACGCCCAGCGAGGTGCACCTTAAGAAAGGTCAGGCGGTGACCTTGATCCTGACCTCGGAGGATACGGCCCACGGCTTGAAGTGCAAGGACCTCAACCTCGAGGCGCTGATCAGCCCAGGTCAGGAAACGAAGGTGACGATCACCCCCGAGACGGCAGGCACCTTCACGGCCTACTGCAACAAGTTCTGCGGCTCGGGCCACTTCGGAATGAAGATGAAGTTCGTCGTGGAGTGACGGAGAGCATGGGGACTTCCCTCAGCGGGAGCCCAATTTGCGCTTGACCAGTGCCATCAGGTTCTTGGCTTCATCCACTTTGAGAATGAAGATCAGACTGAAATAGATCCCTGTGCATATGGCGATGAGAGGGAATAGCCGTACGCCGATCCCTAGGCGGCCATGGAGGTCGAACAGCCCTATAGCCTTTCCGCCTAGGAAAGCCAGCAGACCCATCAGTGCGGAACTTGTCCCCATCAGGAGCCAACCCGTCCCAATCCTACGATATGGCAATTGCCCCAGCCTTTTATGGAGGCTCCAGATCATGATCCCGAGACTCAACATGCTGGCGAAGCCATTGGCCAAAGCGATGCCGCCCGTGTTCAGGGGGCCCATCAACAGGATCGAAAGGATGATGTTGGTGATCATGCTCGCCAGGGCTGCGTAGGCTGGTGTCCGGTAATCCTTCAGGGCATAGAGACTCTGGGCCGTGATCCGCCCTGTGGCGATGAACAGAAGCCCCACTGCCTGGAAGCCAAGGGTGGTCGCGGTCCATTGCACGGCCTTGTCGTCGAACCGTCCCGTTCGCATGATGATCGCGATGATCGGTTGGGCCAAGATTGCCATTCCGACACTGCCAGGAATCGCCAGCACCGCCGTGCCCCGGATGGCCGACGCGAGGGAACCGCGCAGTCCGTCCAGGTCCCCCGCATCCACCTGCCGGCTCATCGCGGGCAGGCTCACGGTGGCGATGCTCATGGCGAAAAGGCCGAGAATCAATTCGCCCATCATGTTGGACTGGAACAGCACGGTCTGAGCTCCCTCCGCCAACTGGGACGCAAGGATGGTGGAGATGAAGACATTGATGGGCTGGATGCCCGCGCCGAAGAGTCCAGGGACCATCCGCTTCAAGGCCGTCTTCACGCCCGCATGGCCGAAGTGCAAGCCCCAGCGAAGGTGGTATCCCAGCCGGTGGAAACTGGGCCAAAGGATGAATAGCTGCACCAAGCCACCGATGATCACGGCGATGGAGCAGATCAGCGCCGTGCGTCCAGGTTCCCGCCAGGAGAGGGGCCCCAACTTCATGGCCCCGACCACGACGGCGATGAAGGCGATGTTCCAGAACGTGGAGACGGATGCAGGAAGCCCGAAACGGCCTTTGAGGTTGAGCACCGCCGTCAGTCCCGCCGTCAGGCTCACGAGTCCCAGATAGGGGAACATCCAGCGCGCGAGCATCGTGGTCAGCGCCAGATCCGGTGGGGTGGGACGAACACCCCGGAGGATTTCAATCAAGACGGGTAGTTGCTGATACCAGCGCAGGTCCGGTGCGAGGCGGCCAAGATTCTGAAGGCCAGCCACGAAACCCATGGCCAGCACACCCAAGGTGCAAAGGACCAACATGAAGAGCGCCAAGGTGCCAAGGAATTTCGCGACCAGGTCCTTCGCGGCTTCTTCTCCTTGGGTCGCTTCGGTCTCGCTGATCGTGGGCAGGAAGGCTACGGTCATGGTGCCTTCCGCCGTGAACCGGCGCAGGAGGTTCGGCAGGCGGAAGGCAACGAACCAAGCATCCGCCACCGCGCCTGCACCCAGGTAGTGCGCGAGCACGATCGTCTGGAACATGCCAGCGATGCGGGAGAAGAGCGTCATCAGCCCCACGAGACTCGCTGAGCGCAGCATGGACGGGTTCGATCGAGTGTGATTCTGTGGAGGTGAGGACATCCAATATCCATCAGCGGTGGCTCGTTCACTCTAACAAGTCGTGATTGATCCAAGAAACGGAATGGTTGCCGATGCGCGTTCCTGGAGCCGCATGTCGGTATTCGCTTCGCGCCGCACCGCTGGCTGGGCACGGAAATCCGGCTGCGCCGGACCGCTACGCGAGCAGTGCTCGCTCCGCTTTTCCACCATTCGACCGAAGCGCAGCGGAGGGAGAATAGGACCAAATCGGCGAAGGCGATTCGGCCCCGGAGGGGCGAGGGCCGGGGCGGTCCGCCGCCGCGGCCGAGTCAGCCTGCCCGCCATCGGTGATTCAATCCCCACATGCGAAATGGCCTCCGCTGGAGGCCATTTGGAGCCGCATGTCGGGATTCGCTTCGCGCCGCACCGCTGGCTGGGCACGCGAATCCGGCTTCGCCGGAACGCTCCGAACAAGGGCTCCCATCGCTGCAAGGGAGGAGCGCAGTGACGAGCGCGCCGGAGCAGACCGCAGTGCGGTCTGCGATCGATGGGATGCGTTCTCCGCTTTCGCTAACTGCCCGCCATCGGTGATTCAATCCCCACATGCGAAATGGCCTCCGCTGGAG
>DCFP01000079.1 GCA_002319925.1 Holophagaceae bacterium UBA1801 | reverse complement strand
AATGCCTCCGGACATGGATGCATCTGGCACGAAGTAGTAGAGCATCAGTGGGCCTCCCCTTCCGCCATCCGCCTATGCTCAGGCACCAGCCTCCGAAGCAGCCATTCGAAACCTGCTCCGTAGTGCCGGCGCGCGTATTGCAGCCGGGCCGTGTTCAGCAGCTTCACCCGATGCTCAAGGCTCACCGCGGAACCCGTTTGTGCATGATGATGCACCGTGGCATCGAGTCCGGTGATGACACCGCCGGCCTGACAGATCGAAGAGCCGAGTTCAACATCCTCCATGTACAAAAAGTAGCGTTCATCGAACCCACCCACTTCAAGAAAAAGCTCTTTCTGGATGAAAGCGCAGGCACAGAGGGGCCACTGCCAGCCCCGGGCGTCGTACCCCGGCATTCGCTTGAGCAGGCGGATCACCCGGGGCCAGCCGAAATTGTTTTCGATGACATCGGCGAGGAGTTTCTTCCGGGTGTAGCCTGGCTGACAACCAGGCACGACACTGCCGTCATCGTGCAGGAACCTTGGCAATGCGATGCATCGCCCGCGTTGACGCAACACGTTGGCCGCAGCTTCCAGCAAAGGGTCATCGACCCTGCAATCGGGATTCAGGAAACAGAGAAAAGATGACCGCGCCGCTCGCGCACCTTGGTTCGCCGCCTTTGCGAATCCAGTGTTCCTGTCAAGCTCATGCACTTCAGCGCCGGCAGCTCTCGCGATGGCGACCGAACGGTCGGTGGAAGCGTTGTCCACCACGATGACGGATCCAGAAGAACTTCGTTTCAGCGAATCCAGGCAATCCGGCAGTACCGCGGCGGAGTTGTGTGTGACGATCACCGTCGTCAATTCGCCCTCCACGAATCCCACTGGTCCTTCCCTCGATTCAACGAGCGACCTCATTGAAGAACTCGCTGCATCATTTCTCGCCGCAGAGCGCGCATGCGTCCCGCGGTGCCAGGGGTAGGTCCATTGCAGAAATTGCTGAAATGGGCGATCCGGGCCGCTTCGCGAGGGAACCCGGTATCCCAGTATTCGCAATGATTCCATTCCCACGGCAGTTCCTGGCATGTGCCTGGATAAAGATTGTTCGTCCAGATCTGGATGTAGTCCTGGTCGGCGATCATATGCTGCCCGATTTGGTGATCCGAATTGCTCCTGCTGATCTCCGATACGGCCCAATGCGTGATGGCGTTGATGGTCTGCCTATGCCCGAGGACCACACCACTGTTGAAATGGCGGAATTTCGAAGGGGGCGGCGGAGCCAAGTCCGGGGCGATGAATGCGAGAGAATGCTGGCGGTAATGTTCCCAGAAGGCCATTCGATCCATCGTCGATCCCGTGATGGTTGTCTGCTCGACCATGCCCAAGGTGTGGTGGTTGAGCGCCGCTCGCAGGACATGGTCGTCCAGCGGTTGCAGCAGTTCTGCATCGGCATCCAGGAACAGGAACAGGTCTTCATCGCTGTTGCGGGTGCAAGCCTCAAAAGCCCGGAACTTGCCCAGAAATCGCCATGAGCGGTGGGCTCCAGGGAATGGGCTGCATTCCTCGACGCGCAGCCGGGACGAACTCAATTTCAGTCTCGTCCGGTCATCGCAACCAACAAACACAGGGAAGGCGCTGAGTTCCAGCACCGAGCGCACTGCTTCACGCCCTGCTTCGTAATATGCATCACTTCCATAAATGTAGAAACAGACACAGGCCATGACAAACGATACATCCCCGAGCCACCATCTACTGCAGCTTTCTGCTGAATGTCACTCCCTGTGAGAGTCGTGCCAGCAGGGCCTTGGCTGAGTAGTAAAAACGGTAGATCGCCACCGTCGCGGAGTTGCGCTTGCGCTGATTTGCACGGGCCAGACGGCGTCGATCCGCCGTCTCGGGGCGGCGACCGGTTCGACTTGGAGGTGGCTCCTGTTCGGCTAGCGCGGAGGCCCATTTAGCAGCAAACTTCCATCGATTAATGGTCTGATAGCGCTTGAGACCGGAGGACTCGTCGACCCCACCGGTCGCGCCCCCGTGGTGGATCACGGTGGCGTGCGGGCAGTACATCACCTTGTAGCCAAGGCTTCGCACGCCAAAGCATATATCCGTATCCTCATAGTAGGCTGGCGCGTAGCGCGGATCGAAGCCCCCCAAGCGCTCGAACAGCTCCCTGCGGATGATCAGCGCCGCGCCGGAGCAGTAGTCGACCTCGCACGGTTCGGTGAACTGAGGAGCGTCAGGATCACCCGAGTGTCCGAAATTCCATCCACTGGCATCCTGGAAGACCAGCCCACCAGCTTCCTGCAGACGCCCATCAGGATATACGAGCCGGGAACCCGCAGCGCCGATGGTCGTATCCTGCTCCATCATGTCGATCAATGCGTCCAGCCAAGCCGGGTCGGGAAGGGTGTCGTTATTTAGGAAGACCAGGTATTTACTGCGAGAAACACTCGCTCCCTGGTTGCACGCTGCCCCAAACCCTCGGTTTTTGGCATTGGTGATGACGTGGGCAATGCCATCAATATCCTTCAGGAAAAGCCCTGTCCCATCGCTGGATGCGTTATCGATGATGATAATGTCTGAAGGATGTTTCGTATTGAGTTGCTTCAGGCGCCCCAGGCATTTTTGGGTGTGTTCGACGTTGTTGAAGACCGGAATGATGATGCTGGATGAGGGGTCTGATCCGTCGCTGCGTATCCGGATTCGCTGGAGTTTTGCGGCCTGATCGGTATTGGCTGCGTTGGGAATACCAATATTTCCATTCTCCAGTTTTAACGATGTTTTTTTCTTCATTACTTTGAATAAGCTCCAGTGCAACGATGTAAACCAGCAATCAGAAGCATTTGAATTTTCAGATAAATCGCTATAAAAATAACATATTCAATTGATTGTATCATTACTGCCCGTCCATGCAATCAGTGCCCGATTCCGCCGATGAACGCTTCGGTACTGTTGGATTTTCGGTGATCCAGTGTGTCTTCCTGAGTGGTTGATCGCAGGCGCCCAGGATGAGCGACTCACCGCGTACCGGATCATGACTTATATGCCCAAGGGCGCGCTAACAGGGGGACGGCATTCGAGCTGTACCATTTGACTTAAGGCAGTTACATCCATGATTCTCCACTTAACAGGTTTTCAGCTGGAGACTCATCCTACATCTGCTCCGGCGCAGGCGCGCCTCTCGGGGAACCTCCACGTGCAGCGACCCCAGGGAAATTTTGTTGGAGAACCCGCTCCATGGTGTCTCGAACAGCTTTTGTGAAGGTTGCTTTCCCTTTGCTCATTGATGATCACGGATGACGCTGGAATCGAACCTCGTACATTTAGCGAGGCCCACCGCTAGCAGGGGCCCAGCCTGGAAAGCCCAGGACCTGGCTTGCTCGACCGGTTGAAGCCTGAGAGACGGCGACCCAGGGGCAGACGATCCTGAAGGGTTGCCCCAGGGCAAGCCAGTCTCACGTTTTCAGCGAATCGCTTCCTCAAGCGGGGAGTTCAACAGCCGCAGATTCACTCACTCCGCCAAGGCATGAGGATGGACCCGGCTTTATTTGATCTGCCCTTGACCAGCCAGGAGGGCCTCGGCGGCGGTTTCCGGACCATGCAAACTCGATCCCTTCGTTTGCCTACAAAGCACAACTGAAACATTCTTGACGAGAAAGAATTTGCAGACATGTCCTAGCGTTTCTATAGAGCCATTTACCTTACTTCTGTTTCGTCCCTAGATGGCACTGCTAATGGTGAGGGCATGAAACTCGTGGATGGACAGGAGATCATGATTGCCTCCGACCCGGATTCATTCTCTGCCGCTGTGATCAAGCTATACCAGGATGAAGCGCTGTGGAATCAGCTCTCCAACCGGGGTCTTGCGTTCATGCGGAGCTATTTTTCATTTGATCAGAGTGTCGAGCGGTTCAGGGTTCTCATTGACTCGATTCCACCAAAAACCTAGTGCTGTCTCCCACAAAAAGCGATCCCCCCGATGTCCTCTCCTTTGACCGGCAGGAACCAGTTCAGGATCGGCGTCGCAAGATCGCTGTCATGGCGGGCAGATGGATCGTGTCGTTCATGATCAGCTTTGCGATGGCCTTCACCATGGGCCAATCGGCCGCGGGAGTGGCTTCTCCCTTCAATGCGAAAGAGTAGAGCCCGGCCAGCGCGCTATTTCCTCCCATCAGGCAAATAGCCATCGCGACGCCGAATCTCCTTCACCTGGACAGTTACTCCCCTCGAAATGACATGGGTCGTAAACCAGCTGGAAAGAGAGCCGACTGCCCCTTCCATGGAAGATTTTTCCATTCATCAAGGCAGATCTCCACCGGTGCCCAGATCATGTTTGAATATTTCAAGATGCAAAGCGCTCGTTGCCAGCCATGAGGACCAATTGACGCCAGGATCGGTAGGTGGGCCGTGGATATAGCGCAGGTTGTAAATAATTTAGATTTGTTATGAATGACTACGATAGCAGGTACCATTGACGAGTGCTTCCTCCGGTGGAGATCGTCATGGATAGGTTCCAGTTTTTAAAGACCTGTGGAATCGCTCTAGGAGTCGGTGTGCTGACATCGAAACCGCTCCTGGCCAACGACCCTGCCACGCCCGAACCAGCAGTTACGAACCAGCGATTCCGTCCCGGCACGAAGGGCCAGATCCTGGTCTCCCGCGGGCCGGCCGAAGCCTGGACCCAGCACGCCGCTTTCGGCCCCGACTTCGAGGTGCTGTCCATCCGCCAGGAACGGAACGAAACCATCGCCCGTCTTCGTTTCCAGGGACAGCACGACATCCGCCTGCAACTCTCCGCGAACGGACAGAACTGGCTGGTTGCATGAGCGCATCGCCGCCCCTCACGTTCCGCCCCATCCAGGAGAGCGATCTGCCCTTCCTGGCGGAACTCTACGCATCGACGCGAGCCGAGGAAATGGCCCAGGTCGCCTGGGAGCCCGCCGATGTTCGCGCCTTCCTTCTCGAACAATTCCAGCTGCAGCACCAGCATTATCAGACCCACTACACCGGCGCCTCCTTTGATCTCGTGCTCGTGGATGGCGCGCCCGCCGGCCGCCTCTACGTGGCGCGCTGGCCCGCCGAGATCCGCGTGATGGACATCGCGCTGCTTCCCCCCTTCAAGGGGCGTGGCTTCGGCCGGCGCATGATGGAACCCCTCCTCGAGGAAGCCGATCGCACCGGTTGCACTCTCAGCCTGCACGTGGAGCAGAACAACCGCGTGCTCGCCTGGTATCGCCGGCTCGGGTTCGTCGAAGCGGGCGTTCACGGCATCTACTTCCGCCTCGAACGCAGGCCCGCGATCCGCGAGGTGGCTTCATGACATCGGATAGCGCCAGGGATTACCAGGACCACGTCGGCTCGCTGTTCGAGGTCCAGGGAACGAATCTCCAGATCCGGCTCGAAGCCGTCGAGGTCTTCGAAACCATCGTGACGGAGGGCTTTGCACTGCAGTTTTCCGGCCCGCTGCAACCGACGCTGAGCCAGGGCATTCGCGCTTTGCACCACTCGACTTTAGGGGCTCTGGATCTCTTCCTGGTTCCCGTGATGGATACCCGCACCGACGCCCGCATTTACGAAGCCGTCTTCAACCGCCTGAAGCCATCGGCCCAGGCACCTGCGAAGGGAGGCGCCTGATGGCCCAACCCTATGTCGGCGAGATCCGCATGTTCGCCGGGAACTTCGCGCCATCGGGATGGATGTTCTGCGAAGGACAGCTCCTGCCCATCTTCGAGTACGAAACCCTGTTCAACCTGATCGGCACCACCTACGGCGGCGATGGACAGTCCACCTTCGCGCTGCCGGATCTCCGGGGGCGCATTCCCATTCACATGGGGAACGGTTTCACCCTGGCGGAAACGGGTGGCGTAGAAGAAGTCCTCCTCACCGTGAACCAGATCCCTGCGCACAGCCATCCGCTGCTCGCCACGGACGGCAGGGGCGGACTCACGGACCCGCAGAACAATCGTTTGGCCACCGCGCCCATCTACTCGGACACCCAAGGAAGTCTTTCGAACATGAACCCGAGTTCCATCGCGGGCACCGGTGGCTCCCAGCCCCACAACAACTTTCAGCCCTACCTCTGCGTGGATTTCATTATCTCCCTTTTTGGCATCTTCCCCAGCCAAACCTAATAGGTGACGCCATGGCTGAACCCTTCCTCTCAGAAATCCGCCTCTTCAGCTTCGGATTCCCTCCCAAGGGCTGGGCGCTTTGCGATGGCCAGCTCCTGCCCATCAACCAGAACCAGGCTCTCTTTTCCCTGATGGGGACGACCTACGGGGGGGACGGGCGTGTGAATTTCGGCCTCCCGAATCTGCAAGGTCGCGCTCCCATGCACGTGGGAAGCGGCCACACGTTGGGCGAGATTGGCGGGGAGCAGGGACATACCCTCAGCATTTCCGAAATCCCTACCCATACCCATCTCCTGCAGGGCGTCGAAATGCCTCCGGACACGGGTTCGCCGGACCAAAGCATGCTCCCGCAGACGCCGCGCTACGCCAGCGACCTTTCGTCCGTGGCCCTGGCGGCCGCCAGCATCGGCAACATCGGCGGCTCCCAGGCTCACCTCAACATGCAGCCGTTTCTCACCCTCAATTTCTCCATTGCCCTCCAGGGCATCTTCCCGAGCCAGACCTAAGCCATGGATCCCTTCGTTGCAGAAATCCGCATTTTTCCCTTCAACTTCGCGCCCAAGGGCTGGGCGTTCTGTGATGGCCAGATCCTGCCCCTGAGCCAGAACACGGCCCTTTTCTCGTTGCTCGGCACTACCTACGGGGGCGACGGGAAATCGAACTTCGCCTTGCCGAATTGCCAGGGCAACGTACCCATGCACCCTGGCCAGGGTCCGGGCCTGAGTCTGCATGATCTTGGAGAGACAGGCGGCTCGGATACGGTGAGTCTCCTGGAATCCGAAATCGCTTCCCACTCCCATGCGCTGAAAGCCTCGGACACTGGCGACACAGTGATCCCAAGCAACAACTACCTTGGGACTGTACCCGCCAAGACCGTGCTCGATGTTCTGAAGACTCAGCCGGCGGTCTACGCATCAGCCACTGCGGTCCAGGGCCACACGCCCGTGCCCCTCAAGGATGATTCGGTCGCTCCCGCAGGCGGCGATCAGCCCCACAACAATCTGCAACCCTACCTCACGCTGAACTTCTGCATCGCGCTCCAGGGTGTCTACCCGCCCCGCACGTGATCACGTCTACTGCCTAGCGTTCCCGCTCCGCTGCGGAGATTCCCATGCCATGCCGATTCGCCCGCCTGCTGCGTTCTCTCGTCCTCCTGTTCGCCGGATGGGGATGCGTCCTCATGGGCGCTACGATCACGGTCGTCAACACCAATGACTCGGGGGGTGGTTCGCTCAGGCAGGCGATCAGTGATGCGATCCCTGGGGATTCCATCACATTCAACCTTTCTGCCCACAGCACCATCGCACTTGGCAGCTCGCTGAGCATCAACAAGAACCTGACGATCACGGGGCCGGGAGCGGATCTGTTGACGATCGATGGCGGCAGTGGCTGGTCCAGCCATCCCTTCGTTCTGCCCAGCAGCGGAAACCGCATTCTGGATATCTCCGCGGGGACGATCACGATTACCGGTCTCCGCTTCCAGAATGGCTACGTCTCTGGCGCGGGTGATGCGGGCGCTGCCACCGGTGCCAACGGCGCGGCCATCCGCGTGCTAAATAACGCTTCCCTCACCATCGACGCCTGCTGGTTCAGCTACAACCACGCCAAGGACCGTTCGGATGACCCGCCCGTGGGCGGGGCCATCCACCTGGACCAGGGCACGCTCACGGTCACGAATTCAAGCTTCCACGACAACTATGCGGGTGCAGGCAGTGCCGTCAGCAATTATGCCGGCGTGGTCCATTTCACCAATTGCACTTTGAGCAGCAACGTCGCCTATTCCGGCGGCGCCTTCGTGCACGTTCCTGCAGGCAAGACATCAACCCTGGATCACTGCACGGTGGTGGACAACACCTGCCTCAACTCCGTGGATTCAGCCGGCCTCAGCATCATCAATGGCAACGTGGTCATCACGAACAGCATCATCGCCGCGAACAGCATCGGACAGAGATCCGGACCGACGGTCCACTACGGGGATCTCGATCCCAACTGGGACGGAACCGGCGCGGTGGGCTCCCTGGGCGGCAACATTCTCGGCAACCCGGGTGATGTTACGTTCACCGAGGGCTCTCAAGATCATGTGGGGAGCTGGGCCACGCCCTTGGATGCGAAATTGAACGACCTGAACCTCACCCTCTCCCTGGGTGGCCACTCACCCTACCATGCGCCCATGTCCAACAGCCCAGCCATCAACAACGGCCTGGATACTGGCGGCACTGACCAGCGGGGGATCGCACGCATTGGCCAGGCGGACTCGGGTTCCTGCGAATACATCCCCGTCACCATCAGCGGCAATGCCGGTATCGCTGGTGTCACGCTGAGCTATACCGACGAGGATGCGAAGACGGCCACCTCCGATGGAAGCGGCAACTACAGCTTCACCGTGGCACCTCAGTGGTCCGGGACAGTGACTCCCTCGATGACCGGCTACGTCTTCACACCTGTAAGCAGGACCTATAGCAACCTCCTGACGGATCAGACCAATCAGGACTTCGTTGCGCATTTGCTCATCCCCCCGACCATCACGAGCGCCGCCGGCACCACCTTCCAGATCGGCAGCGCGGGCTCGTTCACGGTCACCACTTCGGGATACCCCATTGGCGCTTCCATGGTCATCCAGAAGTCGGGAAGCCTGCCCACGGGCGTGACCTTCACCGATAACAACAACGGCACGGCGACCCTGTCCGGAACTCCTGCGGCCGGATCGAACCACTCCTACTCCATCACGATCAGAGCGAATAACGGCATCGCTCCCAATGCCAGCCAGGACTTCACGCTCACCGTGAATCAAGCACCGGCGATCACCAGCGCGAACCATTTCACGTTCACAGTCGGGACTCCCGGAACCTTCACGGTCACGACCTCGGGATATCCGGACGCTGCCTCCATGGCGATCAGCGAGACTGGCGCTCTGCCCACGGGTCTAACCTTCGCGGACAATCACGACGGTACGGCCACCCTTGAGGGCACACCAGCAGCTTCGACGGGTGGTTCGTACGCGCTGACCATCACCGCCAACAACGGCGTCTCGCCCAATGGCAGCCAAAGTTTCACCCTTACCGTCAACCAGGCCCCGGCCATCACCAGCACGAATGGCGTCGCCTTCACGGAAACCCTGGCGGGATCCTTCACGATCACAACCACCGGCTTCCCGACCGGAAATTCCATGGCCATCACGGAGACGGGTTCCCTGCCCAGCGGTGTGACCTTCACCAATAACCATGATGGAACGGCCACCTTGGCCGGCACCCCGGCGAACTCAACAAGCGGCAGCTACCCCATCACGATCACGGCAAACAACGGGGTTGGCAGCGATGCCACGCAGAATTTCACCCTGACCATCGACCGCATCCAGCCCTCCGTCACCACGGGCGCGGCCTCCAGCATCACCAGCGCAGGCGCCACGCTGAACGGCACCGTGAATGCCCACGGAACCAGCACGACAGCCCTCTTCCGCCTGGGCACGGCATCGGGAAGCTACACGACGTCCTTCGGCGCCACACCCGGAACGGTGACGGGCACCAGCGATACCAGCATCTCGGCCAATCTTTCGAGCCTGCAGCCCGATACGAAGTACTACTTCGTGGCAGAGGGCAATAACGGCGGAGATCCAGTGCGGGGTTCGGAGTTGTTCTTCACCACCCCCAAGGAGGCACCCACGGCCACCACCACGGCGGCCACGTCGGTGACGGCGAACAGCGCCACCTTGAACGCCACGGTGAACGCCCGCAACTCCGACACCACCGTGACCTTCGAATACGGCCTGACGGCCTCGCTGGGCACCAGCGTCGCCGCTACACCCTCCAGCGTCAGCGGAACCGTCGACGCGACACCGGTCTACAACCTTGGAAGCCTCGCGCCAAACACCACCTACTACTTCGAAGTGGTCACCACCAATGCCGGTGGCACCACGCGCGGCGGCGTGCTCAGTTTCACCACGCTGGGCTTGGCCGCGATCACGGTCACCAACGCTAATGACAGCGGTGCCGGGAGCCTGCGCCAGGCCATCGCAGATGTGGCGACTGGTGGGACGATCGATTTCGATCCGGGTCTCGCAGGAAGCACCATCACCTTGACCACCGGGCAGCTCGCCATCGCCAAGAACCTGACGATCAACGGCCTGAGCACCTCGCCCGGCATCGCCATCAGCGGCAACAACGCCTGCCGGGTGATCTACATCAGCGCGGGAACGGTGACCCTCGACAACCTGACCCTCCAGAATGGCCTGAACGTGCCTGCGATGCCGGGCAACATCGGCGGTTCCGGGTTGTTCATCACCAACCCGGGCACGACCGTCACGTTGAACAACTGCGCCGTCATCAACAATGCGACCATCGCTACGCCTACTGTCGGCGGCGGCATTGTGGTCGGCACCGGCAGCGCGCTGCAGATGAACAACTGCACCGTCAGCGGCAACAACTCTTCCTTTGATGGAGGGGGCATCCTCAACCAGGGGACCCTCGCGATCAATGCTTGCACCATCGTCAATAACAGTGCGCCCGGAGGTGGCGGCGGACTCGAGACCATTACTAACACGACGACCCTCCGCAACACGATCCTCGCTGGGAATTCCGGTTCTTCAGGCCCGGACGGTTATACCCCGCTTGGATTCATCAACTCGGAAGGCTACAACCTGATCGGCTCGACCGCTAATTGCACGATCGTACCCGGAACTGGCGACGTGATGGGTTTCTCCTTCGCTTCCCTGCTGTTGGGTCCCTTGCAGAACAATGGAGGACCCACGCAGACCCATGCGCTCCTGCCCGGCTCCCCGGCCATTGACGCCATTCCCGGCTGCAACGGATCACCGGCCACCGACCAGCGCGGCATCGCACGGCCTCAGGGCACGGCCTGTGATGTCGGCGCGTTCGAAGCCATCATGTACCACACCGTGACCTACGACGCGAACGGCGGGAGCGGTTCCATGGCGCCACAGATGGCCAATGCCGCTACGACGTTGAGCACTAACGCCTTCACCCAGTTGGGCTTCGCCTTCACCGGTTGGAATACCAACCCCACCGGTGGTGGTACGGCCTACACAAATGGAGCGATGTACGACTTCTCTTCCGACATGACCCTCTTTGCCCAGTGGGTCCTGCTGCAGCCTTCGGTCAGCACCAGCGCGGCTTCCTCCATCACCGGAACGAGCGTCACGCTGAACGGAATCGTGAATGCCCATGACACGAGCACCACGGCCCTCTTCCGTCTGGGCACGGTGTCCGGGACCTACACGACCTCCATCGGCGCCACGCCCAGCCCAGTGACCGGCGCCGGCGACACCAGCATCTCGGCCAATCTGCCGGGTCTGCTGCCCAACACGACGTACTACTTCGTGGCCGAAGGCAACAACGGCGGGACCCCCGTGCGAGGCACGGAGCTGTCCTTCACCACCGCCACGATCGCGCCCACGGCGACGACCAGTGCCGCCACGGATGTCGCCGCCACGGGCGCCACGCTCAATGGCACCGTGAACGCCCAGAACGCTAGCACCACGGTCAAATTCCAGTGGGGCCCGACGAATGCGCTCGGCAGCGAATACGCCTTCTCCGGTTCCAGCACGGGCATGAGCGATACGACCTTCAATTATCCGCTCTCGGGACTGCTGCCCTTGACCACCTACTACTACCGGATCGTCGCCACGAACGCCGGCGGCACCACCAACGGCGACACACTGACCTTCACCACGTCGCACATGTCGTCCGTGGTCATCCTGAACGTGACCCCGTCCTCGGGACCCGTGGGCACGGTCATCACCTTGACCGGCTCCGGTTTCACGAACGCCACCTCCGTCATCATCGGCGGCATGGAAGCGATGTTCACGGTGGTCTCGGATACGGAGATCACCT
>DCFP01000006.1:25224-25691 GCA_002319925.1 Holophagaceae bacterium UBA1801 | reverse complement strand
TCACGCCAAGTTCTTTGGCAAATTGATTGATCCGCAACATGAAAGGGCGTACCTCATCGGTGGTGGGATTCGGAAGAGCTTCAGGAACTAGCCTACTCTCCGAAGCGCTCGTGCACAGCGTCGATCAAGCGGAAGGCGAGGTCCTGATCCATGCCGGCCACGTCTAGCAGTTGTTCGACCGTCACAGTGTACAGGGATTTCGCATTGGAATAGCCCGCTTCCGCGAGTTTTTCAGCCATGGCCTGATCCAGACCTTCGATGGCTCCGAGTTCTTCGATCAGCGTGGAAGCGGGCACTGATTCTTCTGTTTCCATCGCAGGGACCATATCGGGGAGGGAACTCCCGACAGATGCGGCACCCAAGGCCACTTCAGCTTCCCTGCGTTTCTCGGCCTCACTGCGGACATCAATGTTCCATCCCGTGAGCTTGGCAGCCAAGCGCACATTCTGACCGCGCTTGCCGATGGC
>DCFP01000006.1:24357-24970 GCA_002319925.1 Holophagaceae bacterium UBA1801 | reverse complement strand
GGCCCCGCTTGCCGATGGCGATGGAAAGCTGCTCGTCATCCACCACCACTTCCACCCGCCGATGATCCAGGTCCACTACCATCACCCGCAGAGCCTTGGCGGGATTCAACGCATTGGCGATGAAGCGACTGGCGTCCTCGTCGTAGCGCACGATATCGATCTTTTCATTCTTGAGTTCCCGGATGATCGCCTGGACGCGGGAACCCTTCAAACCAACGCAAGCGCCCACGGGATCCACATCGGGATCGAGGGAATGCACTGCCACCTTGGCCCTGTCCCCGGCTTCGCGGACGCAGGAGCGGATCACCACGGTGCCGTCATGAATCTCCGGGACTTCGCTATCGAAAAGCTTGATGAGGAGTCTTGGATCAGTACGACTCACTTGCACCTGGGGGTCCTTGGCGGACTTGTCCACACCGGAGATGACCACCTTGATGCGCTGGCCCTTGTCAAAACGGTCGCCACGCAAAGCCTCGCTGCGCTTCAACATGGCTTCCACGCGGTCCACTTCGAGGATGATGGCGTTCTTCTCGAATCGCTTGACCTCAGCCACGACCACTTCGCCGATGCGATTGGCGAATTCGTTGTAGATGCGGTCGCGCTCGGCCTCGCG
>DCFP01000006.1:15348-24144 GCA_002319925.1 Holophagaceae bacterium UBA1801 | reverse complement strand
CCACCTCGCCGATGCGGTCGGCGAAATCGGTGAAGATGCGGTCGCGCTCGGCCTCGCGCACCTTCTGGACGAGCACCTGCTTGGCGGCCTGGGCGGCAATGCGGCCCAGCTGCGTGGTGTCCTGGGGCAGCCAGAGCGTATCCCCTTCGGAGGCATCGGGGTTCAATCCCTGGGCCTCGGCCAGGCTGATCTCCAGATCCTCTTCTTCCACTTCCTGCACCACTTGCTTCAGGGCGTAGACATGGAATTCGCCCGTTTCGCGGTCCATCTGGGCCTGGAAGTTGCCGTAGAAATCGTAAGCCTGGAAATACTTCTCCGCTGCCTTGACGAGGGATTCTTCCACCGCCTTGAACACTTCCTCTTCGGGTATGCCCTTCTCGGCGGCGATCATCTTCACACTGTCGAAGAACGTGGTTGCAACTAGAGCCATGATTCCTCCTCAGTCGGCGCTTTTCTCTACGCCGGCTGTCTTGTGGGTCGTGGCAGGAGCCACGAGCCGGGGTTTGGGGGTTTTCCCCTCGTCAAAGGGCGCGAGCCGCGCTTTCTGGATCACATCGAAGGGGATGGTTTTGAGTGAGCCATCCTCCTCCAACGCCACTGCTTCGTCGGTGGATTCACCGATCCATCCCTTGAATTTTTTTTGTCCATTGATGGGGCTTTGGGTTTGAATTCGGCACAGGTGGCCAGCAAACCGCCGGTAGTGCTCAGGCTTGGTCAAAGGACGTTCCAGGCCAGGGCTCGAGATCTCAAGCCCAATTTCTTCCCGCAAGGAAGGGAATTCCACATCCATCCACGCGATCAGGCCATCATTCACCGCCACGCAATCGTCAAGGGTGACGGCTTTGTCGCCCTGAGGACCGCGATCGAGGTGATCGACGTAGAGCCGAAGGATGGAATCCCTGCCCTCCTTGGCGGCCTCCAGGAATACCAGCTCGAAGCCGAGGAGGCCGAGCTGGCGTTCGATGGGAGGCTGGAGTTTCTTGATATCCATGAAGTTTGTCCTGAAATCCTGCGGAGGCGGGTCGAACCCACCCGACTAAGTCCCGCTCCATTTGGGGAGAGCCAATTTCTCAATAGAAGCTATCCCTAAACCGGGCGGGTCATGGCCAGATTCAACCAATGAGTGTATCGCTCAACGCCTTGAGGAACAATGGAAAATCAGCGAGAGGGTGTCCGCCGGATCAACTTCCAGGCATCCTCAAGATTGGATTCGGATGGAGGAACCATGGCTCAGATTTTGGATGGCAAGGCCCACGCGGACCGCATGCTTGAGGAGATCCGACAGGCTGTCGCAACCCGGAATGCAACAGGAGCGCGGGTTCCCTGCCTAGCGGTGATACTGGTGGGCGAGAATCCGGCAAGCCAGGTGTACGTGAGAAACAAGGTCGCGGCCTGTGCGAAGACGGGCATTCGCTCGCTGGAGTTCCTGCTACCTGAGACGACCACCTCTGACAAGCTCATCGACACCATCATTGAGCTCAACACGAACCCAGAGGTGGATGGAATCCTGGTGCAGCTGCCCTTACCCAAGGGAATGGATGCGAAGGTCATGCTCCAGCGCATCGATCCCGCAAAGGATGTGGACGGGTTGCATCCCATGAACCAGGGTTTGCTGCTCCAGGGACAACGGGGCCTTCGACCATGCACGCCCAGCGCGGTCATGAACATGCTCAAGGCCTATGGTGTTCCCATGAAAGGCAAACGCGCAGTGGTGCTGGGCCGCAGCGAAATCGTGGGCAAACCCATGGCTCTGATGCTGATGGAAGAGCATGCCACCGTGACCATCGCCCACAGTCGAACGGTGGATCTGCCGTCGGTATGCCGGGAAGCGGATATCTTGGTGGCCGCCATCGGCCAGCCGGGCTTCGTGGAAGGCTCCTGGATCAAGCCAGGCGCCATCGTCGTTGATGTGGGCATCAATCGCGTCGAAGACCTCCAACTCGGCGAGCGCATCTTCACGCATGATCCCAAGAAACTCGAGGCCCTCCGAACCAGGGGCTCCGTGCTATGCGGAGATGTCCGGTATGGAGAGGCCTTCGAGATTGCTGGCTCCGTCACGCCAGTGCCTGGAGGCGTCGGACCTCTGACCATCGCGGGCCTGCTGACCAACACCCTGCAGGCCTGCCAGAACCGCGGCTAGGACTTCTGTTAACCCAACTTGCTCGTGCAGAATTTGCAGCGAGTGGCCGCCGCAGGAATGCTCTCGAGGCATTCGGGGCAGGTTTTGGTGGCAGGAGCCGGGGTTTCTTCGGGCTTTTTCATGAAGCGCGCGAGCCCTTTCACAAACACCAGGAAAACCACGAGCGCGATGAGCAGAAAGTCGATAATCGCAGCGAGCAGTTGACCGATCTGGAAGGGGCCTAGCACTAATTTCTGCCAGTCGCCCTGCGGCAGGACAAGCCCCACGAGGGGCATGATGAGCCCGCCGACCATGGCCGTGACGATCTTGCCGAACGCCCCGCCAAGAACCACTGCAACGGCCAGGTCCACTACATTCCCTTTGGCCACGAAGGCTTTGAATTCCTGAACGATCGCCATTCGATCCTCCCAACAAAAACCCCCGGGAACCGCGCAGTTCCCGGGGGATCATGACAGAAAATTGATTTACGGCTTCACGACGACTTTCTTTTTCTTCTTAGGCGCGACCTTGGGTGTGTCCTGAGTCTGGGTCAGGATGGTGCGCTTCTCGATGGAACCGTCCTCCGCCTTCACCTCGATCTCAACACGGCGGTTCTTCGCCTGGCCTTCGGCCGTCTTGTTATCGGCAATCGGGTTATCCGGGCCCATTCCAGCCGTCTGCACTGCTGAAACGGGAATGCCAGAATCCTCGAGCACCTTCGCCACGGCGTCCGCGCGGCGCTTGCTGAGGGTCTTGTTCCAGGCCTTGCTGCCGATGGAAGAGGTATAGCCAGTCACCACCAGGGTGTAGTTGCCGGTGTACTGTTTGAGTTCTTCAGCCACCTTCTGGACTGCTTCGACGCCTTCGGCGCTCATCACGGCCTTGTTGTTGGCGAAGTGCAGAACGGCCTGGTCCAGCACGATCTTCGCTGGAGGCGGTGGCGCCACAACCACGGGCTTCTCCTCAACCGGCGGTGGCGGAGGAGGCGGTGGTGGAGGAGTAGCGGGCTTTTCTTCTTCGATAACGGGCGGGGGTGGAGGCACTGGGGCAGCAGCGGCCTTATGCCCAAAATGGTAATTCACGCCGAATCGGAAAATGTTCTCTGTGAGGTCGGAAGTATGCTTGGTGTTGTATGTTCCGGTCGGTGTGGGAGAAAGAAAAAGGAAGGCTATAGGTTCCTCACTCGTGGAAAAGCTTTTTGCCTTGCCGAAATCGGAATGGAGGTACTCGGCCTTGAAGGTCCAGCTGCCCGAATGGGCAAATTCCACACCAAGGCCTGCAGTCCATCCAGTTAAGATTTCCGATTCTGATCCTGCGGAACGCGAGCCTAGGCCAAACATATATCCCGAGGAATACCGATAGTCCGCCATCACGAAGCCACCAGTCATGTAATAGAGCCAAGGGCCATTTGCAAGACCCAACCGCGGCCGGAGAGAGGCGAACCAGTCGCTTCTCATGGACTGATTGAATCTGAATTGTTCGGGGTTAGGCACCGAAATCATGAGGCCGGTCTGCCGGGATGTGTTTAGTTCCGTGTAAGCGAAATCCGACTCGAGCCCAAGAACCAGACGATTGAATTGCCAGTTGTACCCGAGCTGTCCGCCGATCGTACCTCCAGTGGTGCTGAATTTCGTGGATCCATTTGAAGTGATCCACGGCGTATTCACTGCGTCGCTAGCAGTCAGCCATCTACCAAATGGAGACATTTGGATATTAGAGGCCCCCTGGGCCACACCAGCATTCAAGCCGATGTAGAGACCCTGCCAATCGTACGTCGATGGCACATCAGACGAACCGCTTGGAGCAAGATTGGCCGCAAGGGCAAATGTCGTCATCGCCGCAAATGTAGAAGATGTCATTAAGATTCTACGAATCATAGAAGCCTCCCCGAGCTAAGGTATGGTTTACCTGGAATTCACCACCCATTCAACCTATTTTCATCAACGCAACATGGTAATTATTAATTTCAATTACCGACACTTCAGCCGAATCGGCTTGGCCAGAATTAAATTGGATAGGGTCTTAGGAAGCAAACCATGAGCGTGAGAGCATGGAGCCCGCGCCATGGCTATGCAGAACAAGTAATACCGCCGTTCAAGAATGTCGAAGGCCAAATTCCGGCAGGTTATCCGCTGCTTTGCGCTTGACCTAACGGCCACAGAAACAGCTCCTCTGGTAGGGCTGTCCATTCGTTCCGTGAACGCCATCTTCCTCCGAGTTCGTGAGCGACTGATCCAGGAATGCGAGCGCCAGTCGCCTTTCTCTGAGGGAGTGGAGATCGATGAGTCGTGCTTAGGGCCTCATCGTGTGCGCGGAAAGCGAGGGCGCTCATCTTCGAGCCGTAGGAAAATCAATGGCAACAATCCATAGTTCATGTTGGATACCCGAAATCCAGATCCAATGAAAAAGCTCCCCGGGAATTTCTTATTCCCAGGGAGCTCAAGAAAGTGGCAATGGTTAAGGCTTTACAACGACCTTCTTCTTCTTGGGCGTAACCTTCGGCGTGTCCTGAGTCTGGGTCAGGATCGTGCGCTTCTCGATGGAACCGTCCTCCGCCTTCACCTCGATCTCAACGCGGCGATTCTTCGCCTGGCCTTCGGCCGTCTTGTTATCGGCAATCGGGTTTTCCGGGCCCATTCCAACCGTCTGCACAGCCGAAACAGGAATACCCGAATCCTCGAGCACCTTCGCCACAGCGTCTGCGCGGCGCTTGCTGAGGGTCTTGTTCCAGGCCTTGCTGCCAATGGAAGAGGTATAGCCAGTCACCACCAGGGTGTAGTTGCCGGTGTACTGTTTGAGCTCTTCAGCCACCTTCTGGACTGCCTCAACGCCCTCGGCGCTCATCACAGCCTTGTTGTTGGCGAAGTGCAGAACGGCCTGGTCCAGCACAATCTTCGTTGGAGGGGGTGGTGCTACAACCACAGGCTTCTCTTCGACTGGTGGTGGCGGAGGAGGCGGTGGTGGAGGAGGAGCGGGCTTCTCTTCTTCGACCACGGGCGGGGGCGGAGGCACGGCCTTGGTGCGGCCGAATCGATAATTCACACCAATCTGCAGAAGGTTGCCGGTCCATTTAGTTGAGGTCTTGGCATTGGCAGAGGCAAACACAGCACCGGTCCCGAGTTGGTAGCTCGTAAACTGGGACTGCACGTCCGTGGAACCAAGATCGTAGTAAAGGTACTCCCCCTTCAGTGACCATTTGTCTGAAAGCGCGTATTCAGCGCCAACGCCCACCGTCCACCCGAGTCGATTGGACGATCCGGAAACCGAGGATGGCATCGCCGTTGTAACTGATCCAACGGAGCCGGTTAGAACTTCTGTAGACGTCAGGGTGGTCTTGACATGGCCAAGCGCCAATCCGCCAGTGCCATAGACCAACCACCGATCGCCGGCATATCCAATGCGTCCACGCAAGGTTGACAGATAGCTGAGCTCGTCAGTTTTAGAAGAACCACAGAAAAGGCTATTTACTGGAAATCCAACAACCGGGGCAACTCCGATGGCATCAGCCGACCCCTTCATCCAGGCACCGCGCAAATCCAGTTCCACGCCATAAAGGACAGAGGATCTCACCCAGTTGTAGCCGATCTGACCGCCAAGGGTAAATCCTTTGGGATCTGTGTCTATATTTCCTGGGAAGGCCTGCGACATGGCTGCAGATACCGGCAATGCACCAACAAGTGAAGGATGATAGGGCCCAATGAATGCGTTCGTAGTGGTCTTGCCAGTACCCCACCCGTACCCGGCATTTAACCCGGCGTAAAATCCGCCCCAGTCCTCGGCCTTCGCCTGGGTGACACCCGCCGCGACAAGAACGAGGAGCAGTGTTGTCTTCAACCTTCCTTTCATAGTTCCTCCCTATAAAAACTTTCGATCAATAGCCTATCCGGGCACCGGAGAAGTGGACAGGTAAAATACGCAATTGTTTTTTCACCTGAATGCAAAAAACCAACATCACGGACACAGCCCCCCATCCACATTGACGATTTGCCCTGTGATATAGGAAGCCCAAGGACTGGCCAGGAACGCCACCATCGGTGAGACCTCCTCGGGAGTCCCTTCCCGTTTGAGAGGAGTGGGTGCCAGCAGGGCTTGCTTGATCTCCGGTGAAAGATCGGCTGTGAGTTCCGTGGCGATCAAGCCAGGATTGACGGCGTTCACCAACACGCCGAAAGGAGCCAGTTCCCGCGCTAGGTTGCGTGTGAGTCCGATCACCGCCCCCTTGCTGGCGCCGTAGTTCGCTTGCCCAGGCGTGCCGAGGATCGCGGAGGGGCTCACCAGGTTGATGACGCGTCCCCAGCGCTTGGACATCATGCCGCGCACGAAAATCTGCGTGGCGTTGACGGTACCACCGAGATTGACCCCCATCACTTCATCCCAGGCTGGCTGTCCCATGAGGATGAAATGGCCGTCCTTCCTCGTGCCAGCATTGTTCACCAGGATGTCCACAACCCCCAGCTCGGCTTTAACGCGATCGGCGCAGGCCGACATGGCCGCGCGGTCCCGCACATCCGCCAGTACGGCCATGGATCGACGGCCTTTTTCGCGGATCAGTCCCGCGACTTCCTCAGCCATCTCGCCGTTCTTCAGGGCGTGAACAACCACATCAGCACCCCAGTCCGCCAATTCGAGCGCGATGGCGCGACCGATTCCCCGCGCGCTTCCCGTCACGAACGCAAGGTGTCCAGCCAATCGGCATTGAGTGAAGGCCATTCAGGACTCCATGAACAGATACATCTACCGCGGTTTTTTCGTGCGTGGGCCGGCTGTTCCTGGACGGCCTCCTTGGGCCTTGGGCTTTGAAAAGCGCCTGCGATCTTCTTGGCCCGCACTTCGGGATCTCACACCGGATGCTGTACCAGGCCGTTTTGGCGCGCCCTCCCTTCGACCTCCGCGCTCCGGACGCTCGCTTCGCTCCGACCGATGCGCGTAGGAATCCCTTCCGCGCCGGATAGGTTTCTTTGGGGTCTCGGTTTTCTGCTCTCGCGAATCCCGTTCGGGACCGAAGCGTTCCGCGCGGCGCACGCGCTCGAACTTTCGTCCCTTCGTGATCTTCGGTTTGTAGATTCCTTCCTCGCCCTGGATGCCCGCTTCGGCACGCTCCACGCGCCGGATGGTGCGCAGCTTCTTGAGGGCGAATTCCATGTCCGGAGGCATGGGCGCACTGACCGTCACCGACTCGTCCGTTACGGGATGGCGGAAGCCGAGCAATTCCGCGTGCAGAGCCTGCCGGTCGATGAGTTCACTGGTCTCTCCGTACACCTGATCGCCCAGCAAGGGAAATCCGCGGTCCGCAAACTGGACCCGGATTTGGTTCCGGCGCCCCGTTTCTAATCTCACTTCCACGACTGTATAACCCGGCAGACGGTCCAGCACGCGGAAGTGGGTGATCGCATGCTTCGCGCCCTTAGGCTCATCCTTTCGCGGCTGCACGACCGACATCTTCAAGCTCTTGGCGTGCTCCACCAGCTTGCCAGTGAGTGTCCCCGCGTTCTCCTCGATCTCGCCAACCAATACCGCCTTGTAAACCCGGTGCAACTGGTGTGCCTCGAATATGTTCTTCAGTCCGTGAAGCGCTTCCGGGGTCTTCGCGAACACCAGCACACCGGAGGTGAAACGATCCAGACGATGGACGATGAAGAGCTGGAAACGCTTGAAGCCGCGCCGTCGGTAGTGGTCGGTGATGGCTTCGGCGAGGCTGGGCTCATGGCCTTTTTCGGAGGGCACCGAAAGCAATCCCGCGGGCTTGTCGACGAAGAGCAGGTGTTTGTCTTCCCAAAGAATCTTGAACCCGGCCTTCTCCAGCTGTTTTCTGGGCTGAGGCATTGTTTGATAGACCGTGTCCGGATCGTAATCAACCGTCAGGTGATCCCCGGACTTCAAGCGGTGTCCATAGAGATGGACCACCTCGCCATTGACCTTGACACAACCGGCGTCGATGACCCCCTTGGCCTGCCGGTGGCTTACCTGTAGTTGCGTGTGAAGCTCCGTCGCCAGCGCCCCGCCATCCTTGCTGGGTTGCCATGCCTTCTTCAATCGGGTCATTGGATCCTCCGGGCTCAGCGTCCTCGAAACGCGGGGCTATACCCAGAAGACCATGATTCCCGGTGAATCCCAAATGAAAACAACCTGCACGGGAATAGATCGTCACTGAGCCTTGCTAAAGTCTCCCGCCATGACGATGCTGAGCTTGCTTGGATCGATGTATTTCCGCAGGGCGGCCAGGATCTGCTCGCCCGTGAGGGCCTGGATCTTCTGTTCCAGATCCGCGGTATAGGCCATGGTCCGCTTCGTATCGAGGTTGATACCCAGAAGGTACACCAGTTCGCTGTCATCCGCCCGGTTGAGCTGTTCGTCCTCGAGCCACCCCTTCTTGGCTGCGCGGATCTCCTCATTCGTGAATCCATTCTTGAGTACGTTTTCCATCTCTTCGTGGAAGACCTTTTCCAGCTTCTCGCCGTTCTGGGGCGCGTAGATGGCGTAGGCGAGCCACTCCCCGGCCTGTTCCCTGGCCGCTGCCTGGAGTTCGCTGCCAACGGAATAACTGAGCCCCTCCTTCTGCCGTATGCGCGTGGCCAGCCGTGAATTGAGGAACCCGCCGCCGAGCATGAAGTCAGCGAGTGTCATGGCGGGATAGTCAGGATCAGTGCTTTGCAGTGGCAGGTTCATGCCCGCCATGA
>DCFP01000006.1:5974-15088 GCA_002319925.1 Holophagaceae bacterium UBA1801 | reverse complement strand
GGCCCGCCATGAAGAAGGCGTTCGCTTTGTCGGGGGTCCGGATCACTTCGTGCGTGGCTTCCGCAGCCTTGAAGAGCCTCGGCATGCGCGTGTAGGTGGAGGGACTCTTCCAATCACCGAGCAGCGAGCCAACCAGATTCTGTGTGGCGGTTGTGTCCATATCCCCAACCATGGCCAACTCCGCGAATGAGGCCCCGTAGAACTGCTGGTAGAAGTCTTTCAGATCCTGCACGGTGAGCTTCTTGATGGCCTCCGCTTCCTCGTCAAGGCTCGGGACATAGCGTGGATGGCCCACGGGGTAGGCGCTCATGTGCCGCGTCAAGGCCAGCTCCCCGATCCGCGAGGGATCAGTTCGCTTATGGTCGATCTTGGCGAGAGCCTCTTGCCGCGCGATCTCGAACTCATTCTCCGCAAAAGCTGGGTGCTTCAACACCTCGGCAACCAGCTTGATCACATCCGGAAGATGTTCGCGGTTGGTCTCACCGGTGATCGCAACGGATTCGGCCATTCCATCCGCGATCAGCTTGGCTTTGAACTTGTCCAGCAGATCCGAAATCTCGATTCGCGAGTGTTCCGTCGTTCCGCGCAATAGCATCTCCGCAGTCAACTCCCCGGCGGCCGCCTTTCCTTTGAGACTCTGTTCATCTCCCATGCGCAAAACCAGACGGAAAGTGACAGTGTTCCCGCGTGTCTTCTTGGGCACCATCGCCATCCGAAGTCCGTTCGGTGCCGTGTAGCGGATCGTGTGAGCCTCGATGGCGTTGGCGGAGGTATCAAAGGCCTCTCCCGCGCTTGCCGCCGCATTGCCGCGGTAACCCTTCACCATGGTAGTGACATCCTGCATGGAGGGAATGTTCGCGCGATCGGGATTGGCGGTGGGAATGAACATCGCCAGGGTGCGGTTCGATGGTTTCAGATACGCCTTTGCCACACGAGCGACATCCTCCGGAGTGACCGACTTCACCCGATCCCGGTCCAGGAAGAACAGTCGCCAGTCACCCATCGCAATGTAATCGCTGAGAGTCGTGCCCAAATTCTCGACATCGTTCTGGACCATCTCGGTTTCCTTGAGGATCTGCTGCTTGGCCCGATCCACTTCCTCGACCGAGAAGGTCATCGCGTCTTTATCCTCCAGTGCCTTCAGCAGGATTTCCTTGGAGCCTTCGATTGAAGTCTCTGGACCTGCTTGAAGTCCGAAGAAGATGAAGGAAGGTTCTTTCAGTTGCATGGGATCCGCGAACACCGCCGTAGCCTTCTTGCTCTCTACCAAAGCCTTGTAGAGCCGGCCCGTGGGGGTGTCCCCAAGGATCTGGGTGAGCACGGCGATGGGGCCGAAATCAGGATCCGATCCCGCCGGTGCGTGGTAGCCCGCGTAGACGATCTGGACATCTCCGCTGCGGCGAACGATCACTTCTCGCTCCCCGTCCTGCACGGGTTCCTGTGTGTAGGTGACCGGCAGCACACGGTCAGGCCTGCGGATCGGGCCGAAGAACTTGCTCACAGCCTGCAAGGTTTTCGCTTCATCAATCCTGCCGCCCACGAAGAGAACCGCGTTGTCGGGTTGGTAATACTTCTTGAAGAAGGCGGACAACCGCTCGATGTCCACGTTCTCGATATCGCTCCGATTGCCGATGGTCGGTTTGCCGTAGTTGTGCCAGTCGTACGCCGCCGCCAGCATCCGCTTGTAGAGCACGGATCCAGGCCGATTCTCACCGGACTCGAATTCGTTGCGGACAACGGTCATCTCCGTCTTGAGTTTTGCCGCGGCAGTCTTCGTATCGATTCCCACCCAACTGTGGACCATCCGGTCCGCTTCCATCCCCAAGGCCCAACGAAGGTTTTCGTCCGTGGCCTGGAAGGTTTCGAAATAGTTGGTCCGATCGAAGGAGGTCTGCCCATTGGAACGCGCGCCGTGCTCGGTCAATTCCTTCGGGATGTCCGGATGGGTGGGCGTGCCCTTGAAGAGCATGTGCTCCAGCAGATGGGCCATGCCCGTCTCGCCGTAGTTCTCGTTGCGGCTGCCCACCAGGTAGGTGATGTTGACCGTGATCGTCGGCTTGCCGGGGTCAGGGAAAAGAAGCACCCGCAGCCCGTTCGGTAGGCGGTATTCCGTGATGCCCTCGACCATCGCTCCCTTAGTGGGCGCAGCCGCGCTTACGGGAGGCAACCCCGATGCGACAAACACCAGGGCGCTTAGGGTGAGGACATGAACAATCGATCGCGACATGAACGACTCCGGAAAAGTCGAGAGCACTCATAAGTTGACATCACAGGGCCAAGAGTTCCCCCAGGTTTCGCTCCCAGGCCGCCTGCAGATCGGCCAGTTTCATGCCTTTCCCTTTGTCTGGCGCCGCTTGGAGCAATCCTTGCGCCGATGGGTGAGGCAAGGCGTGGAGATCGAGGTCCGGTCTGAGTTGTTCCAATATCCAGGCAGCCCGCTTTCCCATGGCGATCACCCGCAGCCACGCCGGGCAGCGCCCTTCGGCCAGTTTCAATTCCTGCAGCAGCCGGTGCATGTTTTCCGAGTTCTTGAGTTCTTTGTCGGATGGTGCCCGGAACGTCTGCCCGTCCCGGGTGGGGCAAGAGGGATAGGCATTGCTCAAGGCCGCACCGTTCAAGAGTGGTTTCAAACCTAATTGTTTAAATCTTTCGCCATCCCAAACCTCGTAAGCCGCCGGAGGAACCGACGCGAGATGGGCGGCCTCCAGAGCTCGAAATACCTGCCGCCCTGCCCTGTCTCCCCAGAACGGGATGCCGCTTTTATCCGCTCCAAGGGGGCCTGGCGCTTCGCCGAAAAGCATGACCTTCACGGGGCCAGTGGGCGGAAAGAGGGGATTAACAGGGACTTGGAGAATTCGAGCCATGGCATCAGTGTGACAAAAGCTTATCTTTTCCCTGTACGCAATTTTTGGAGGTCGCATGACCGCCACCGGCTTCAAAGCCAGAATTCCTTCCGGCGGTCCCACGCAGGAAACCGTTCGTCCCTTGGTCAAAGCAAAGTCGCGAAGTTCGTCCGCCATTCTCTTCGAGTGTGAGCCAGATCGTCCCCCTCGCCTTTGCCGCCAGGATCTGAAGGATCCCGAACGGTTTCATCAGCGGTTGGTGGACTGGTTGATGAAGCAGCGCTGAGATCACACAGCGAAATAGCGGGCTTGAGGATGCCAAGCAATCAGAGCAGAAGTTGTGTACTCCGGCACCATCTGCCAGGAGGGATCCCATCTCTGCGATCGAGCCCGAAGGGCAAGGAGCAGGAGGACAGCGCAGTGCGCTGTCCGATAGATGGGAAGCAACGCCGGATCACACAGCGAAATAACGAGCTTGAGGATGCCAGGCGACGAGTGCTGAGGTTGTGTACTCCGGCACCATCTGCCAGGTTTCACTGATTTCAACGCCGATGGAAGCTCCCCCAAGGATGGCGTGAATCGGACCGTTGCCTTCCAATTCAGGACAGGCTGGGTATCCAAAGGAATAGCGAGATCCCTGGTATCCCTGGCTGAAGAGCTGCCGCAGCTCTTTGGCGTCCTTTCCGTGAATTCCCAACTCGCGGCGGATGCGCCCATGGATCAGTTCGGCATAGGCTTCCGTGAGTTCAGTGGCCAGTCCGTGGAAGTAGAAATAGTCCGCATAGTTGTTGGCCTGATAGAGCCTGGCCGTATTCTCTGCAGCCTCCGACCCAAGGGTCACCAACTGCAGCGGGAGCACATCAAATTTCCCGCTGGATTCAGGCTCGAAGAAATCGGCGATGCATAACCGGCGGCCATCCTTCTGGCGGGGAAAGCGGAGGGTGTCAATCACCTGGGAGCGAGCCGGATCGAAGATCTTCAGGGCATCACCATCGGCCTTGACCGGAAAGTAGCCGTACAGGGCACGAGGTTTCAGTAGCGACTCGGACAGCAGCTTTTCCTTCCACTTGGCCAGTAACGGTTCGGCCTTCTCATGGAGGATTTTCTCGAAGGCCCCATCAGGCAGTTGGCCTTGCGTGAAGGACCATCGATTCCGGATCACGACGAAACTGTCGAGATACTGGAACAACTCCTCGACGCTGTGATTGGCCTCCCGCACGCCCCAGAAGGGCGGTTCCGGAATCGCCAATCCACGGCGGGCCCAAGAACTCTGTCCATCGGAGGAGAGTTCAGTGACGCCTGTTCCCCTCCGCAGCACCGTGATGGCTGGTATGCCGGGCGCCGAGGCCGCAGGCCGATTAAGGGGCTCACCAGAAGTGATCGCATTCAAGTGCTTCAGACCTTCAAAGGCATCCACCGAATAGAGCACCGGTCCCGCGTAGACCGACTGGCATTCGCTCTCCACATAATCCCGGGTGAGGGCGGCACCGCCCAGGAGCACTGGAACCTTCAAGCCTCTCTCGGCCATTTGCAGTAAGTTCTCGCGCATGATCACGGTCGATTTCACCAGGAGTCCGGACATGCCAATGGCATCAGCCGGGTGCTTCTCGTGGGCTGCCAGGATGGCCTCCACGGGCTGCTTGATGCCCAGGTTTTCCACCTCGAATCCATTGTTCGAAAGGATGATCTCCACCAGGTTCTTGCCGATGTCGTGTACATCGCCCCTGACCGTGGCGAGGATCGCCCGCCCTTTGGTGGTCGATGCGTCTTTGGGGAGGTGCGGCTCGACTCGCTTGATGGCGGCCTTCATGGCCTCCGCGCTTTCGAGGACGAAGGGCAGTTGCATCTCCCCGGCGCCGAAGCGGTCGCCCACGACCTTCATGGCGCCCAGCAGCACCTCGTTGATGAGATGCAAGGGATCGTGGTGTTTCAGCGCCTCATCCACGTCCGTGAGGATCCGCTGTTTCTCTCCGTCCAGGATGTCCCGATGCAGGCGATCGGCCGGACTCAACCGGGCGACCTCGTCTTCCGAAGCCCGTGCGGCGCTGGTGGAACCAAACAGATCAAGCACTACTTTGAGGGGATCATAGCCGTCAACCCTGCGATCGAAGATGAGATCCTCCGCGGCCTTCCGCTGATCCTCGGGAATCCGCGCTACGGGGATGACCTTCGACGAGTTGAAGATCGCCAGGTCCAGCCCTGCCTGGACTCCGTGATAGAGCATCATGGCGTTGATCACGTGCCGGGCCGCGGGCTTCAACCCAAAACTGACGTTGCTGACGCCAAGCATGGTCAGGACACCGTGGAAGCGTTCCTTGATGGCACTGATCGCCGCCAGGGTCTCCACTGCCGAATGGCGGAAACTCTCGTCACCACTGCCCAGGGTGAACGTCAACGGGTCGATGATGAGATCCGATGGGTTGAATCCGTACTCGCCCACGACGAGATCCACGAGACGCTGGGCCACGGCCAATTTGTGTTCCTTCGTCTTGGCCATGCCCTGCTCGTCGATGGTGAGGCCCACCACCGCCGCACCATATTCGCGGCACAAACTCAGGATCTTCAGGGCTTTGGTCTCACCATCTTCGAAATTGATGGAATTCACCACGCACTTGCCGGGAGCCACCTGCAGAGCGCGCTCGATGACAGGCACTTCCGTGGAATCGATCATCAACGGCAAGGTGATTTGGGTGGCGAGCCGTTTCAGCAGTTCTTCCGCGTCCCGCACTTCATTGCGTCCTACGTAAGCCACACAGACATCCAGCATGTGGGCACCTTCGCGCTGCTGCTCCTTGGCAATGCTGAGCAAGCCGTCGTAGTCTTCCTTCGCCAGCAGATCCCGGAACAATTTGGAGCCATTGGCGTTGGTGCGTTCTCCTACGATCAGTGGACGGGGTTCCTGCCGCAGGCTCACGGCCTGGTAGAGGCTTGTGGCCGCGCGATCCAGGCTGGGCGAGCGATGCGTCACGGACCAGTGGCCAAGCTTGCTGCGAAGCGCACGAATGTGATCCGGAGTCGTGCCGCAGCAGCCACCCACGATGTTGAGGTTGAACTCCTTGGCGGCATGGGCAACCTTCTCGGCAAAGACCTCAGGACCGAGGTTGTAGACCAGCTTCCCATCAACATTCACGGGCAACCCTGCGTTGGGCAGGCAGCTCAATTCGAAGGGCGAAGTCTCCGCAAGAACGGCAAGGGCCGCGTGCATTTCATCGGGTCCGGTACCGCAGTTGAGGCCGAGGACATCGACGTCCAGCATCTCGACCGTGGAAATCACGGAAGCGATTTCGGTTCCTAGCAGCAGCGTCCCGCTCGTTTCCACCGTCACCTGAACCCACAGTGGACGCTCGATCCGCAGTTCGGCCATGGCTGCCTTCGCCGCACGGACAGCGATCTTGATCTGGCCCAGGTCCTGGGAAGTCTCAATCAGGATGGCATCCGCGCCGCCCTTCAGCAGCCCGATCATCTGAGCGAAGTAAGAGGAGTACAGATCGCCATGGCTGATGTGGCCCAAGGTCACCAGCTTGGTTCCGGGACCCACGGAGCCGATGACGAATTTCGCCTGATCGAAGCTGCGAGCCACTTCCCGCGCCAATTGCACCGCCTGGATGTTCAGATCCTCCACGCGATGAGCCAGCCCGAATTCACCGAGCACCACCTGGTTGCACCCGAAAGTGTTCGTCTCCACGGCATCGGCGCCCGCAGCGAAATAAGCGCCATGAATATCCCTGATCCACTGCGGCCGCCGCTCGTTGAGCAGTTCCATGCACCCTTCTAAACGAGCACCACCGAAATCATCCACCGTCGGTTTCCGGGCAAGGATCTGCGTGCCCATGCCTCCATCCAGAAGCAGGACGCGTTCCTTGAGATGGGCAGCAAGCGTGGTCATGGCTCGATTCCTAGATACTCGACGGCGATGTCGCCCTGCACGGACACCTGGCAGGCCAACCGTTGATCACTGGGCACTCCCAGCTGCGATAGAAAATCGCGTTCCTCTGCTGTCATGGAAGAGCAGTGCTCAAGACCCATGGCCACTCTGACCCTGCACGTTCCACAGGAACCAGAACGGCAACCGAAGGTGATGTCCGCTCCACTCGCATCGGCGATATCCGGTAGCGAAGTGCCCAGTGGCGCTTCCACCAGCAGATCTTCCGTGAGGAAATGAACCTTGGCCATCAGGCACCACCCATGGGTTCCGATGCCTGGATCCGTGGCGTGCAACCAGTCATCAGCAAAAGTTCCTTCAGCAGATCCACCTGTCCCAGTGGTGCGGATACCTGGAGTCCCTGCACATTGGGCCGCACGGCCTCGATGATCTCCCGGGCGATATCAAGCCCTTCGCGAAGCTGATCCTCCGCACTGGAGTACTTGGCCATGCGTTCGAGGATTTGATTCGGAACGTAGACGCCAGGAACCTCATTGGCCATGAACTGAGCGTTCCGAAGGCTTTTGAGGGGCCAGAGTCCGGCAATGATGGGAATGCCGAAAGGCTGAGCGAACTCCAGGAAATGATTGAGAGTATCCGGATCGAAGACGGGCTGGGTCATGGCCCAATTGGCGCCGGCCTCCACCTTGTACTTGAACCGGGATTTCTCCCGATCCAGATCGATGGCCACGGGATTCGCTCCCACACCGACGCTGAAGGCTGTTGAGGCGCCGATGGGCGTGCCGCCCAGGTCCTGGCCTGAATTCAGGCGGCTGATGATGTTGACCAGACCAATGGCATCCACGTCAAAGACGGCCGTGGCCTTCGGATAGGGACCGAGTTTCGGGGGATCGCCCGTGATGGCGAGGATGTTCCTCAAACCCAGCGCTGCCGCGCCGAGAAGGTCGCTCTGCATCCCAAGCAGATTGCGGTCCCGGCAGGCGAAGTGCATGACGGTCTCCAGTCCCACCCGCTGCTCGATGAGACAGGCCGTGGCCAAGGCCGACATGCGCGCCATGGCGCGGGGACCATCGGGCACGTTGATGGCATCGACGCCCAGCTCCCAGCAACGGTTCGCCTGGCTCAACAACTTATCGGGACTGGTCCCTTTGGGAGGAACCAACTCGACGGTGGTCACAAAGCGGCCTTCCGCCAGTTTCCCACTGAAAAGGCTTCGGTCGTGGAAGGGCACCGTGGCTGTAGGCAACCCACTCTCGAGAGGAATGATCTCAGGATGGGATTCCTCGAAGGCGCGCTCCTGGGCCAGTGCCCCATGCATGGCACGAGTGTGAGCGGGGGTCGTACCCGCGCATCCGCCTACGGCCACGGCTCCGAGTTGGAAGGCCTGCCGGGCGAACTCACCCAAGTACTCGGGACTAGCCATGTAGAGCAGCCGCCCATCCACCAACCGCGGGAGGCCAGCACTGGGCTGAAGGATCAGCGGGCGATCGGTGACGGTCTTGAAGCGCTTGAGCAGATCCAGCAGTGGCGCGGGTCCACTGCCACCGTTCACCCCGACGAGATCCGCACCCCATTCCGTCAACTTGCGGATGTACCATTCCGGCTCAGTGCCGAAAAGGGTCTGGCCATCATCGTTGGGCGTCATCATGGCCGCGATGGGCAGATCGCAGACTTCCTTGATGGCAATGATGGCCTGGTGAGTCTCGTTGAGATCCTCGAAGGATTCCAGCACGAACAGGTCCACACCGCCTTCCAACAGCGCCCTAGCCTGCTCCGCGAAAAAGCCCCGGGCTTCATCGAAGGAGGTGGGACCCCAGGGCTCGATGCGGACCCCCAGGGGTCCGATACAGCCAGCGACCCAGCCACTTTCATCCTTCAGAGCCTGCTTGGCCAGCCTGGCTCCATTCCTATTGATAGTCAGCAGGCTTTCGGCGAGACCATAGCCCTGCAGCTTCAAGCGATTGGCGGCCCATGTATTGGTTGTGAGGACCTGGGCGCCGGCATTGCGGAACTGCTGGTAGATCTCCTGGACCAGATCCGGAGAAGCGATATTTGCCTCATCGAAGGATCGGTTGATGAATACGCCGCGTTCGTACAGCACGGTTGGCGCGGATCCATCGAACAGGAACCGCTGACCGGCGCGAAGCGCATTTTGAAAAGAAGAAGACATGGATGGCCTCTCGGATGAGGGGTATGAACCAAAGATCCAAGCGCCATTCCACTCCGCCCCCAGGGCAGAATTGAAAGATATAAGTTAATTCCAGATATAACGATCGTTGTCGTTCGAATTCAGCTCGTCATCTCTCCGGTTGGCTTATTACAGCCTCCGGCGGGAATTGGCACCAAGGCCCGCGCCAGCGGGTAGGTTGCCAAGGTTTCACAGGGCCC
>DCFP01000006.1:0-5702 GCA_002319925.1 Holophagaceae bacterium UBA1801 | reverse complement strand
CCCTCCACCTTTCTGGATATCGCGCTATGGAACTGACAAAGATCTGAAGACATCAGGATGGGGCTGAAACGGTTGATGGTCAAGACGTCCCGCCAGAATTAGCGACCAGAACCGCAGAAGAAAGATCAATTAAATTGAGAAATTTGTTATTGAGAAATATGGAAAATAAAGGCAGCCGTAATGACGTCGTGGTAGTACTTATCGCGCTGCAACTGGAAAAAGTCTTTTGCTGAACGATATATCATAAATTTACCATCATCGGCAATCAATGCAGCACTCGGATGCGTAAGTTTGGAGATTTTATACCTCGCTTCGCATGACATACGAGCAGGGTCAGCTAAAATCAATGCTTCCGGGTCATAGCCCATTAAAGTCATCATATGACCATAATCTCTAATGTAATCATTGGATCGTTGGGCATAATGAAACCCCCCAATCTGAATCATGACAGCGCAATCTTCATCCTTGAGTGCTTGTTTGATTTTTTCAAAATCGATAGGCGAGTAAGTGAAACTCATCCTATTTTTTAACATAAGCCCCATGCAATTCACTTCGAGGCGATACCCAGCTTTCTTCACGTAGCGCTTCATTCCTTCTTCAACAGAAAATGCAGAAGTCCCTCCAACATTCCCAGTTTTTTCTTCTTCCATTATAGCATGAAGTATATCAAATTTAGTTGACTTACCTTCTTTTAATTTGGGATATTTGTTTGCAAAATAATCCAATATCATAGCTGATGAGGTCGGGGCGCAGAGGGACGGGGCATTCTCCCCAATGCTTGGATCTAGTTGATAAATATGTGGCATTTTTCGCAAATAGGATCCTTCCACCGATCCTTCTGCCAATTCGATGTTTTCAGGCGAACATTTCGCTGAAACTTGGGGCTTCAAGCAAATCGACTTCCAAGGATGTACACCAACTGTATTGGTGTACCATCCACCCCAGCGGTCGAGGTTGATCATGTCCTGTTTGGTGTAGAAATAGAGTGGAATGAGCGCTTGTTCCTGCGTGATGGCGAGTTCTTCAGCTTGCATCAGCAATTTGTTCCGTTCTTCTCCGAACGGCAAGGAGTCAGCCTTGTCCAGCAAATCGTCGAACTTGGCATTGGAGTAGTGAGCGAAATTATTGTCATTTCCATGCCTAAGCTGTTCCAATATCTCGATCGGATCCGGCCTACCGGTCGTACAGCCGGCTCGGCAAATATCGAAATCACGCTCCTTTCTCCGGTTCAGGTAGACCTCCCAATCCAGGTTGTCGAGCTTTACATCAATTCCGAGGACGGCCTTCCATTGCATCGCGATCCATTCCGAAATCTCTTCATTCACCGCGGAAGTGTTATAGGTGATAGTGAATTTCGGGAAACCCTTCCCGTTGGGATAGCCAGCTTCCGCAAGAAGCTTTTTCGCAGCCTCGGGGTCGTAGCCGACGCATGATGGCGGGGTGTATCCAGGGAAGGGCGGCACGAAGCCACTTGTGGGGAACTGCCCTGCGTCAGCCAATTTTTCACACAAGGTTTGCCGATCGATGGCAATGGAGAGGGCTTTGCGGACGCGAACATCGCCCAACGGTTTTTTATCCAGATTGAGTATGAAGAAGTAGGTGCCAGAGCCAATGGTGTTCTGGTGATCCTTACGTTGCTTGATTTCGTTGAAGCGCACTTCGTCTATGGAAGGATTCCAATCGAATTCCGAAGTCCGGTATTTGTCGTAGGCATCGTCGTCGAAACCACACGATAAAAACGTGATGCGATCCAGCTTAACGTTCGCAGCATCCCAATAATTTGGATTCTTGACGACTACAACCTTGCTTTCTGAATCCCACTCCTTCAAGACAAAAGGTCCGTTTCCAACAAAATGCCCCGGCGTAGTCCAATAGTCGTTGAATTTATTGACCACGGTAAGCGGCACAATACCAAAACAAGGCTCCATCAACAGAAGATTGGCGTTCGGCGTGGCCTTGACAAATGTGACTTCGAAGGTTTGATCATCCAGAGCTTTGATGCCGACCTTTTCTCGCAGTCCCTTACGTTCACGGAAATCACTCGCACCCGCCACCATATTGATTAAGTCTTCCGCGCCTCGTGCCTTGGTCTCAGGGGCTAAGGTCCGCAACCAGGAGTCGACGACGTCCTGTGCCTTGATGGCAGTCCCATTGGACCAGTTCGCGTGGCGTAGCCTGTAGGTATAGGTTTTCAGATCTGGACTGGCGGTCCAGGATTCTGCGAGACCAGGCTCAGGCATCCCTGTCTTAGGGTCAGGTACCATCAATCCCTCAAACAAAGCCATGAAAAGGCGCCTCCCCGCTGCATTGCCCATGAGCGCTGGATCCAACCTACGGGGCTTCGTCTCGTTGTTGAATGTAAATTCAATCTCCTTCGCCGCAGGCGTTGAGTTTGGCGCGGAGGTGGACTGGCCCACGAGCAGAGCACCGGCAAACGTTCCGACACACAAACAACGAATCATGATGTCTCCGGGTTATTCGCATTAAATGGACGAATACAACTACGATTAGAACAACCCTGACATAAGAATTAATGAATATCCAGTATCCAAAATCACGCGACCGAGGCAATCACCATTCCACGGCAAATCTGAAAATACCAAGGGAAAACAGATATTTCCCCAATCCCCGGGCCCGTATGCGGTCACCCTTATGGCGCAACGGGTAATGCCCTCTCGAATGACAGTTGGAACTGCGGCACCCGATCTGAACCACGCGTATTCATTCTCTGTGAATGGATGAGTTATGCTTCCATCAGAGCAAGACTTTTCCGGTGGCTGCTGATGTAGTACCGCTGCGGGTCTGTCATCCACTGATAGCACCTCCGTGACTCTTGGTTCCCTAGTGCGTGTATCCCAAATGGAGGGATGGGAATCGTGCACGTTTTCCCGGCGGACTACACTAGTCTGATACCCGCATGCTGACATCCCTCCGAATCCAGAACCTAGCCCTGGTGGAAGACCTTTCTCTCGAATTCGAAGAGGGGTTCACCGTGCTCACCGGGGAGACTGGAGCGGGGAAATCACTGCTGGTGGATGCTCTTTCGCTGCTGGTGGGAGTTCGGGGCGATAGCGAACTGGTTCGCTCGGGGACTGATCGGGCCGTCGTGGAGGCGGTCATCGAGGGTGAGTTCGAGCACTGGCGGGCTTTCCTGGCCGAGCGAGGACTGCCGGACGAGCAGCCCGTGATCCTCCGCAGGGAAGTAACCTCCAGCAACAGGTCCCGCGGATGGATCAACAGTGCCTCCTGTTCCATGGGGGATCTCAAGGACGCTGGCCGGATCTGGATGCGGCTCACGAGCCAGCATGATCACCAGTCCCTGCTTTCCGAAGACCGTCATCTCGCACTCCTCGATGAAACACTCGGCATCCGGGCAGACCTGACCGCGGAAGCCGAAGCTGTACACGGAGCTGAAGCCCGTCTCAAGAGCCGGAGGAAGTCCGAAAGCGAGCGCGAAATCCGTCTCGAGTGGCTCGCGGAGCACCTCGCCGAGTTGGAACGCCTCTCACCCAAACCTGGCGAGTGGGGAAAACTCCGCATGGAGAGGGAACCCCTCCGGCACGCCGCTCTGCTGGAACAAGCCTTCCGCGAGTCCGCGGAGGGGTTGAGAAACGTCCAATCACCGGTCGAGAGCGCCCACCGGGCTCTGGCCCGCGCCGCAACCTACTGGCCAGACGCACAAAATGATGTAGACCGTCTTCGATCCCTGCTCCTGGAACTCGAAGATTTAATGGCCTCCACCCAGGATCAAGCGATCCGCTGGTCGCGGGAAGGCGTGGACCGCATCGAGATCTTGGAAGCAAGGCTTGCTCTGTACGAGAAGCTGGCACGCAGACACCGGTGCGAGCCCGATGATTTACCGGGAAAACTGCTTGAGCTCAAGAAGGAGCAGCACGATCTGTTGGGGAACGACCTGGCTCTCGCCGAACTGGAAGTCCAATTGAACGCTGCAGTCGAAACCTATCGTTCCAAGGCTGAGAAGTTGCATCACCAGAGGGAGAACCTCATTCCGGACCTGGAGAAGGCTGTCCACGATCGATTAGGGAAGCTGGGCATGGCAGGCGCCCTCCTGCAATCCAGACTCAACCTGTCCGTGGACCCCACTTCCCCGGTCCTGCAGCATGGGCGGCCTGTGCGCGTCTCGCCCGCCGGGTTCTCGTCTCTGGCGTTCTGGATCGAGCCCAATGCGGGCGAAGGGTTCAGGCCGCTGGCGAAGATCGCATCAGGGGGCGAGCTGAGCCGCTTGATGCTTGCTCTCATGGGAAGCGCTCGTGACCAGATGATCAGCAAGGAAGAGCATCGATCCAGCCTGACCCTCGTGCTGGACGAGGTGGACGCCGGCATCGGAGGAGAAACAGCTATCGCTGTGGGTGCGGCCATTCGGGAGCTTGGGCAACGACATCAAGTGCTGGCGGTGACTCACCTCGCACAAGTGGCGGCCCAAGCCGATCATCATGGCCGCTTGAGCAAGGCTACGTTGGATGGCCGCACACGGAGCGCCATGGAATGGCTGAGCGGGGAGACTCGCGTCCGGGAGCTGGCGCGGTTGCTGTCGGGCCACCCGGATCGCCCCGAGGCGAAGGTTCACGCTCAAAGCCTGCTGGCGGGCATGACCAAACGCTGATCAGCGTGGATCCAGCTCGGACATCTTGATGGCTTGCAGGTAATCGCTTAGCCTGCGGTGCTTCTCAAGCCCGGCCTTGTTGGCCTTCTGATAGAGGAAGAAACGGTAGAAACGGTCCTCGGTGGTGCGGATGGATGGGAACAACTGGATGAGCTCGCCCCGGTCGATCTCGCCTTGGACGCTGTACTGTGGCGCTAACACGACGCCTAACCCATGCACGGCGGCATGGACCATGCCCCGGATATGGTTCACGGCGATGATGCGGTGAAGTTCGGGCCGCTTGTCCTCCGGGAGGGTTAGCATGAACCGGTGCCACCAGTTGCCTGCCTTCTCCTGCGACAGCACGGGGCAGCGGGACAGATCAGCCGGGATTTTGATGTCGTAGGCTTTCTGGAAGGATGGCGCACAAGCCACCGCGTAGATTTCCTTGAAGAGGGGGATCTTCTGCAATTCGGGCCGGAAATGCTCCACGCAGTCGATGGCGATATCGATATCGTCCCGGAGCAGCGGTTCGATCAGATCCGGGCTCAGCACGAAATCTATCTCGATCCCGGGGTTTTTCTCGAGGAAAGCTCCCATCTGCTTCATGAGTACATGGCAGCCCAGTTCGATGGTCGAACCCAGCCGGATACGGCCGAGGGAAAGGGACCTGCCCCGCTGGAAGTCCTCGCAAACGCTATCGAGGGTCGCGAAAACGGATTCGCAGGCTTGGTACAGCCGCCTGCCCTCATCCGTGAGCCGCAATTCCCGCACTCGGCGATCAATGAGTACTACCCCTGCCAGTTCTTCCAGTTTGCGAATGGCATGGCTCACGGCGGACTGGGTCCGGTGCAGCCGCCGGGCAGTCTCTGAGAAGCTCCCTGCCTTGACCAAAGTGAAAAAGGTCCGCAGTTGGTTGAGATCCAGTTGGCTATCCATGAAATGAAATTAGTTCATAAACATCATGAACACAATGAAAATTTTCTGTATTGACCGCAGCGGTATCCTTCGGGATAAACGCGCTCAGACCCTACATTTCCAGAGTTCTCCAGCGCAAAGGAGCCGCTATGAGCCAGTACAAGATCGCGTGGTTGCCCGG
>DCFP01000062.1 GCA_002319925.1 Holophagaceae bacterium UBA1801 | reverse complement strand
GCTCGCCGCTGGTGTTGATCTCGCGCCCCTCCCGCCCAGCACCCCCGCCCCTATCCAACCAAAGCCAACCACCACCGCCCCGGCAACCGCCCCCAAAGCAACGGCGCCTCCCGCAGGCAAGGTGGAAACCGGGATCGCCAAACCGGGGGCGCAGAGCGTCGCCCAACCCGCGGTCCAGGGCTCGCAGCCCGAGCCCACCCATACCGAGCCCCCTGCGGAGTGGGTCACCGCCATGACGGACCTGCTCGAGTTGACCGTTGGCATGCCCGAGCTGACCCGCAACAAGCTGGTCGCTACCTGGGAAGCGGAAGGAGCCACGGCCCTCCCCGAGCTGCTCAAGGAGATCGCCATGATCCGCGCCACTACGGTTGGCGCCGTCATCAACGCGCTTCCTCCCCTTGAGAAGGCGCCTATCTCCGATGCCACCCATGCCTTTGTTGACGGCATGGACCTGGCCCCCCCCGCTGACACTGACGAGGCCTCCGGAGGGATCAACCCCGAGCAGTACGAGGCCCTGGGCACGCTCCTGAAGGCCTTCTCGATCAACCGGGACGCCTACCGCTCCTATTGCTTCAAGGCTGGCCATCTACTGCCTGGAAAGAACGGCCCTACTCTCGCGCGCCTGAAGGCTGAGGAATTCACGCGCCTTCGAGACAAGCTCACGAACAAGAAGCTCGCGGCCGGCAAAGAGACTTGGTCCCAACGCACCGTCCGGATTATCAACGCCACCCCTGTTACCACCTTCCAGCCGATCGCGGCTGCCTCCTAGGAGATCTCCATGTCCTTCTGCCCTCCCGGTGTTACCCCTGCGGCTGATTTCGGTAATGGTGTCCACAATGCCTGCATCCTCGTGAAGTTCGAGCAGGTCAACAAACCCGCAGCGTTCAACGCCTCCGTGGTCTACAAGGCCGTCTACCGCGACACCGAATCCGGCGCCGAGGTCGATGACGTCATCAAGTTCGACGGTTCCAAACGCGACTACTATGCCGGACTCCGCGTCGAGCGCCTCCACGCCATCATCGGAGCCGAGCTTCCCCCCGATGACCATCACCCTGATTTCAAGAACCTTCTGGACCTCTCTGATGGCTTATTCTTCACGGTCGAAATGTCGGAAACCCAGAAGGACGGTAAGACCTACATCAACATCAAGGATGTCCGAGCGAATGAAGAGGCGGTGGTCTGATGGAAACCGGACTCATCACCATTCCCGAGGAAAGCCTTGTCCTAATCGAGCAGGCCCTGGCCTTCCCGACCCGCATTGAGGCCGTGAAGATCATCACTCCTGAAGACGCCCAGGGCGCAGTTGACCAGACTCGCGACATCAAAGCCCTCGCCAAGAAGCTCGAGGAACACCGGAAGAGCCAGACGGACCCGAAGCGGAAAGAGATCGAAGAGATCATGGACCGCTACCGTCCCGCCACTGATGCCCTGGACAAAGCCGAGAAGGCGCTTAAGGGTGCCATCTCCGCCTGGGATGCCGAACAACGTCGCATTGCCGCCATCGAGGCCGAGAACAAGCGGAAGGCCGACCAGGTTGAACGCGATCGCCTCGCTGCCGAGCAGAAGAAGTCCGACGATCTCCTGGCCCAGGCTGACGCCGCTGCCGCCTCCGGCGACGTGGCCGCTGCCGAGGCCCTCGAAAATCAGGCTGCACAAGTCCAGACCAGCACCTCCTATATCGCCACTCCGGCGACGATCGCCCCTGAGAAGCCCAAGGGAGCGGCCGTGAAACAGATCTGGAAGTGCCGGGTGACCGATCCCAACCTCGTCCCCAAGGAATATTGGGTCATCAACGAGAAGGCCCTGGACGCCTTCGCCAAGGCCATGAAGGAGAATGCGAAGCTCCCGGGATGTGAGTTCTATCCCGAGGCATCTGTCTCCATCCGTTGAAATAACCTCCGCGAGCCGCCGCCCTGGTGGTGGCTCGCCTCCCTTGAGGTTTCCCATGAGTGAAACGGAACACGCAGTTCAGACCATTCAGCAGTTGGAAGCCGAGAACGCCGAGCTCGCCCGCCACCTTGCCGCTGCCCGGGGAATGCTCGCCTTCCTGGAGCAGGAACATAGTGTCCACAAGACCGGCACCTGCGCCCTCTATCCCATCGCGGACCCGGTAGACCCCAACAAGGCCCACATCATCCGGGGATCACGGCAGGGCATCGACGCCCTGGAGATCACCCTGAAGCAGCGCTTCCAGGACGGAGTGGATCTAGGCCGAGCCCAACTGCAGGACCAGGTTGAGGAGCTGGGCAAGACGATTAGCATGATGTCCACGCATATCCGGGATCTGGAGCTGGCGCTGGAGGTGTCGGCATGACGGCCGCCGTGCACATCCCCGAACACGCCACCGTCGCCCACTTGGAACGCCTTCTCATGCGCTGGCCCTGCAGCATCCGCCTGAAGCTGGAGCTGGCCACCGCGAAACGCCGAGAGGCTTATCGAGCGAAGAAAGCTCGCGCCAAGGTGGTGGGCCAGATCATGGCAGGCCTGAAGACTGCCGACCTGGCCACGCTGAAGACCCTGGCGGCCGAGCTGCAGCAACTGCAGGAGGTGAGCTGATGCCCTTCCCGAAAACCGAACTCGAACTCGAGGCCGCGGGCTACACCTTCGAAAACACGGGCCATTGCCGGGATTGTGGGTGTGAACTCGCCTGGTACCTGACCCCTGCCGGTAAGCACATGCCTCTCGAGGAAGGAACTCTCGAACCCCACTGGGCGAAATGCCCCAATGCCGACCGATTCAGGAGGAAGCGCTGATGGCCCGCCCCCTGATCGTCTACTTCAAGAGTGAGACCTACTTCCACCACTCCCGGCGTGTCTACATCGCGGCCACCACCAAGAAGCGCGCCACCGAGATCTCCGGCCACCCTGGCGGCCACTTCGACAAGGGATGGTGCGAGCAGTTCGAGGCCGGGCACAAGCGTGTGCCGCCCTTCATCAAGGCCGAGGGCGTCTGGCTGGAGATCCGGGACCTGGACATCGAAGGCCACTACACGCCGGACTGGCAGCACCTCAGCGTTCCCGATCGCAGTAAGGACCGTGTCCCCACGAACGATGCCGCCTTCATCCGCTGCGCCACTCTCGCCGCCTGCAAGGAGGCCTTCACCCTCATCCTCGACCGTGCCCTCGCCGCGGCAGGGCACCCACGGGAGGAGTTGTGATGCTGACCGAGCGCGAGCTTGCCATCCAGCGCATGACTCTCCGGAAGCTCGACGAGAAGAAGCGCGCCGAGATCCACGCCGACGTGGAGGCCCGCTGGCCCGCCACCGTCGCCTTCATCGATCAGCTCTTCGAAAAAAGGATGGTTGCGGCATGAAGCCAATCTATGAAATGAATATCGCAGAGGCCACCCAGGAGCTGGAGCAATTGCTCGACGGCAAGCCCGACGAAGAACAGGTAGTCGAGCACATCAGGTGGTGCAAGGATCACCAGGGGCGCGTCCTTGAGCTGGAGACCTGGATCCTGATGCACCAGAAGTCCGCCGAGTCTCCCGCGGCTGCCGCCCCCGTCTGTTTCACGGACACCGTGCAGGGCGTTGAGGATTCCTTTGTGGCCCTGGTGCCTCTGGATGAGGAGGAGCCTATCCCTGCCGCCCCCCCTGCGCTTCCCGCCATCGATCCCACGCCGGAAAAGGCTCCCAAGGCCGTGGCGCCCGCCACCTCCCCTATGGAGCAGATTCAGAAACAAATCGCCCACATCGAGCAGGCGACGGCCGAGGCATTGAGGGCTCCGAGCAAAGCCCGGTTTAAGCGGTTTCAGAACCAGATCCACCAGGCTCGGTTCCAGGTCCGAACCTTGGCGAAGAAGCACAGCATCCCGCTGGCAGATATCCCTGCCCTACCAGCCCTCCCTCACAACCCCTGGACTAAGGTCGTTGCGCCCGCCCCGAAGCCGGTGTCCAAATCAAAGCCCGCACCTGCCAAGAAGGATGATAAGGCCCGGATGAAGGGCAAGCGCGAAGCGGCCAAGGCGGAGGGCATGTGCGGCAACTGCTTCAAGCGAATCGCAATCCCCGGGGAGACGCGCTGTGGCGTCTGCGCCGAAGCCCAGGCTGATTACAAGGCATCCCATCGCCCAGCTCCCCCTGTCTCGCCAGTTGCGGAGGCGCCCGTGGCAGCACCCAGCCTGCAGGCCGATGTCGTCCAGGGCCTGATTAACGAGTTGCGCGCCACTGGTCGCGCCGTCCAAGGACTGGCGGTGCTCCTGGCGCCCTGGACGAATCCCTCCGTAGCCGAGAAGCTGCAGCCCTCCGGCCTGGCCGCGGTGGCCGAGCTCATGGCGATCGTGGGTCAGCACGTTGAGGATGTGCTGAGCGAGGCGGTGGCATGAACGACATCTGCGAAGCCTGCGACGACAATCTGACGTGCTGGCTGGTCTTCCCGGAGTGCATGCGCGGAAATTCAATCGGCAAGGGTCAGCGAAACTCCGGGAACGAACCCTCAAAACCCAGTGCTGATGTGCCTTCTATCGATACCTGCACGTTGCCGGTTTCAACGATTATTTACCCGCTTTGAACGTCCTGTCCAGAAAGGACCACCATGCAGGCCTATGAAATTTGTCTCGGCAAACGGGTCCGATTTACCCAGCATATCGAACGAAAGAGGGAAGGATATCGTCGTTGGTGGGAACCCTGTGTTCTCCATGGAGAGAAGCCGAGAGAGGGCATCGTCGTCGGGCTTCGTTGCCTCTACGATGGAGTGATGACCTCCGATGGTGACCCCGAGGCACCCGAATACGAGGTGGAATACTTCACCAGCACAGATAACTTTCCGGCGGCTCTCGTTGCCTTCGACCTGCGCCGGAAACCAATCCTCGTGAAGCTGACCGATCTTCATCCCGTCGAATAGATCTTGTCCAAGAGCAGGGGTGGGTGCGGGGATCGAACCCGCTGGCTTCCTGCGAAGTCCTGACGCTACCTGTCACGCCAGCCCCACCTGAATCAAGTATAGCCTCACAAAACGATTGTCCATCTTCACCCTGGAGGCCATGTGATCCTCAAATTCAAACCCGGCGATCGCGTGCATCTCACCCGCGCGGCCGTCGCACTCTATGGCGGCGCTTGGCCGCACTTCGTGCCCGAGAGCCAGGGTGGCGGGACACCTGGGACCGTCATACTCGCGGTCTACCGTGGCGAGGAGAAGCCCGGAGCTGCGCCGCGACCCTACTTCGTGCATTGGAATAACGGCGTCCAGAACAGTTACCGCGTCGAAGACCTGCAACGCGACGATCCTGTGGCAACCATGGCGCGCTTGCGGGGCCTCGCTTGTGAGGATCTGATGGCTATCACCGACGAGGATCTGCGCCAGGAAACCCTAGAGGACGGTGAGGACATTGGGGAGATAGCCAGTCGGGTCCGGTCCACCATGCAGGCCACGATCGTGCCCTTCCGGAGGTCCAAGTGAACCGCATCGTCAGCATCATCGTCAGCATCATCGCCTTCATCGGAGACGGCGCTTGGTTCCTCCTCGGTCTGGCCGCGTGGGTGCTCTCCATGGGCGCGGCCACGATCTCCGTCTCCAACGCCACCAGCAAGAACGTATTTACATTCAAAGGATGGTCCTGATGCCCCTCCGCACCCGTCCCCAGTCCAACAAGACCACCCGCCTCCCCGCCGGTGTCTCCAGCACCTGGCGCACCTACCCGACCGGCGGCCGCTCGTCCTACCTGGAGTTTCAGGTCCTCTGGCACGATGGCCGCAGTGCCCGGATCAAGCACTTCTACGTCGGCAGCGCGCCCACCAGGCGCCGCACCCGGGAGGTCCGGGAGCAAGCCATCGAGTTCCGGAGGGCCTACGAGGAGCATTACGAACAGGCAGAAAGGAGAATCGCGTGAAGCGCAATCCTGACAACCCGCTGCCGCCCCCGCGAGAGATCCCCGTCTATGCCCTGCGTGTGGCGGACGCAGCCGAATCTATCGGCATCAGCAAGAGCCTCATGTACCAGCTGATCCGCGAAGGAAAGATCAAGGCTGTCCAGGTCAGCGAGGGCCGCACCGTCGTGCCTGTGGAGGAGCTGAAACGATATCTCGCTGCCTCCGCCGCCTAGGCCCCTTCGGGGGCCTTTTTGATGCCAAGTGCTGCGAGGTTGTGGGGCGTGTGGATCCCCAGGGAGGGCGTCAGCTTCCGCACGGATTCGGCCTTTGCCGTCTTGCACAGGTGGCCGTAGTGCTTCTCCACCTGGCGGGTGTTCGCATGGCCCAACTGCTGCGCCACGAACACGAGAGGCACCCCAGCGTTGAGCAGGGTCGAGGCGTAGGTGTGCCGCAGCTCATGGAAGGTCATCACTGGGACCTTGGCGGCCTCGCATAAGGCCCGCATGGTCCGGGTCATCTCCGGGCGCGTCCACTGGCCGGAATTGCGCTTGTCCTTCCGGTCGTATGCCGTGCGAGGGAAGAGCTGCGCGTCCGGCTCCAGCCCGGCCACGAGCTCCTGGAAGAACGCCTGCCCCTCTTCTGTAAGGGTCACGTGGCGCGGCTTCCCTGCTTTGGTGAACTCGAAGAACACGGATCCTGTCGCGGGGGCGAAATCCTTCGCCACCAGGCGCTGAAGTTCTCCCTCCCGTGCGCCGGTGAAAAGCCCACCCTGCACCAGGCGCCGGAAGTCCTCCGATGGGCAGGCGTTCACCATGCGGATCTGCTCCACCACCGAAAGGAAGTGGATCCTCGCCACCTGGGTGCTTCGGAATGGCCGGACATCCCGCCACCCTGCATCTGTCTGGACGTGCTTCTCGTCGTGGGCCAGGTTGAGAGCTGCCCGCAGGTTGGTCCAGATCCGGTTGGTCGTGGCCTTGCGGGATCGGATCTCCTCCTTACTTTCAGGAGCCTTCCCTTCCTTCCCCCGCCGGCGGACTCCGGACGCGGCCACTGTGCGCATCCATGACTCGATCCGCTTCTGGGTGAGGTGCTCCACATTGTCATTCCCAAGAACGGGAACCACGTGGGCGTCGAAGTCCTGCCGCAACCTGCCCGCGGTCGCGATGCCTTCCTGCTTCCGGTTTTCGATGTAGGCATAGATCGCATGGGCCACGGTGTAGACCCCAGTGTGGACGCGCTCCCCGGTTCCCTGGTGAAAGGCGACCTTGAACCATTCCCGGGCAACTTCTTGAGCCTGCGCGCAAGAGAGGACCATCTTCCCGTCCGCATCGGATACATCGTCGGCGGCTCCGAGAGCCTTCTTGGCCCTGACCGGGTGCGCCGCCGGATTGTAGTACCTGGCAATCCAGGTGCCTCCATTGAGGCCTTTCGCGTAACCCAGGGCCCGCCCCTTCTCCAGCACCAGCCAATAGGGCTCTTTTCGGGGCGCGAGGATGGCGCGCTCGGTGCGCGTGCCGAGGTCTCCGCTGCTCTTGGCGCGACTCATGCTCCCTCCGAGCTTTCGGGCAAATATCGGGCAAATGCGTGGGTGGAAATCATGTATCAAGGTGTCCAAACATGCAAACTGTTTGAAGCAAGTCCTTTGTTTTCAATCTGCATGTTAGTCCATGATAGTCAAATGTGTACAGTGAAACGCCCCGAGGCGGGGGCGTTTCGTGAGGGAAAGTTTGGAGGGTTTGATTTGGAGGGATTCGTTTGCGGGAATCTCCGGTTGGAGATTGGTACTAAGAGATGTGACTGAAGGTGGCGGGAAGCCCCGAAGGGCACCTCACTGACCAGTGTAAGGCTTCAGAGAGCTTGGCACCAGGGCGGGCGTGTCTACTCGGAATGCCCTGGCAACTGAAACCATTGATCATCGGCGTGGATGGGCTTCCAGTGGGCGAATTCCAGGGTCACGCCTCGGCCTGAGGGTTCTTCCAGCCGGAGATTGGAAAGCACCTGGACTCCCGCTTCACGGCTCAAATCTCCGTAGCGTGCGGATCTGGCGAGCTTCCCCGAGCCGTAATAAAAATCGGCTTTGATCGGCGCGCCTTCTCGGTTGATCCACAGCACGGCGCTCTGGTAACTCAGCGCCTTGGTCTTGGCCTGCAGCTCCAGGCGCCGGGCGGGTGCGCCATCGACCGGCTCCTCGCTATCCTTGGCCACGGCATAGTCCCCGGAAAATTTGAATCGGGCGATATCGCCTCCGGCCGCTGGCCCCAGCATGCGCTGCTGGGGCGAGACCTTCACGGGCCGCTTGGCATTGGGCAGGACCAGCCAGAGGTCATCCTTCAGGAACAGCACCACCCTGCCCTTCTCCTTCTCGGAAAGCCCCTCGACGCGGGCATCTCCATTCTCCCGGACCACGACCTGCCACTGCTGCTTGACCTTGCCATCCTGGAGCGTCACCTCCACGGAGAACTCGGGCCAGGGATACCGGTAGTGATCCACTCGCTTCAAGATCTCCTCGCCGGAGTCCGCTTTCAAGGTTGTTCCGGCGATACAGAGGGCCGCAGCCAGGGGAAAGAGCTTACTTGCGGCCATAGACATCCTCGAGCCTTTCGATATCGTTCTCGTCGAAGGTGCCGAGGCTGATCTCCATGACGCGCACGGGATGGGATGTCTGAGAGGCACAACTGAGCCGGTGGACACTGCCCGCGGGAAGCCAGACCTCGGCGCCCTTGTCGGGCGTGAGAATGCGGCCGTCCAGCTCGATGATCACGCCTGTGTCCAGAGCGATCCACAATTCGCTGCGGTGCTTGTGCCGCTGGAGGCTGAGCTGCTGGCCCGGATTGCAGGTGAGGATCTTCACCGTGCAAAGGCTGTTGAGGACGTACTGATCGAAGGAGCCCCAGGGCTTGTCCACGTGCAAGGTTTTCGGTCGTTCCATGATCCTTCTCGCTTTCTGATCGTCGATGTTGTTCCACTCGCCGCTCTCGCGGCTCGCGGGGGGCTCCCGTGACTACCCCAGGATCGCGCGCAACGCCCGTTGCGCGCTCCCGCTCCCCGGCTACGCCGGATCGCGGACTGGGCCCCGTCCCCAGGGCTTGTCCACGTGCAAGGTTTTTGGTCGTTCCATGGTTCGTCCTCTTTCCTATCGATCGAGCTGTTTTTCAAAGGTCCTCAAGCCGTCGAACAATTGGTCTTGAGGTTCTTCGAGTCTGCCCCAAAGGTCAGCCAGTTCATCATCCGACAGATGAGCTTTCCTGTTCCAAACGTCACGGAAGTACTCGTCGGCAGCCTGACGATAGCTTTCGAGAGCTCCGGCGATCGATGGATCCAGGATGCCGAGGCGTGTATGGGCTTCGAGCAGGTCTAGGAAGGAGGCCTCGAGGCGGGATTTGGCGGCTTCCAGGTTCTCGCCGAGCTTCGATTCCAGCTCGCTTTCCAGGCGGTTGACGAGGTAATCGCCCGATTCCTCGTTGAAGAGGTAAAGACTTTTCCGGAACGAGACCAGCAGCTCCATGCTCCGGGTCCACTCCTGCTGACGCTGCTTCCGGAGATCCTGAGCGGATTGCGCCTTGAGCTGCCGGCCACTGGCCCAGAGAGACACGCCACCGGTGATGGCGGCTCCGAGTCCGATCTTCACCGCTGTGTCCAGAACCTCCCAGCCAGTGGCCATGGCACCCTCACAACAAATCCTTGCGACCCAGTTTCTCGAGGCGCTCCACGATCAGCTTCACGTCCTGGGCCTTGTCCCGGCGGCAGATGAGCAGGGCATCCTCCTCGTCCACCACGATGAGATCCTCGATACCGGAGGCCGCGATGAGGCGCTTTCCCCCGAAAACCGCGCAGTTCCGGCTGTCCAGCAGAATCGTGTTTCCTTCCTGCACATTGCCGGCCTCATCCGGCTTCCGGAATTCCACGACCGCTGGCCACGAACCCACATCGGACCAGGGGAAGCGCGCTGGCACCACCGCTACCTTGGAAGATTTCTCCATGAGGGCGTAGTCGATGGAGACCTTCGGCAAGCTGCGGTAGATGTCCAGCAATTGGGCCCTATCGCCACCAGCCTTGCTCCATGTGTCGAGGGGAGCGAGCACTTCTGGGCAATGCCGGAGCATCTCGGCCCGCATGTCCCGGAGCGTCCAGATGAACATGCCCGCGTTCCAGAAGTAGTTGCCGGCGGTCAGGTATTCGACCGCTTTTGCGTAGGGGGGCTTCTCCCGGAAGGCCTGCACCTTGAGCACCGGCCCGGAGCCTGACGTCTCGATGTAGCCGTAGCCCGTTTCTGGGTGCGTGGGACGGATGCCGAAGGTCACCAGCTCGTGCTGCGTGGCGGCATGCTGGACGGCGGTTTCGATATCCTGGAGAAAGGCTGCGCGCTCGCCGATGTAGTGGTCCGCGGAGAGCACGACCATCACGCCCTCCGGATGCGCCCGCTCGATGGTCACGAGGGCCAAGGCAAGACATGGCGCGGTATTGCGGCCCTCGGGTTCGGTCAACACATTTCCGGAGGGAAGTTGCGGCAGCAGGCGACGAGCTTCGGCGGCCAGGTCCTCGGTGGTGACGATGTAGATGTTCTCCGGCTTGAAGTCGGGTTCCAGCCGGTTCACCGTCTGGTTCAGCAGCGTCTCCTCTCCGACCATCGCCAGGAACTGCTTGGGCCGGTGCCCGCGCGAACGGGGCCAGAAGCGGGTGCCGCGGCCACCGGCCATGACCACTGCGATTTTTTCAGGCACTGCATTCATCATTCGATCACTCCGCCACGGGTAGGTGCCCGGCCGATGGATTCCCTGGGGGCACCGCGCCGCAGTATCAGGGCTTTTTCTTGGGCAATTTCTTGCGGACCTTCGCGACCGCGGGTTGTCCCTTGGCGCCTTTGGCCACCTTCACGCCCCGGACCCTGGATTTCCGGACATGGCGGGATACCCGGTACCCCTTGGTGTCCTTGACGTTCAATTCGGGAGGCGGCAGAGGTGGCGGCTCCAGGATGCCCCGGGGCACAGGGGGCAAGTCTCCGTTGTCGCCGGAAGCGGCTCTCTGAGCCTGGGCTTTGACGACGGGATCTTCGACCACCGCTTGTGAGAAAAGAACACCGGCGATCAGGGCCGCACCCAGGCACTTCCAACGTGTCATCGATCTCTCCTGCCGCGGAATGGCCACGGCTTAGGAAACGATACCCCACCTTTCCCGGCGGACGAAAGCAGGCTCCACGCTGTTAGTTCCCCTTCATGGGCCGGAACGCGGCGTAGCCGTCCCTAGGGCAGCTGCTTCGAGGCACGCAATTTCGAGAAGAATTCAGCCACCACGGAGTCGGTGTCGTCCTTGACCTGGTCCGCTTCCTGGGCCTTCCGTTCCAGGATGTCCTTGCCACTGGGTGCATGCAAGGTGGCCTCGTCCACCGGGGAAAGGTTCTTGAGGATGTATTCGGAGACATCGATGAGCCGGTGCCCGACCTTCTCCAGTTTTTGCCGGACGATGTCCTGGTACTGGAACAGGTCGTATACACCCTGGATGTTGTAGATGCCATTATCCGCGTGGGTAGTGATGTCCTCGAGCTTCTGGATGAGTTCTTCAAGCTCTGGAGAGGGGGGTACGATGCGCGAAATGATTTCCTGGCATTCCCTCGTCAGATTCTGGATCTCCTCCAGGCTGTTCTGGGCTACCTCAATCTGCGAGATCACTCGCTCGGCGCCGCCCTCCTGCTCATGGGCGATTTGTATCAACTGATCCGGAATCGCCTGTTGATGTTCGGGCTTGCTGGGCGGGTTTGGCATGGGAACTCCAGCTCCAATCTCATTCTTTTAAGTATCGGCCAAGGTCTTGCGCAATCTTGAATAACTGAAAGCCCCCAAAACGCAAGTTAGACTAGATGGTTTGCCTGTGGAGTTCTTCCACCGTTCCCCGGAGCCAACATGCCCAATTCCAACGCTTCGCCCATCCGGGAAACTGCTCTCCAGACCTGCCTCAAACCCTTCCCCGCCTCCGAGAAGGTCCACATTCAAGGTTCCCGGCCCGGGATCCTGGTCCCCTTCCGTTGCGTCAGCCTGCAGCCTACCAGGGATTTCAACGGTGCCCTGCTGCCCAACGAGCCCGTCTACCTCTACGACACCTCAGGCCCGTACACCGACGCCCAGGTCACCGTCGATCCCGCCCATGGGCTCGCACCCCAGCGGCTGCCTTGGATCCTGGAGCGGGGCGATGTGGAAGAACTACCGGGAGCCACCAGCCTTTACCGGAAGCTCCGGGAGCAGGATCCCGAGCTGGACCGGATCCGCTTCCACGCGGAGCGCAAGCCCCTGCGGGCACGGCCCGACCGGAATGTCACCCAGCTCCACTACGCCCGGCAGGGGATCATCACGCCCGAGATGGAATTCGTGGCCATCCGGGAAAACCTGGGCGCGGCCGGCACAGACCGCGATGGTGGAAGCCACATCACTCCGGCATTCGTGCGGGACGAGATCGCCGCGGGCCGCGCCATCCTGCCGGCGAACATCAATCACCCTGAGGCCGAGCCCATGATCATCGGGCCCGCCTTCCTGGTGAAGATCAACGCCAACAT
>DCFP01000091.1:47368-47787 GCA_002319925.1 Holophagaceae bacterium UBA1801 | reverse complement strand
TCATGGGCATCGAGAGCGCCTGCATTCCGTTGCCTTCGGAAGTGATCATGCCCTTTGCCGGCTTCCTGGCCTTCAAGGGGGAGATGACCTTTCTGGGGTTCGGGGCTGGGCATCCCTGGGGCCAGATCCTGATCGCGGGAATCTTCGGCGCCCTCGGTTGCAACCTGGGATCCATTCCGGCCTACGAAGTGGGCGCCTGGGGCGGACGGAAGGCCGTCGAGCGATTCGGGAAGTACATCTGGCTGAACCTGGATCATGTGGATCAGGCTCACCGCTTTTTCGAACGCTTCGGTCATTGGGCCATCATCATCGCCCGCATGCTGCCCATGGTGCGCACCTTCATCGCCCTCCCCGCGGGTATCGCCAAGATGGATCGGACGCGATTCCACTTCTTCACCTTCATCGGCAGCCTGCCCTGG
>DCFP01000091.1:46357-47113 GCA_002319925.1 Holophagaceae bacterium UBA1801 | reverse complement strand
TCGGCAGCCTGCCCTGGTGCCTGGGCTTGGCCTGGATCGGCTTCAAGCTCGGTGAACATTGGGACACGCTGGGCGTCTGGTTCCACCGCTTCGATGCGCTCATCGCTCTGGGACTCCTGGCTGGTCTCGCCTGGTTCGTGCGCATGCATCTGAAGGGGCGCGCCCAGTCCAAGACCTGATCCTGAACGGACACGTTTCTCAGGTCATTTGGCGCTCAGGGATCCCACCGAAATGGAGATGGCCGTGGTGGGTGTGCTGGCGGTGGGTACGTTGAGGATGATGGTCTTTCCGGTCACGGGCGCGAAGGTGATGGAAGAGTTCGCTGGAATACTCGAACCGGACATGTCCAGTGCGATCTGGGCCAGAACGGTGTCGGCGGCGGTGGTCACAGGCGTCACCGTGCTCTTCTGGAAGATGCCCACCTGAAGCACACCGCTGCTGACGTGCGTATTGAAGAGCGTTTCGGCAGGATTGCCTGAGAAGGATGGATTCCTGGCCAGTTCGGGATCCCCAGGATCCACGGGCACCCAGGCGACCTTGGCCGGGTCCGTCTGGACTTCAAAGCCCACACCGTTGAGATCCACGCCAGCGGGACCGACCAGGTCGAAAACGAGATGCGTATCGGTGGAGGCAATGCTGGTGCTCTTGACCAGACGGTAACTGCCCGTGGCCGGATCGATATAGCTGATCGAACTTGCATTCTGTGCCGGAGGCAGGAATGGCAGCGCCGATCCGCCCCCGCCGCCGCCCCCCCCG
>DCFP01000091.1:45832-46111 GCA_002319925.1 Holophagaceae bacterium UBA1801 | reverse complement strand
CGCCCCCGCCGCCGCCCCCCCCGCATGCGAGGAACAACGGCAAGGCAATGGCAGGCAGCAGAGTGATGGATTTCGTGCAGTGCTTCATGGCCTTCAGAATCCGGTCAAGGAAAGAAAGAGAGCGATGTCCTGGTCATCGATGACGCGATCACCATTGAGGTCAGCTGCTTCGAGCCAATTGGAATCACCCGGGTGAGAGCCGTAGGCCCAGGCCAGAGCCGCGGCATCGAGCACATCAGCCGTTCCATGACCGTCGCCGAGAAGGTCGAGGCTCTTGAC
>DCFP01000091.1:44889-45564 GCA_002319925.1 Holophagaceae bacterium UBA1801 | reverse complement strand
GTGATGGGCACGGAATCAGTCATGGTGGCATCCAGACCGTTGGTGGCGGTGATGGTGTAGGTTCCTGCGGCTGCTGGAGCCGTCCAGGTGACCGGACTGCCGACACTGGCGCTGAGCTGGCCACCCGTAGTGGTCCAGTGGATGTTGGAACTTGCCAGGCCAGTCGCCGCAGCCGTGAAGACGATAGTGCCCCGGACCGGAGCCATGGCGGGGCGTGGCGAGATGCTGAGGCCAAGCGAGTTGGAATCATCCCAGTGGTAGACCAGGTTGGCGGCGTCCACGGAGCCGAGGCCGGTGGCCATGTCGTAGCCCGTCGCAGCGGTGTAGCCCGTGACGCCGGGGACACTATTGTCGCCGGTGACGGCATCGTTGAATACCGAAGCACCCGTACTCGCATACTGCATGTTTCCCAGCCGATAGAGCGTGGGATTGGCGTTGCCCTGGCGGCCGGATCGCTGCACCACCAGGGCCATCAAGCCAGCGAAACTGGGCGATGATGCAGACGTTCCGCCGAAGACCCACGCGGAACCATCGACAACGACGTAGTAGCCATCATGGAGCGCAGCGGTCAGCGAGACATCCGGAATATCCCGTTTGCTGTCGCCCGGGACGCCTGGGGAGACCTGCCAGACCGGCTTCGCATATTTCGATGACGGCCCGCCGCTTCCGGCCCAA
>DCFP01000091.1:0-44647 GCA_002319925.1 Holophagaceae bacterium UBA1801 | reverse complement strand
CCGCCCCGCCGCTTCCGGCCCAAAGCCCCGAGCCGCCTGCTTCCAACCCACTTTCGTTCCAGGGGATCTCGGGAATGTAGCTGAGCGCGGTGGATGCGAACTGATCGGAGGGATTCGCGGGATTCCAGTAGCTCCCGGCACCCTCGTTGAACTGCGATCCACCTACGGCGATGTTGTACGGGGTGGAGGCCAGACCCGAAACCGCGTGGATGGTGCCCGAAGTGGCGCCGGGGGAATCGCACCCGGCGGGTCCGTTGTCCCCCGTGGACACGCAGACCGTGATGCCTTCCGCCGCTGCTTGGGACCAGAGCTGGTGGTAGAACGTGTTGCCCGTCGTGCCCAGGTCCCGCTCGCAAAGGCCGAAGCTCACGCTCATCACTGGCGCGAGATCGTGGTCGACGATGTACTGGGCGGACAGATCCACGCCGTCCGCCGAGAAGGTGGAAGCGGACACAACGAACTTGACCGTGGCCGCCTTGGCCACGGCCCCCGACCAGGTCACGTCGAGGACGGCCTCATCTTCCTCTCCGCCGGTCAAAACCCCGGGATTGGGGCCGTTCAGAACGATGACGGGGTTCTTCACCGGAAGACCGAAATCACTGCGGAAGGCGGCGACATCGGAGACGTGGATGTTGGAGCGGCCCACGATGGCGATGGTTACGCCCGTGCCATCGAAGCCCGCACCGTAAAGCGTGTTCACGTCATAGATCGTGGCGAAATCGCCGGGGCCGAGGTAGTGGTTCGACCCGATAGTGAGCCCGGGCGCTGGCGCCGCATTGCGTCGCGGGATGGCCTTCATCTGCCCGAGGAAAGATTTCCTGGGGATGTCGTGGAGGGTCACCACGCCGTTCACGAAGCCCGTGAGAGCGCTGGGGATGCTGGGTTCCGTGGCATTGGCGTGCCGAGTCTGCCCATCGATGTCGTAATCCATGATGGTCGTCCCGAAGGCCAATTCGACCTGCTCGCGGGTGCCGGAGAACGTGATGGACATCCGGCTGGGTGCCACCTCGTCGATGGAAAACCCTTGGCTGAGGAGCCAGGCCGAAACGGTCTTCACCTGGTCCTGGCTGGGGCCGAACCGCATCCCGAATTGTTCCGGCGTCAGCCAATGGTGGTAATTGGGTGAAGTGGGTTCCTGCTGCTGAGCCAGGAAGTCCTCCAGCCTTTTCCGTGCCTCGGGGCTTGCCTGCAGCGACAGGATCATCCGCTGCATGGGCATCCCGGCCGGAGCCCGGCCCAGCAGTCTGGCCTGGGACAACTGAGGATGCACGTTCCCCTGAAGTACGGACCGGACCCTGTTATCGATTTGGAGGACGGACACGTCCGCCGGCGTTTGGCTTGGAAGCAGGCCGGTCAGGCAACCGGCCAGAAGGGAGATTCTCAGTGCGGCGGCATTCTGCTTGAAACGCCACGACAGAAATTTGGATAGGGTCGACATGCAGATCTGTCCTGAATAAGACCGGATCGAAGCGCCGGATCCCCATGGCTGGCAGGGGACTGCTTTCGCCAAAGGTCACCGCTTAGATGCAGCTATCCAATTCTCAGAACGGGATGCCGTCAGTTTTTAGCAGGAAGTCTGGGGGGAGCCAGGGTCAGCCGCTCGCCGAGTCCCGCATAGTTCGGCCCTGACACGGAAGCCAGCCGGGCCACCGGGTTCCAGCGGCGCGCATCGGCGCAATCGTAAGATTCGTTCCAGATGCCTTCCCGGGCGTGGGCAACAAGGACGTCCAGGAGAACGAGGGTCGAACCCTCCGATAGGGTGATTTCCTGGTTCAATCGGCATTCCAGGGCCACGGGCGCCTGCAGGAGGATGGGTGATCCGACCACATCCGCAGGAACTGTTTCGAGCCCCAACCGCGCAAGCTCACTGTCCCCTTCGGGCACATCCTCGCCGCAGGCGTGCATGGCTCCGAGCAGGGGCACGTCGGGCAAGTGGACGACGGCATCCTTCCGTTGCTGGATGTTTCGATGGGTATCCTTCAGCGCACCGTCCTTCCGGCGAGCGAAGTTGATGGCCACCATGGGTGGATTGAAGATTCCCATGAATGCGGAGAAGGGCGCGAGGTTCACGGAGTTGTCAGCATTGAGCGTGGAAACCCAGGCGATGGGCCGGGGAATTACGAGGCTGGTGAGGATCCGGTAGATGTCGCGGGGTGCGGCTTGGCGTAGGTCTCGGGTAATCATGGGCTCCCTCGAACAGTGGGTGGTTTCATACGAAGATCTGCAGCACCTGGTTGCTCAGCAACAGGCCTTTGCGGGAAAAACGCAGGATGGGGCCTTCACGCACAAGAAGACCGTGCTGGAGGAAGGGCGCCAGATCGTCTTCCCAGCCTGATACGGTTTTCAGGAGACCGAGGGTTTCAGCGTGGGCTCGAAGCCCATCCCAGTCGATTCCCCGCAACATGCGCAGGCCAAGCAAAGGTATTTCCGCAAGACATTCCGAAGGCTCCAACCATTGAACCTCGCGCATGCCTGCGCTGGCAGACCAGGCCTGGATATCGGCGCTCTCCGTCCAGCGCCAGGGCTCCAGATGGCTGGCCGCGCTGGGACCCAAACCCAGGTAGGGGCGGCGTTCCCAGTAGCGGGTGTTGTGGATGGATTCATGGCCCCGCTGGGCGTAGTTGCTGATCTCGTAGGCCAAGAATCCAAGATTAGGCAGTTCCTCCTGCAAGACCTCGAAAGATTCGGCCACTTCCTCATCGGAAGGCAGCTGCAGAATGCCTTGTTCCACCTCGGTTTTCATCGGGCACGCTTTGTCGAGGTCCAGCATGTAGATCGAGAGATGATTGGCGCCGGCCTTCGCGATGGCTCGCGCATCCGAGATCACGCGGGCCAGATCCTGGCCCGGAATTCCGATCATAAGATCGGCGCTGATGCGTTCGAAGCCAGCGTCGCAAGCCATTTTCAAGGCTGCGAGTCCTTCGCGGGCGTCATGGATCCGGCCCAGGCGCGCCAGCAGTTTGTCATCGAGGGTCTGCACGCCTAGGCTGATGCGATCCCAACCCATGCGGCGCGTGCCCTGCATCCACGCGAGCTCCACTGTCCCTGGATTGGCCTCGATGGTGGCTTCTTGCAAGGGCCCCAGATCGAAGCAAGTGCGGATTCTCGATTGCAGCGCTGATAGTTCGCCCAGGGGAAGAATGGATGGTGTTCCGCCGCCCAGATAGAGGGTGTCCACTTGCGGTCGATCTAGTGACTGGCCCCACCTGGTCATGTCCAAGCCAAGTCTGGTGAGCACCGCAGGCAAGAGCGTGTGATCGCAGGTGGTCGTGAAGGAACAGTACGTGCAGCGGTCGATGCAGAAGGGCAGATGAATGTACAACCCAAGCGGTTCCGTCCGGGCGATGGATCTCAGCGCCTCGCCGGAGGGCAGGGCCTTTGGATTCGGTTGGGTTTCAGAAATGCGCTTCAATGGCCTCGCACCAGAAGTGGTAGATCATCTGGTGAACTTCTTGGATGCGGGCGGTGATGGGGCAGGGCACGATGATCGCATCGTCCACGAGGCCCTTCAGCTTCCCGCCGTCCCGGCCCAGGAGCCCGAGGGTCCGGACGCCTAGTTGCTTGGCGGCTTCCACGGCCAGGATCACGTTCGGGCTGTTTCCGCTGGTACTAATGCCCACCAGCAAGTCTCCTGACCGGCCTAGTGCTTCCACCTGCCGCGCGAAGACCCGCTCGAAGCCGTAGTCGTTGCCGATGGCGGTGAGGGCGGAAGTGTCGGTCGTCAGGGCGATTCCGGCCAAGGCGCGTCGTTCCTTGACATAGCGGCCACTGAGTTCCGCGGCGAAATGCTGGGCATCGGCCGCGCTGCCGCCGTTGCCGCACACGAGGATCCTGCAACCCCGCTTGAGGCGCTCCGCCATGTCATCGGCCTGGGCCAGGATGTGATCCATCTCCTCGTTGAAGAAGGCCTGCTTCAAGGCCAGGGATTCTTTAACATGCTCGAGCAGAAGCTTCTTCATGATCATGGCTCCTCGTCGGGATAAGTAAAAAATCGTTCGTTGAAATGGGTCAATGACCGGCCTTGAATTTGATTCTCCCAGGTTTTCCGGCAAAATCCTGCGGAGGATGTCAAAGTAATAGCACTTTCCATTGGGAGTTTTTCCAACCATGTCTTGGATGGACTGGATCGCCTTTAAGCACGTGCTGTTCGTCCACTTGCCCATCGCTGCGGCGCTCATGGCTCCGCTGCCGCTGATCGCGGCCCAGCGGCCCGGCCGGGGGATCAAGCCCTGGTGGATCGCCTGCCGGTACGTGGTCTGGGCTGGTGTGCTGGGCAGCGTGACCGCCGTCATCACTGGACTCCGGGCGGCCCAGACGGCCCATCTGCTTCCCTCCGGCGAGTTCATTGCGCGCGGCTCTTTCCACGATCCCGGCACCTTCCAGATGCATCAGTGGCTTGCCGGTTCAAGCCTCGTGCTGGGACTTCTCACGCTGAAAACCCTCCACCGAAGGCGGGAGGATCACCAGGGCATCGGTGTGCTGGCTCTGTTCCTCGGATTGCTGTGGTCGGGAGCGACCCTGGTCGCGGCTTTCTACGGGAACCAGCTGAGCCACCCCGTGGTCATCAAGACACCCGTCAGCCATTCAGTGACAGCGGCTCCCCCGAAGGTGGATCCCGAGGCCTCCGCGCCGCTGAGGGCCATGGACTATATGAGTCTCATTCCCATGCATGTCGAGCCGGTCAAGTCCATCCCCCACGGGAACCGCTGGATCCGTGTCTGGGCCAATGCCAAGGCGGCCGATGCGTACCGGGATGGGAAGCCGCTACCGGAGGGATCTCTGGTGGTCATGAACACCTTCGAGGATCGCTGGGGGAAACCCGGTTACGAGCAGGGACCTCTATACGCTCTTGAAGTGAAGCCGGAAGGCAAGTCCAGCTTGACCTTCTACTGGCCCCGGGTGCCGGAAGCACGGCGGAACGAAACCCACGGCCAGGACCGCGCCTATTGGCGCGACGATGATCCGAATCTGAAGAGCTGCATGGCCTGCCATGCCCAGGGAATGGCGCCCATGAAGGATCGCAGCAAGTGGGTCGTTCCGAAGCCGAAGCCTAAAACGGACGAAGCTGGCACCAAGTAGTCGCCGCGGTGGCACCACTTCGCGGCCGGAGCAGTGCATGTATCGAACATGACCAGCCGCCGCGGAAGGTTTCCGGGGCTGCCCAGGAGGCGGGATCCATGGCACCCTGGAAGATCGTATGGAGTGCAAGGTGGCACATATTTTTTCCAGCAAATTCTGGTCGAACATCTTCACGACGGATCTCGCCATTGATCTTGGTACCGCCTCGGTGCTCGTCTACACCAAGCAGTCCGGCCGGATCGTGATCTACGAACCTTCGATCGTGGCCTTGAACACTCATACGCATGATGTGGAAGCCGTGGGCGACGAGGCCAAGCAGTTGCTGGGGCGCTCCCCCCAGGGCGTGCAGACCATCCGTCCCATGAAGGACGGCATGATCTACGAGGTGGACGCGGCGGAGAAGATGCTGGCCGCCTTCATCAAGAAGGCCCGGCCCAACCGGGGCATCGCCCGCACGCGCATCGTGGTCTCCGTGCCCCCTCGCGCCCACCAAGTGGCTCGCCGGGCCGTGAAGCAGGTCTGCTACGACGCCAAGGCCGGCGAAGTATTCCTCGTGGATCAGGCCATGGTGGCCGCCATCGGTGCCGGGCTCGCCATCAACGAGAAGCGCGGCTGCATGATCGTGGATGTGGGCGGCGGCACCACGGACGTGGCCGTGATCTCCTACAACGGCAAGGTCTTCTCCGATTCCATCCTGGTGGCCGGCGATGAGATGGACGAAGCGATCACCAACTACATCCGCGAGAAGTACAACGTGCTCATCTCCGAATCCGCGGCTGAGGAAGTGAAGTGGAACCTGGGTTCCGCCTATCCCACAGACAAGCCGCGCACCATGAATATCTCGGGCCGGGACCAGTTCGAGGGCCTGCCCAAGACCCTCACCCTCAACGACACAGAGATCCGCGAGGCCCTGGCTGAGCCCGTGAGCGCCATCGTGGACCTCGTGCGCAAGGCCCTCAACGAGACGCCGCCCCAGCTCGCCGCGGACCTCATCGACCGGGGCATCTGCCTCACGGGGGGCGGTTCCAAGATCCAGGGCCTCGACACCCGGCTCAGCCGCGAGACGCATCTCCCCTGCTACCGTGCCGAAAACCCCGAGACCGCCGTGGTTCGAGGCACCGCCGTGTTGCTGGACGATATCCCGTTCCTGCGCCGCATCCAGATTCTGGATTGATCCTCAGCGCGGAACACAGAACCACGAATCACACGAATCCGAACGAATGAACACGAATGAAAACCTTGGAACCTTCCATCACTGATTCGTGCGATTCGATCCTGATTCGTGAAATTCGTGGCTCCGCATTTCATGGCCGGTGGAGCGCCGCATGAGGCAGCGCCCCTGGGGCTGGAACCCGACCGGGCGCCGCCGCTGGGCCATCACGGCGCTGCTTCTGGGGCACCTTGCCTGGATCCTCATGGGGCGGGGCGATTCGAACCGCTGGCAATGGCTGTTGGGAGTGCTGTCCACGCCTGCGCAGGTGGTCTCGGAGAAATGGATCTCCTGGCGCCAGGAGGGAGCCGAGAAGGTGCAGAATCTCGCCCGCGCGGAAGCCGAATTGAGGCAGCTTCGCTTCCAGGTCGATTCGCTTCAGAAGGAGGCCGCCCAGAACGCCTCCAAGGTCCAGGAGGCCGAAGAGGCGGGCAAGCTGCTGGGGTTGAAGCAGCAACTGCCCTTGGAACTCAAGACGGCCCGCATCATCGCCAATGTCCGCAAGGCGCCCTTTGGCGGCATGGTGATCGATCGGGGCAAGGATCTTAACCTGGTTCCTGATCAAGGGATCATCTGCCCAGAGGGCGTCGTGGGCCGGATCTGGGCCGTGGCGAGCCATCAGGCGAGCGTGCTGCCACTGGACGCCTATAATGCTTCCACAGCGGTCATGCTTGGGCGAAGCCGGGCCACTGGCGTCCTGCAAGGGGTTGGCCCCGGACGCGCGGAGATCAGATACATCGGCAGTCAGGAAATGGTTCAGATCAACGAAGCGGTTTTCACCTCCGGGCTGGATGGCGTCTTCCCGCGCGGGCTGCTCGTGGGCTACGTCACGGCGGTCCATCCACAGGATGTGGAACTGCGCGTGGAAGTCACCCTGGTGGCGCCCTTGGATCGCCTCGATCTTGTCCTCATTCTTCCACCGCGTCCCGAGATCCAGCTCCAGCCGCCTTCCACGCCACCCACCCCGGCATCCAAGGCCCAGTCCCAGGAGCCGAAATGAGCGGGCGGTCCGGATCATCCTCGCTCCGGCAGATCATTGCCGCAGGCCTGACCCTCGGGGCCATTCACCAGACTGCGCCCTGGCCCGCGGTACAGGCCGTTTTCCATGCGCTGCTGGTGATCGGCCTGGCTCCCGAATTCCGTTCGCCCCTGATGGGCGCTCTTTGGGCGGCCGCGGGCGGCTGGGTGGTGGAGGGCACGTTGCGCATGTATCCCCACATGGGTGGCACCCCTTTCGCGGACATGGTCGTTTGCCTCCTGGTGTCCTGGACCTTGGTGCAGTGGCCGCCCCGCGCGCCCAAAGCTTACTGGGGCCGCCTGGGGGCCTTTGCCGTTCTCCACATCCTCCTGGCCCATGGGATGGTTCTGATCGCAGCGGGTTCCCACTACTGGGGATACGGTTCCCTCTGGACCCTGCTTACGGTTCCGCTCTGGGCCGCGCTCTCATACAAGCTCTACCTGCCTCACTACCGGGAGTAGGCCATGGATCTTCGCCATAGCGCCCTTCTCCAGAAACGCATCGGGGTCATCCAGGCGGCGGCCTGGCTGATGATCGTGCTGCTGATCGTCGCCTACGCGTGGGTTCAATTGGTGATGCGGTCGAAGATGCAGGAACTCGCATTGAGGCAGGCCCTGAAGAACCGCACCACGCCCGCACCCAGGGGCATCATCTACGACCGCAACGGGAACAAGCTGGTGGATAACCGCCGGGCGCTGCATCTGGTGATCCAGAACGAGGACCTGCCCACGGACCCCCAGCAGATCGAAGCCCTGGCCACCGCGCTGCAACTGGATTCCGACTCGCTCAAACGGAAGATCCATCTCAGCCGGCAGGTCAAGGGAAATCGATTGCTCGTTCTCCAGGACAACCTGGACGAAGCGGGCCTTGCCAAGGCGGAGATGCTGCGGGCCCGCTATCCCTTCCTGAGCATTGAGGTGGCGCCGAGGCGCGTCTACATGGGCGACGAGCTCGCGGGTCATGCCTTGGGCTACGTGGGTGAGGTACCTCCCGAGCTCCTGGCCAAGGAACCCGGCAAGTATGAGATCGGCGAGATCATCGGCCGGAGCGGCTTCGAGGCTTCCCACAACGACAAGTTGAAAGGCGTAGATGGGCAGCGGCAGATCCTGGTGGATCACCTGGGCCGCGAGATGGCCCTGTTCGGAATCCAGGAACCCAAGCCCGGCAAGAGTGTCTATCTGACCGTGGATGCCGGGCTTCAACAGATCGTGAAGGATTCCTTCAGCGCCGAGCAGGGAGCCGGTGTGGTCATCGATCTGCGGGATGGCGGCATCCTCGCCATGTATTCCAGCCCTTCCCTCGATCCGAATATTTTCCTGAACCGTTTGAGCCAGGAGGACGTGGAGAAGTACTACCAGAATCCCTCGCGGCCCTTGCTCAATCGCGTGACCCAGGGCATCTATCCCCCCGGATCCACGTTCAAGCTTCTGGTGGCGCTCGCCGCGCTGGAGAAGGGCATCATCACGCCATCTTCGACGTTCACTTGCGCCGGCCACAAGGATTTCTACGGCCGCACGTTCAGGTGCGATGCGGTGCACGGAACCCTGAACCTGGTCCAGGCCATCGCCAAGAGCTGCGATATTTATTTCTACGAACTGGGATCCCGGCTGGATGTGGACGACATCCACAATGCCGCCGTCAAGTACGGTCTCACGGAACCTTCGGGAATCGATCTGCCCAACGAAGTGGCTTCCCGCGTGCCGAGCCGCGAGTGGAAGCGCCGCGCCAAGCCGAAGGATCCAAAATGGTACGCGGGCGAGACCATCAGCGTGGCCATCGGCCAGGGCGCGGTGGGCCTGACGCCCATCAGCCTTGCCCGGTTCTACGCGATGATCGCGACGAAGGGCAAGCTGCTGACGCCGCATCTGTATTACGGCACTCGCAACGAGGATGACGGCCAGCTGCAGATCTTCCAGCCGCCACCGCCACGGGACACGGGCCTGGATCCCAAAATCTGGGCCACCCTCGATGAGGGGCTCTACAACGTGGTGCAGTACGGCACCGCCGCCGCCAGCAAGATCCCCGGCTTGGACATGGTGGGGAAGACGGGCACGAGTCAGGTGACGACCTTCGTCGACAAGGCCCATTACAGCCAGCTGTCGAAGCATTTGAAGGACAACGCGCTGTTCGCAGGCTATGCGCCCCGCGACAATCCCCAGATCGCTTTCGCCTTCGTGGCCGAGAACGCGGGGTTCGGGGCCAGCAGCGCGGCTCCCATCGCGAAGAAGGTCTGCGAGTACTGGTTCCTGCAGCGGCCCGTGAAACCCCTTCCGCCCCCGGGCGGAAAGCTCTTCGATGCCTTCCACCTGCAGGGCGAGAAGACCGCTCCGGAAGCCACCTCTCCGTGAAGGAACGCCTCCGCGCCCTGGACCCGTACTTGATGGGCCCCATCCTCGTGCTCATGTTCATGGGCACGCTGACGATCTATTCCGCCAGCCGCGGGACGGTGCAATCCTCCATCTGGCTGAAGCAGAGCCTTTGGAACGCCATCGGCTTCGGCCTGATGATTTTCGTGAGCCGGGTGAGGCCCAACCGCGTCTTTAACTGGAGCGCGGGTTTCTACATCGCCGGGGTGATCCTGCTGCTGGCGGTGCTCGTCCCCGGCATCGGCAAGGCCATTGGTGGTTCCAAGCGCTGGATCCTCATCGCCGGCCAGACCTTCCAGCCCTCGGAGCTCATGAAGTGGCTGGCGCTGCTGTTCGTGGCGCACCGTCTGGGCGCCAAGCCCCCGGATTACCTGAGGCCCATGGAACTGCTGGGCATCGCCATGCTGGTGGTCTTCCCCATGCTCCTGGTGCTGAAGCAGCCGGATCTGGGCATGGCCGTGAGTTTTCTACCGGTGCTGATCCTCATTCCCCTCATCAAGGGCTTGCGGGCGCGCTGGGTGGCGCTGGGTCTGGTGCTGGTTTCGGCATTCGGGGTGTTCGCCTGGCACAAGGTGCTCAAGCCCTACCAGAAGCAGCGGGTACTGACCTTCCTCAATCCGGACGAGGATCTCCAGGGCAAGGGTTACCAGATCAACCAGAGCCGCATCGCCATCGGCGCAGGCGGTTTCTTCGGGCAGGGTTTCACGGCCGGAAGCCAGACTCAGCTCAACTTCCTGCCCGTGAAGACCACGGATTTCGTCTTCTCCGTGTGGGCTGAAGAGCGAGGTTTCCTGGGCGTGCTGATGGCTCTCGGCCTGTTCGGGATGGTGCTGAATCGCATCCTCGAGATCGGGCGCATGGCGAAGACGAACTCGGAATCCTATTTTTGCGTGGGAGCCGCTTGCTTGCTGGGCCTGCACGTCTTCGTGAACGTCGGGATGGTGGTGGGCATCCTGCCGAACAAGGGCATCGTCCTGCCTTTCTTCAGCGCGGGCGGCAGCAGCACCTTAAGTTATTTCCTTGGTTTGGGCATCATCATGGGCGTGTACTACCGAGCCAAACTGAAGTAAGGAGACGAGCATGGATCCCGTGGCGCGCATGAGGGACCTGGCCGCGCAGGTGCTGGAGCACCGGCGAAGGTACTACGTGCTGGATGCCCCCACCGTTTCGGACGCGGAGTACGACGCCCTGGAGCGGGAACTACGGCAACTGGAATCGCAGTATCCCCTGCTCGCGGATCCCAACAGTCCCACCCAGCGCGTGGGTGCGCCACCCCTGGAGAGCTTTCCCAAGGCGCGGCACCAGACGCCCATGCTGAGCCTGGACAATGCGTATTCGGAACAGGAGCTGAGGGAGTGGGAAGCCCGGGTGCTCAAAGGACTACTACCCGGCACGAAACCGGTATACGCCGCCGAATTGAAAGTGGATGGCCTGTCCCTGTCGCTGCGCTACGAAGGCAGGCGGCTGGTGGAAGCCATCACGCGCGGAGACGGCGAGACGGGAGAGGTCGTCACGGAGAACGCGAAAACCATTTCCGATATTCCCATCGTGCTTCCGGAGGAAGCTCCCGAGCGCCTGGAAGCCCGAGGCGAAGTGTTCCTTTCGCGGCGCCGCTGGGAAGAACTCAACGACCAGCGTGACGCACGGGGCGAGGCTCGGTTCGCCAATCCCCGCAATGCCGCCAGCGGCACCATGAAACTGCTGGACAGTCGGATGGTGGCGGCGCGTCGCCTGCAGTTCCTGCCCTGGCAGATGCTGGGAGCCTTCAATCATGCGGAGGCCATGCGGCGGCTCTCGGATTGGGGATTCAGTGCCATGCCAGCCAAGATCGAAGGAGATCTGGAAGCCGTGCTGGCGTTCATCGAGACCCAGCGGGAAGGGCGCTTGAAGCTCCCCTTCGACACGGATGGTGTGGTCATCAAGGTGGTGGACCTTGTCCTTCAGGAGCGGCTCGGCACCACGGATCGCGTGCCCCGTTGGGCCATCGCCTTCAAGTATCCCGCGCTCCAGGCCACCACCACGGTACTCGGCATCACGTGGCAGGTGGGACGGTCGGGCAAGCTCACGCCGGTTGCAGAACTGGAAGCCGTCGAGGTCGCGGGCTCCACGGTGCGGCGCGCGACCCTGCACAACGCGGACGAGCTGGAGCGCCTGGGTGTGCAGGTGGGCTGCCGGGTCTTCATCGAAAAAGGCGGGGATGTCATTCCCAAGGTAGTGTCGGTGGTGCCGGGTACCATGCCCGCCGATGCTGTGCCCGCGGCCGTTCCCTCGGCCTGCCCCGTTTGCGGCGGTCCCGTGGCCAAGGACAGCGAGGATGAAGTCGCTGTCCGATGCCAGAACCCGGAATGCCCGGCCAAGCTCGAGGCCCGCTTCCTCCACCTGGGAAGCCGCGTGGCGCTGGACGTGGAGGGCATGGGCGATGCGCTGGTGGAGCAGCTGGTGGCTTCGGGCCAATTCACGCAACCTTGGGAGATCTTCCATCTGCTCGCCGATCGCGGCCAGGGACTGGCGTACCTCGCCGGCCTGGAGCGCATGGCCGAGAAGAGCGCCCAGAATCTCCTGGCGGCCCTGGATGTGGCTCGAACGAAACCGCTGGGTCGCTGGATCCACGCCTTGGGCATTCCCTTCGTGGGCGCGAAGACGGCGGAGCTCCTCGCTGAGGCATTCCCGGGCCTGAAGGCGCTCTGGGATGCGGACGAAGATTCGCTGAAAGGGGTGGAAGAGGTGGGGCCGAAGGTCGCTGCCGCCATCCGCGCTTTCGTCTCTATTCACCCGGATCTGCCCGAGAAGCTAGGGAGCATGGGCATTTCCCCTGAAGTGCCTGCGATCCGTGATCGCTCTTCGCTGCCCTTGACGGGGCAGGTGGCGGTGGTTACTGGCACCCTGCCAAGCCTCTCCCGGGAGGACGCGGAAGCCCTGTTGAAGCGGCTTGGCGCGAAGGTGACCGGCTCCGTCTCCGCCAAAACCACGGTGCTGGTAGCCGGGGAAAAGGCCGGATCCAAACTGACCAAGGCTCAGGAACTGGGAATCCCGATCCAAGACGAGACGTGGTTGCTGTCCCAATAGGTCGTTCAGGGATTCACCGAGCCCTCCAGATGGCGCAGACGCCACTCCCCATCAACCAGTTCCCACTGCAGCAGGAACTGGCGATGGGAAGCGTCCTGGGGCAGCACGGAACCGCCGGTGCGGCTGGTCAGGACCAGTTCCACGTTCTGCAGCGCCTGGGAGCCCTTCACCTCGATGCGATCAGAAAAGACCGTGATTCCGATCTTCTCGTTGCGTAGCAAGCCCATCAGGTAGAGCTTGGCCTCGTCCCGGCTCATGCCCTCTGGGCCAGCGAAATGCGGGCTCAGGACTTCCACCGGCACACTTGCGTCGCCGTCCTCGATGGCCTTCACGCAGGCATCGAACGCCTTCTGGATCTTTGTTTCGGGGCTATCGCTGTGGCAGGCGGAAAGGGCAATGATGGCGAGGGGGAGGGTGAAACGGGGAATCATGGTGGGGATCTCCAGCTCAGGCCAGTCCGTGTTCCCGGAACAAGGTGGGATAGCTGCGCGTTTCCGCCAACTCCGGCCCGAGGCCGAGATCTGCCATGACCTGCCGGATCACGGCCGGATCCCCCTCCAGTTCCAGGAAACAACCGAACGGCGTCTCATCCAGACAGGCCGTGAGGTCGCTGCGACGCCAGAGCGCGCGGACCTTTTCCATGGACAGGACGGGTGCATAGCCCAAGGCCCTGAGAATGCCCTCCATGGCTTCGGCGCTGCCGATCGTGGTCTCCAGCTCGGGACGCACTTTGAGGAGCGGGTCTTCGATCTTGGCTCCCTTCCAGGTCATCCAAGAGCGCCCGGCGTAGGTCCGCAGCCGCAGGGCACAGCCTTGCGCGAATAACTCTGTGCCGCGATCCCACAGAATGCTACGTTCGGGCTGGGCTGGAACCTCGATCTGGAACCCCAGCTCATCAAGGCGGGCAGCCACCGGGCCGATGGATGGGATGTGCAGTTTGACCTCTGTTTCAAGCGGAATGGAAGGATTCATGACAAGCTCCGGCGGGTTTTCGGCATGATGAGCGTGGAGGTCGATCCGCGGTGATCCCTAAAAGGTATCTCATCGCCACTCTGTTCATCGCGGCAATGCTCGTGATCCTGTCCGTGGTCCAGGCACCCCGGGCCAAGGGCGACGGCGGCGTGATCAGCGGCGATGCCCCCGTGGCCGCTAACCTGGCGTCCTTCGAGACCATCGCCCAGTACGAGCTCCAGGAAGGATGGGTCCCGCGATTCCAGAATTCCCTGGACCCGGACCAGGCCGATCCTTGGCCCTTCGGCGCCGGCTTCAATACTCCCTGGGAACCCGCCTCTCCCTATCTCTCGGATCAGGGCTTGGCCCTCAACGGGCCCGATGGCAAGAGCGAGGTGGTGCTCTGGCAGGGCCTGGAGTGGCGACACTACCGCTTCGATGCGCCCCTCTGCTCGGCCCGGCTGGATCCTGCCAAGGGACGGCATTTGCTCGTGACCCTGCGCATGGGCACGGGGCGGTTCGAGACACGGCTGCTGGAGGTGCCCGAGGGACGCGTGCTCTGGGTCTCCGATAGCGGCCCCTGGAGCCGTTTCAGCTGGGATGGGAAATCCGTGCTGCTGGGCCTGGAGGCTCCTCCTCCCCTGGGAGCGCTGCTGCTTTCCTCCCGGACCGCGGAAAAGGAATCGACGGATACAACACTGGCTCCCTGGGATGAAAAGGCGCTGCCGCCGCCGCCGAAAGGATGGATGGTCAAGCCCGATCAATTGTGGGACGACGGCAAGGACCTGCCGGGAGAACGGCTGCTGATCCCCTGGCAATCGAACGCACGATTCTGGTTCCCCACCAAGGATCGCCTCTGGGTCTCCGAGGCTACCGGCTGGACTCTATGGGCACTGGAGGATGGCATCTGGCACCGCCGAGAAGCGGGGGCGGGCGTGCTGATGGCCCATCCGCCGTTGGCCATGGGGCTTGTCGCCTTGGACAAAGAGGGCTCCTTCGTCCGCGAGTCGTCACCCCTGGATCGGGTGGCCTGGGATGCGGTCTCGGGGAGTTCAGAACCTTGGCCGGCCTATGATCCCGCCTGGGTCTGGTATCCGAACGGAGCCATCAGCGCCAAGGACGATCGCTGGGGTTCCGCCCTGCCGGGCCTCCAGCCCGAACGCCAGCGGGAGGCGCTGTCCAAGAGCTTCCGTGCCGAATGGCGGGTCGCTGCGGGCCTGCGGGCATCCGTGCAGGGATGGCTGCCCAACGGGCCTGAAGTCGCAATGCGCGAGGCTCAAACCATGGCGTGGGTTTGGGTCGGCAACCGGGTGCTCATGGTTCGGCTTCAGTCCGTGGGGAGGCTCCGGCAGATCAAGGCCCTGCTGAAGTGAGGATTAACAGTCGTGTTTTAAAACACATCCTCGGTTCTGCCGATTTCTGTTAGCGTAGGCGCAGCCATCTACTCGCTCTCTGGCCTCCCGAGGTTCCTTATGCCCCGCCTTCTCCTCGTGGACGACAATCCCAGCATCCACAAGATCGCCGAAACCCTCCTGGCGACCAGTTCCATCCAGCTGGTCTGCGTGGATTCTGCCGCCGCAGCGCTGGAGCAGGTGAATCAAGGCGTACATTTCGACGTGGCGCTGGTGGACATATCCATGGCGGGAATGGACGGATGGGGACTGCTTGCGAAGCTGCGCGAGAATTCGGCCACCGCCCGCATGCCCATCGCCATGATGGCCGGCGTGCTCGATACCGTGGATCCGGAGCGGATCAAGGATGCTCCCATCCAGGGATTTCTGAAGAAGCCCGTGGAGTTGCGGGAACTGGGAGACCGGATCACGAAACTCATGGAAACCCCGGTTTCAGTTCCGGAACCCCCACCATTGCCACCACCACCCCCCAAAGTAGTGTCTCCCTTCGCGACCATGCCTGCCGTCCGGATCGAGGATCTACCTGAATTCCGGAAGCGGGAGGAAAAGGAAGAAAAGGCTGAAAAAGAAGAACCGGCCGCAATGGCAGAGCCTGCTCCGGTTCCGCCGGAACCCCTGGACGACCTCCTGGAACTCACGGAAGAGGACCTCTTCCCCGAGCCTGTGGCCGCCGCCCCTGCCGAAGTCCATGAAGAAGAAAGCCTGGATCTCGAGGAGCTGGATCTGGATAGCCTCCGCACGCTGTCCCCGGTTCATGAAGCCGCGGAAGAACCTGCGGTGGAAGCCGCTGCGCCCCTGGCTCTGGAACCGCTGGAGGCCCTCGAAGAGCCCGTGGCCCCCACGCCAGCCCCCTTGCCTGGGTTCACCGCTCTCGATGAACTTGCGGAGCCCACGCCGCAGTCCACGGTCTTTCCGGATGAGCAGCTGGATGCCATCGCCACTCTGGACCGTCTGCCCGAGACTGCCCCGGTACCCGTTGAAGAGCCCATCACGGAACTGGATATCGCGGAAGTGGAACTTCCCGATCTGGGATCTCCCCATGAGGAGGTTCTGGACGCGTCCACTCTGAGTGATTTGCCCGAGATCGAAGAACTCGCCACCTCCGAGCAGATCCCCTTGGGCGAGATCCACTTCGGGGAACTCATCGAGGAACCGCGGGAGGAGCTGGTGTTCACGCCGCCCTTGCCGCCTCTGGAGGAATCCCTCGATTGGTCCGACGAAAGCGAGTCCATGCTGGCCGCCGTGGAAGCCCCGGCCCCGCAGATGGAAACGGTGGAACGGGCCGTGCCCTTGCCGGAAGAAGAACTGGATCTGCTCGATGTATCCGTGCCCGAGCCTTCCGTCGAAGCTCCGACGATGCAGCTGGATCTCCAGGAAGCAGCTCCGGCTCCCGTGTTTGAGCCAGAGCCAGTGGCGGTGCCTGAACCCCCGGTGGTGCCTGAACCCCCGGCGTTGGATATTCCACCAGCAGCGGTGTCCGCCGAAGCCATCGTGGAATCCGCCCTCCAGGAATCCGCTGCGGCTCCTCCGGAGGCTCTGCCAGCCGAACCGGCAGCCGAGCTTCCCGCTTCCAATCTGAACTCCCGGGAGCTTCTGGATTCGATGATGGCCGACCCGGCGCTCATGGACGCCTTGGCGAAAGCGGTCGTGGCCCGGCTCGGCGACCAGATCCTGCGCGAGATCGCGTGGGAAGTGATCCCGGGGCTGGCGGAACGCTATCCGCGGAGTTAGGGGAATCCGGATGATCACTGGCTACAACACCGATGTAAGGCACGGCAACCGGGTATTCCACGTCCAGACCGAAGACAAGGGCATCGGCAACCCCAAGATCGAAACCCTCATCTACGTAGGCGGGGAAATCCTCGACAGCTACCGTGGTGGCTACGACGACCTGATCGCCAATGGGACCATGACCGAATCCGTGATCCAGGACCGGATGAACGAACAGCACAAGACCGTCATCCGGGACATCAAGAACGGCAAGTACGACACGACGCCTCAGGATCCCGAACTGGCGGAGGCGCAGGTGTTCACGGACCGGGGCCTGGACCAGGCGATCCTGGAGTACCTGCAGCAGGAAGGGGACGTGGATACCCTCGAGCTGGTGCTGGACGAGCCCATGAAACCCACCTTCGGCACACTGTTCAGGTTCAAGGTGCGCGCCCGGTTATGTATCAGTCAGAACGCAGTGCCAAGTGCGGAAGTGACGGTCCGGCTGGTCTCGAGCCTGAAGAAGGCCACGACCCTGCTGACAGGCCGCACGGATGCGGATGGCACCTTCGTGGGCCAGGTGGACATGCCGCCCAGCCAGCCGGGCCATTGCGCCATCGTGGTGAGCTGCACCTCCGACGCGGGGAGCGACGAATTCCGAGCCCTGATCGCCGCCTGAGCAACTAGCAGGAATGCAACTGATATTTGAGTTCGGCAGAGGGTCACTCCGCCCGCATCCGTGCTATTCGTGAAGGCGAGCAGTGGCAGGGGAGCGAAGATGGCGGAGCGCGTGTTGTTGGTCCATACGGGTGGAACGCTGGGCATGGCGCCCACGGGCACACCGGTATCGCTTTCCCCCGGCCCTTCCGTGGCCCGCATCCTGGAACAGGTTCCCGAATTGGCGGAAGTGGCCGAGCTGCAGCTCACGGTGGCCCTTAACCGCGATTCGGCCACCATGGAGCCGGAGCACATTCTCGGCTTGTCCCGCTTGATCCGCGAGCAGAGCGGGGATTTCGACGGAATCGTGCTGATCCACGGCACCGACACCATGGCCTTCACGGCCTCGGTGCTGGGGTTCCTGTTGGCGGACCTGGGCAAGCCCGTGGTCTTGACGGGTTCCCAGCGGCCCCTCGCCTATGTGCGCAGCGACGCGCGGAGCAACCTCGTGGATGCGGTGACGCTGGCCGCGCGCAAAGTTCCGGAAGTGGGCATCTGTTTCGGGGATCACTGGCTGAGGGGTGTCGCCGCGGACAAGCTGAGCGTCCATCGCTACGAAGCCTTCGAGACCCCGAATCTGCCTCCCTTGGCGGAGCTGGGCCTTCACATCCAGATCCATCCCCACGCTGGGGCCTTCGAGCGGCAGGTGCCAACAGGAATAGGCCAGGCCATGGAAGCTGCCCTGGCGGTGTACGCGCCCTTTCCGGGAATGAACTGGACGTTGCCTGGCGAACGGATCAAGGGCGTTCTCATCCAGGCTTACGGAGCCGGGAATCTGCCCATGGAGCGTCCGGACCTGCAGGCCCTTCTGGACCACTGCAGGAGCAGGGAAATGCCCGTGGTCATCACCAGCTTCTGCCCTTGGGGGGGCGTGGATCTGGCCACCTACGAGCTGGGAAGGATGGCCTTCGATCGCGGCGCCATTTCGGGAGGGCTTCACACCCGCTGGGCGGCGCTGGCCAAGATGGGATTGGTGCTTGGCGCAGGGGGCGGGCTCGAGGACGTGCGGCGCGCCTTCAACGTTTCCTGGGCTGGAGAACCGCTCTAAGCCTGCTTTTCCGGCCTTCCGTGATGGCGCATACTGGGATATCGCCCAGTTCATAACGGAGGAAGTTCATGGATCGAGCCGTCTACGGCCGGATGGCCGTGCTGCTCATCGCAGGCAGTTTGTGCGCCATCGCGCAGAGCACGCGGACCGCCAGTGTGATGGGGAAGGTGATCGACGAGAACGATGCACCGCTGGTGGGCGCTATCGCCCGCTTGAGTTCGCCCAGCCTTCAGGGAGTCCGCTCCGTGGCCACGGACGGCAAGGGACAGTTCGTGGCGGGCTTGCTGCCGCCGGGCGATTACCTCATGGAGATCACCAAGGAGGGCTATCAAAGCTTGCGCTTGAAACAACACCTCGGAATGGATCAGAACTTCCAGCCCCGATTCCGGATGGCCAAGAACGTCGTGGTGGTGGTGACCGCGCCCCCGCCAGCGGTGGATCGATCGGACGTGAAGACGGCCAGCAACTACCGGATGGATTACATCGACCAACTCCCCGTGGGACGGACCATGGAGGACATCGCCATGCTGACGCCCAGCGTGGTGAAAGGCATGACGGGAGGCTTGCAGGTCCGGGGATCCCTGTCCTCCGCCAACCAGATCCTGGTCGATGGCCAGAACGTGGAGGATGGCGATCAGGGTGTCCGGGGCGTCGCACTGATCGAGGATGCCATCGAGGAGACGGAGGTCCTCACGGGGGCCATCTCCGCCGAGTACGGCAACGTGGATGGCGCGGTCATCAACTCGATCACCCGCTCCGGTTCCAATGTATTTTCAGGAAAGCTCAACCTGACGCTCAGCAATCCGGCCTGGAATGCCTCCATGCCCATGATCGACCGCAACACCGTGGAGGACCGCCTGGGCTGGAACGGAACCGTGAGTCTTGGCGGCTATCTCATCAAGGACAGACTCTGGTTCTATACTTCATGGTTCAATGAGCATAAGGCAGAAATGCGCACCATCAGCGCGGATTCGCTGGGCGGCGAGGCCGGGGCGAGCTACCTCTACAAGACGGAAGAAACCCGCAGGCAACTCAAGCTGACTTGGCTCGTCAACCAGGATCACACCCTGGTGGCCTCGTACATGAATTCCGATTTCAATTACCACAACAAGGATATCTGGGCTGGATCAGTCGCGGCCCTGGAGCCCCAGCAGAATACCGACGGATTGTTCAGCCTGGACTGGCGGGCCATCTGGTCCCCCCACGTCGTCTCGGATATCCGGTACGGCTTCAAGAATGAACACCTGACCTTCGGCACCAGGAACAATCTTCCTCTCATCAACCAAAGCCCGATCCTGAACGCCGACGACTACCTTTTCTACAATCACAGTCCCTTCAACGGCGATGATGGCGGCGATCACCGGGACAACCAATCCTTTGCAGCCAAGACCAGCTTTTTCTTCGATGCATTCGGCAGTCATCAACTGGATACGGGTTTCGATGGCACGCGCTCGGTGCGCCAGGCCCAGAGTGAAATTTCGCCCACGGGTTACGTTTTTTATGTCTCCAACCTCGATCCCATAAACCAGAAGGCGGTACCTCTGGACGTGCTCGTCTACCAAGGCCGCAGCGGGAAGGTCACGATCGAGCATCGCGCTTTGTACGCCAACGACAAATGGATCTTCAACGATCACCTCGCGACCCAGCTGGGTCTCCGCTGGGAGGGCTACGAGGCCTGGGATGAATCCGGATCGAAGCTGGCGGGAGCCGGGGCCCTTTCACCACGGTTGGGATTGAAATACGACTTCAAAGGGGATTCGAAATGGCTGGCCGGGATCTCCTACGCCCGCTACAACGGCAAGCTCCTGGACAAGCTGCTGACGAATGCCACCTACCAGGGCAATTGCCAGGAAATCGACTACCGGGCGAAGGATCCATCGACCTCCATTCCCTACAGCGAAATCTTCGATCTCACGAACTACGATTTTTCGGCCGCAGGGGTAGATAGCGCCTGGCTTCCGGGCGTGAACATCCGGCTGAATCCCGACCTGAAGCCCCCTGCGGTGGACGAATACCAGGCCTCTCTGTCCTACGCCTTCGCGGACACGCCGATCGGCACGGGTTATGTCAAAGCCACGGGGGTGTACAAGAACTGGACCAACCTCATCGATTACAGCGTGGGGCGCAATGGCCAGGCCTCCTACGTGCTTCCTGGCTCGGGAGAGATCCTTCATCCTTACATCACATACTGGGACAACAACCCTGACGCCACGCGCAGGTACAAGGCCCTGGAACTGGAATTTTCGACGGCCAAGGATCGCTGGCAATTCTCGGGAAATCTCACGTGGAGCCGCCTATGGGGCAACTACCAGGGAGAGGAAGAGGGCATGCCTTCCCGCGGAGAGGGTTTGAACGCTTGGGACATCACCGATGGCCAGGTCATGTTCGACCGGAACATCACGGCTCCGACCGGCGACCTCCTTGGGAACGTGCCTTTCCGGGTGCGGCTGATGGGAACCTACACCTTGGATTCTCGCCTGGGGAAGACAACCTTCGGGCTCATGTATCGCTTCGACTCTGGAACCCATGAGAGCGTGACGCGCTATATTTCGGGCAGCGCGTTGAATCCGAGCCTCCCACCGGAAGGATATTACGCATCCTTCACCCAATACCTGAACAATCAGCGCGGCACCGTGACGAACCATTCCAGTTCGTATTTCGATGTGGCAGTGAATCACGAGTTGCCTCTATTCACCATAAAAGAGACACCGGTGAAGGCCTTCGTCCGCGTGGTGATCAAGAACGTGTTCAATCACCAGCAGCTGCTCACGGTCCCCAGGGTCTATGCGTCCTATCCGAATTCGTATCTGGATTCCTGGGTTCCCGCCGATCTCACGACCTTTGGCCGGCCCAATGCGGCCTGCTATGGCGAGCCGCGCACCTACTCAATCTCCGCGGGTTTCTGCTTCTGAAGCCCGGGCAGAGACGGTTGCAACTGCGCGGATGAATTCTTTGGCTCTACACTGAGGGTTTACCGAGGTCCTTCATGCTTGATCCGAACCTGTTCCGCAACGATCTGGATTCCGTCATCCGGGGACTCGCCTCCCGCGGCTTCGAGTTCGACCGGGAAACCTACCAGAAGCTCGATTCCGAGCGCAGGCGGGTCATTCAGGAGGCCGAGGTGCTCAAGGCGGAGCGGAACCGGGTCTCCGATGAAGTGGCGAAGCTGAAGCGGGCCAAGGAGAGTGCGGACCACCTCATTACCCAGCAGCGCGACATGGGCGACAGGCTCAAGAACTTGGAAACGGCTGAGAAGGCGGCGGAGGCTGCCTTCAAGGACTTCCTCTCCACGATTCCCAACGTGCCTCACGAGAGCGTGCCGGTGGGCCAGGACGAGCACGGTAACGTGGAAATGAAACGATGGGGCGCGCCTGCCGTCATCGAGCAGCCCAAGGATCACGTGGAGCTGGGCACCAAACTCGGAATCCTGGATCTGGACCGGGCCGCCAAGATGAGCGGCGCGCGGTTTTCCGTGCTGAAGGGCATGGGCGCGAAACTCGAACGGGCCCTCATCAACTTCATGGCGGATCGTCAGTCCGCCGCGGGCTGGGCCGAAGTGATGACGCCCTACATGGTGCTGCCCCACTCGGTCTATGGCGTGGGACAGCTCCCGAAATTCGAGCAGGATCTCTTCAAGACCATGCGGGGCGAGGACACCCTCTACCTCATTTCCACCGCGGAAGTGCCGGTGACCAATCTGTACCGGGAAGAAATCCTTGCCGAGGACCAGCTGCCCCTGCGGCATTGCGCCTTCACACCCTGCTTCCGTTCCGAGGCGGGCTCGTACGGCAAGGACACGAAGGGCATCATCCGGCAGCACCAGTTCCACAAAGTGGAACTCGTCGCCTTCACGACCCCGGAACAGGCGCTGGCCGAGCACGAGCACCTCACCGCCTGCGCCGAGGCCATTCTGGAAGCCCTGGAATTGCCGTACCGCCGGGTGCTGCTCTGCACCGGGGACATGGGCTTCTCCAGCCGCAAGACCTACGACCTCGAAGTGTGGCTGCCCAGCCAGAAGACCTATCGCGAGATTAGTTCCTGCTCGTGGTTCGGGGACTTCCAGGCGCGCCGGGCCAACATCCGCTTCCGGCCCAAGGACGGTAAGCCGCAATTCCTCCACACCCTCAATGGCAGCGGCCTTGCCGTTGGCCGTACCTGGGTCGCCGTCGTGGAGAACGGCCAGCAGCCCGATGGAAGCATCAGGATTCCGAAGGTGCTGGTGCCCTATGTGGGAGCCGAGTCCATCGGCTGATCCAAACGAAGAAAGCGGCCCACTGGGCCGCTTTCGTTTTCGGGTTGCGTGGCTGCTTCATTCACTCCGATCGACGGGTTCCTGGTTGCCAAACGGGGAATTGGGATTCGTCCAGATGCCACCGAAGCGGCCCCAGAGGGAGCTGAATCCGCTGCGCTGCCGGCCCTTGGTGTCCAGCTCGCGCCGTTCCGCTTCCAGCAGATCCTGGGAAGCGGAGGATTGGATGGACTGGACCAAGGCTGTCCGCTTCTCGAAGGTCAGTGCCTCAGCGGGAGTCCGGGTCTTGATGTGGGCGACCCAGACCTGGCCTTCGGGCGTCCACAGCACGGGCGTGAAGCCATCAACGGCGGTTTCCAGCAACGCTTTCCGGATGGATGGGTGCTGGCCCAGGGAGCCCAGGCTGGCGATGGTGGCGTTTTCCTTCGTGGTGGGTGCCGCCAGTTTGGAGAGATCCTTGGCATCCAGAGCGGTTTTGGCCTTCTCGAAAGCCTTCTTGCGGGCTTCCTCCAGCTTCCATTCGGCCAGGACCTTCCCTCGGATTTCCGCCAGCGGAGGAATAGTAATGGGCTTTTCTTCCTTGACCTGGAAGACCACGAACTTGTCTCCGGCCTGGGTCACCTTCGAAATTTCCTGAACCTGCATCTTGAAGGCGGAGGACACGATCGGTGCGGACTCGGCGATGCCCTCGACGGTCGCGCCGGGTTCATTGAGCAAGGGGATGGAGGTCTGGATCTTCAGGCCAAGATTGCTGGCGGCGGTGGAGAGATTGCCTTTGTCGCCGGCCCGCTTGCGTAGTTTTTCGAGCTGGTCCTTGGCTTTGGCGGCGAAGCGGTCCTTCATCATCTGGGTCCGCAGCTCCTCCTTCACCTCGTCGAAGGACTTCTCGCGCCGGCCTTCCAGCTTGATGAGGTGGATGCCGAACTGGGTCCGCACGGGCTGGCTGATCTCGCCAGGTTTCAGAGCCAGTTCCGCGTCCTCGAAGGGTTTCACCATGGATCCCAGCTTGAACCAGCCCAGATTGCCCTTGCTGCCCTTCGCAGAAGGATCCTCGCTGAAGTCCTCGGCGGCCTTGCCGAAATCTCCGCCAGCGGCCAGTTTGGCTCGGAGTTCTTCGGCCTTCTTCGTGGCGGCGGCATATTCCGCTTCGGTCTTCGCCAGGAAGAGGATGTGGCTCGCGTTGAGTTCGGTGTACTGGGTCTTCTTCGACTCGTAAGCAGCCTTGAGGGCATTGTCGTCGACCTGAATGGAATCCTTGAAGGAAGCCTGGTCGAGGGCCACATATTGGAGTACGCGGCGCGGGCCGTACTGGAACAAAGCACCCGAGGTCTTCAGGAATGCGTCCAGCGTGGCATCGTTGGGATCCGCTATTGCCGCGGTATCCGGAGAAAGGGCAGCGAATTCGTAGGTGATCTTCTCGTTCTGGATCCGGTTCTCGAGGTTCACCCAGGTCTCGTCGACGGGAATCTGCACGGAGGCCTGGTTCATTAGTTTCTGAACCAGGAGCTGGTCGCGGACCTCATTTTCCAACTGGATCAGGAGAATGCCCCTCTCCCGGAGGATGTCCGAAATCTCATTGGTGGGCAGAAGCTTGCCGTCCTTGTCGAGGAAGTTTTCGTTCTGACGTAGCTGGGTTTCGAGTGATGTTCTGACTTCCTGGTCCGTGACCACCACACCGTGCCGGTCAGCCAGCTCCTCGAGCAGCTTCAGGTTGATGGTTCGCTGGAGGGCCTGGGTCTGCAGGTAAGGCAGCAGACTCTTCAAGTTGGCCTGATTGCCCATGCTGCGTTCCATCTCTGCCAGCTTCTGTTCCACATCCTTGCCGAGGATATCCCTGCCATAAACCCGGGCTACCACATCGTCGCGAGTAGCCACTCCCTGTCCTTTCTGGGCCAGGTAAGCAACCGTGCTGAGGAGGATTACGCCCATGATCACGGTCATGGGCGTTTTGTTCGCCTTGAAGGTGCTGCGGAACAGGCGGAGCGGCGTCCTGTGGTCGGAGACCGGCGCGTCGTTCTTGCCTTTCTTCAGAGGTTCTTTGTCTCGTCGAGAAATGGGGCTCATTCGGGATCCTGCGAGGAATTCGGGCTAGCGCCGTCACAATGGCGGCTCGTGCAGCAACGGATGGCACGGGACCGGAATCTACTAGCGTATCAAATGAACGGTCCTATGCCTAAGATGGAATGTGTGGAGAAAGCATGGCCCTACGTACCGTTATCACATGGGGTGATCCCCGGCTGAAGACCAACAGCGCCGATGTGGGGGAATGGACCCCCGAACTGGAACAGCTGGTGACCGACCTTTTCGAGACTGGAATCGAGGAAGAAGGGGTTGGTATTGCCGCGCCCCAGGTGGGAGTCAATCTGAACATCGCGGTGATCGATCCCTCTTCCGGTGAGAACCCTTCCCAGAAGATCGTTCTGATCAACCCTGAAATCCTCCGCACCGAAGGTTCGCAGGTGGGCCAGGAGGGCTGCCTGTCCATTCCAGGCATCCATGAGACGCTTGAGCGGCCCAAGAAGGTCTGGGTGAAAAACCGCAAGCGGGATGGTTCCTGGGAAGAGCTGGAGGGCGAGGATTTGCTGGCAAGGGCCTTTTGCCATGAGATCGACCATCTCCGGGGGCGGCTCTTCGTGGACTATTTCGGTCCCGTGAAGCGCCAGATCATCCAGCGGAAGTACAACAAGATGCGTTCGGAACGCTGATCGTGGCCAGGATCGCCTTCCTGGGGACTCCCGCTGTCGCGGTGCCCGTGCTCCGGACCATGGCAGCCCAGCATCAAGTCCAGGCCATCTTCTGCAACCCCGACAAGCCCCAGGGCCGCGGGCGGCATCTGGAAGCGCCTCCCGTGAAGAAGGCCGCGGAGGAATCGGGTTTGGCCGCGTATCAGCCCGAAAACTGGAAACTGCCCGAGACGCGCGTCCTGTGGGAGTCCCTGAACATCGATCTCGCCGTGGTGGTGGCCTACGGGCATATCCTTCCCGGCTGGATGCTCGATTCCTGCCCCCTCGGCGTCTGGAACCTGCACTTCTCCATCCTGCCCCGCTGGCGAGGCGCGGCACCGGTCAATCACGCCATCCTCGCCGGGGACAGCGAGACCGGTGTGACCCTTATGAAGGTGACCCGAGGTCTCGATGCGGGTCCCATCGTCGCCATTTCCAGGCGGCCCATCCGCATGGAAGACACGGCTGAGGCTCTTCTCGGCCAGCTGGCCGAGGACGCTGGCCATTTGCTGAGCGAAAATCTTCCCCACTTGCTCTCGGGCACAGCTACCTGCCTGGCCCAGGACAACGCCCTGGCCACTTTGGCCCCCAAGCTCGACCGGAGCATGTCCAGGCTCGATTTCACCCACCCGGCCGTGGCGATCCATCGGCAGGTTAGGGCGCTCCAGCCCTGGCCTGGAACAGAATTCGCTCTCGACGGCACGGCCGTGAAAATCGGTGGTGTCGGAGAGATTCAGCTCAGCGCCGAACCAGCCGGAACCCTGAAATGGGATCCCAAGGGCGCATGGCTGGTGGCCGGTGATGGCCGTGGGGTCCAATTGACCCACCTGCAGCGGCCCGGCAAGCCGGTGCAGCCCGCCCATCAGGCCCTGCAGCCGTGGGGGGCGGTGGGATCCTGCACGGTTCAATGACCCGCAGCGAGGCTTCGGTTCAGGAACAAGCGAAGTGCAGCGGTGGCGCAGACGACGACGATTATTGAATCTTCTGGGCGACGTCGCGGTACTCGGAATCGATTTCGCTGACGAGCTGGAATTGTTCCAGGGCTTCATCCGTCTTGCCCTGCTGCTGGAGGATCTCGCCGAGGTCGTACCGGAGGCCTATCGCATCCTCCGGGGGGAAGCCCGGTGCATCGATGCCCTGGCGCAGCCAGGCTGCCGCGGACGGGAGGTTGCCCTGGACCGTCTCGCAGATGGAGAGCATGGAGCAACACTCCAGGGTGCGCTCCGGATCGCGCATGGCCTTCTTGAATTCCTCCATGGCGGGCTCGAGCAGCATCATCTCCTTGTAGGCGATGCCCAGGTTGTAGTGGGTGTCGTAGTCATCACCCTTGACCTGCTGTTCCACGCCCTCGCGGAAGGCGTTGAAGAGCTCGTCGACACTCTGGATCTTTTCCACGACGTTGGTGGCGTCGTGCATTTCCTCGCCTTCGCCGGATTCCAGCAGGGCATCACCGAGCACATCGGTGAGGTCGAAGAAGGAATGGCTGTCCTCCACTTCAGGCTGGACCGCCGGCTGATGGCCCAGCTTGCGCAGGGCCTCTTCCGCCACATCCAGCCGGTTGAGGAGTTCCGGATGGCCGGGATAATCCTCCAGCGCGTTCTCGATCTCGATCTTGGCCTCTTCCGGGCTACCGTAATCCAGCTGGAAATCGATATCGGACAGGGCGGAGGCCAATTCCTCGTCGATCTCCGCCGAAGGGGGGGGAACCACTGGACCAGCCGCAATGGGCGCGGGCATGTGCGGAGGCGCCACGGGCGCCTTAGTCGCGAAGGCGAGGGGCTCTAGTTCCAGGGGCTCCAGCTCGGGGATGAGGGCCTCGGATTCGAGCTGCTCGGGTGCGGGAGGCTCGGAGATCAGCGCCTGCAGATCGGCCGCGTTCAGGTCCATCGAATCGATAGGAAGACGCGCCCTCGGCTCCGGCTTGGCAAAGTGGAGATCCTGCAGGGGAGGCAGCTCCAGGGGTATGGAAAGGGGAGGCAGCTGCTCCGGTGCGGGGCCGACACCCTGCCGGTCCTCGTCCAGGGCGATCAGCACATCCAGATCATTCCCGAAGCTCTCGACGGGTTCTGACTCTGGCCTGAAGGCCGGGCCCTCGTCCAGCGGAATGACCGGCGCCGTCGGGGGTTGCACGGGGACGGGCGGCTGTGCGACCGGTGCCGGCGGCGGCGCAGGCGCTTCCACGAGGCCCAGGGTGCGGCGGTAGAGGCGGGTCGAACCAGGGAAGAGAGCCTCGGCCTTGTCGAGCATCTCGATAGCCATTTCCCGCGCACCGATGCCCGCCAGCCGCTCGGCCGTCTTCACGTAGTGCATCTGTACGGCGGTCATCTTGCCGCTGGACTTGATGATGTCGGCGATGCGGTTGATGGCGTCGCGGTTGGTGGGATCCAGCTCGAGGATCTTGGAGAAGGCTTCCTGCGCCTTGTCCATGAAACGTGCCTTGACGAAATTCTCTGCGTCCCGCTGGAGCTGCTGGATCTGCATGCGCCGCACGGGATCGATTTCCGTGCTTTCGAGAGACGTCATGGTGCTCGTGGGTGCCGGGGATGGCGTATGGGCAACCAGGGCCTGCGGTGGCGCGGCCATCTGCTCATCCGTGATGCCCATGCCTCTCAGCTGTTCCTGCACCGTGGAGGCGAGGTTCTGGTCACTGGTGAGCTTGGCTTCCTCGAAGGCCCGGCGCAGCGCATCGATGCGTTCCTGCTTGTTGCCGCTCTGATGCGCGATCTCTGCGAGCTGGACCCAGGCCTCGGCGGTGAAGAATCCCTGCATCGCGAGACGCAGTGACTTGCTGGCGATTTCGCCCATGCCGCGGCGCGCGAACTCGCGGCCGATGGATTTGAAGAGCTTGAGACCTTCGCTGGCCTGGCCGGTCTTGGCCATTTCCCGCAGCGCACGCTCGCAAAGGGCCATCGCTTTTTCGGGGAGCTGCGGCACCTGGGCCAGTGCCTCCAGGGCTTTCGCGGGATTCTTGGACTGGATTTCGACCTCGGCCAAGGCCTCGAGAATCTCGTGGCTCCGCGGGTTGGCGGACAGGCCTTCGCGAAGATGAGCCGCGGCTCCAGTCAGATCTTTCTGGATGACGCAGAGCCTCGATTGGGTCAGGAACACCTGGGGCGAGGTGGTCATGGTCTTCGCCCGCTCCAGGATCTGATTGGCCTCGCTGTGCATCTGTTCGATGGCGAGCGCTTCGGCGACCTCCAGGTAGATCGAGGCCGCGCGGTCCTTCATCCCTTCCTTGTTGTAGAGATCCGCGAGCTTGACCTTGTTCTTGAGGTTCTTCGGGTCCAGCTCGACGACCTGGGCGAATTCCTCCAGGGCGCGCTTGAGCAGGCCTTTCTTCGTGAACTGCTCCGCCATCTCGATGTGGATCTGGATGGCGTCCTTGATCATGTTGGTCTGGCGGTAGAGGTCCGCCAGGCGCGAGGCGACATCTGCATCATCAGGAGCAGCGCGGCGGGCCTTCTTGAAGACCGCGGCGGCCTTGGGCACGAAGCCGTCCCGCTCGTAGCCCATGCCGGCCCGCTTGAACATATCGATGGCTTCCCGGTTCCGGCCAGCCTGGAGATACAGGTCGCCGATGCGGTTCATCATCAGCAGGTCGTTGGGCTTGTCATCCAGCAGTTTCAGGAACTCGTCGATGGCGCGGTCAACCCTGCCGGAAGCGACGAAGCTCTCGGCTTGTTTCTGGACCTTGGTTCGATCAATGGCCATCCAGTTCCTCGGACTGCTGCTTATTCTATGGGGTCAACTCGGGATTGGATAGCTCATGCGACGGGAAGATCCCAAGGTTTCTTCCTGTGAAGGAGTGGGGAAGAAGTTCCTTGAGATCGAATCGCGCCCTGCTGGAGCGATTCGCCAGCAGGATGGGAAGCGACTCGGCGAACTCGGCGAGCACCTGGCGGCAGGCACCGCAAGGCGGTGTGAGGGTCGCGGCTTCCGTCACCACCGCAAGCGCCTCGATGCCTCCCGGCACCAGGCCCTGGGTCACGGCCGCGCAAAGGGCGGTCCGTTCGGCGCACAAGGTCATGGGATAGCTGGCATTCTCAACATTGCAGCCCGCGAAGATCTCGCCGGAGCGCGTGCGAATCGCCGCGCCGACATGGAATCTGGAATAGGGGACATAGGCCTTGGCCCATGCGCCCCAAGCGGCTTGCAACAGGGGTTCCCAGTCTGGGTCATGGGGAGCGCTATAGGGCACGAAGACCTCGGAGGCTGTCACTAGAGTATTGCCTTTCTTTGAACGCGAATAGCCACGGGTTCATCCTCCCCCTGCGCGTGGGCCACCGCCAGAGCCCGCCAACACTCGGTGGGGCCTTTGTGCTCGCGGATTCCCTCGACGGAATGCAGGCTCAGGAAGACCTCCTGTCTCTGAAGACGGGCCTGCAGGATGGCCCCGGAGAGGATCTCGAGGTGTTTTTCGAACGGGTCGCCGCTCACCCACGCGCGCAGATCCAGCTTCAAATGCAACCCCGATGGCTGCTCCCCTTCAAAGGTTCGGACCCAGGGGAAGCCGCGCTGGGCGGTGCGCTTCCAGTGGACCCGGCTCAGGGGATCGCCGATGCGGAAGGGCTGGGCTCCCACGGGCGAAGAAAGTCCAGGCTGCGGGCGATACGAAGGCGACTCGCCTTCGCCGTTACGCTGGGCCACGGTCGAGCGGGGATGAGGCAGCACCAGCACTGTCTTTTCGAGGCTCAAGCGCCAGGCCTTTTCAAGGAATCCGAAGGGGAACCGCGTCCGCATCTCCACGAACCGGGCTTTGTGCCAGCCTCTCAATTCAGGCCGGACCTGGAGCACCACCAGGATGGCTTCTTCCTTCCCCTGAGCGCCCCCGTAGAATCCCGGTTCGGTGCGGGCGCGATCCAGGGCCAGATGGACCTCCACACCCCGGATCCGCTGGGGGTGGCGATCCCTGAGCCGGATCCGCACGCCGCCCTTGACCCGGGCGAAAATGTTGCCCTCCTCGATGGCTTCGAGTTCCAGGCCCCGGATCGCCTTGCGGCTTACCCATCCCGAAACCAGGAACAGACCGAGCATCAGGGAAAATATCAAATAGAGCAGGTTGTTGCCGGAGTTCACGGCGAAGAAACCCATCACGGACAGGGCGATCAGGTACTCAATGCCCAGCCGCGTCAACGTGAGGCGAAGCCGCTTATCGTTCCAGAGGTTCAACCAGCCGCCTCCCAGTCAGTCCAAGGATAACCGCGAGGTCCGCCGGTTCCTGCTGATCTTGCGTGCCATCATGGATGCTTCCGGCCAACCTTTTCATGGAGGTCGCATGTTCACGGGTTTGATCCGGCATCTCGGAACCTTGGAAGGCCGCACACCCAGGCCCGGTGGCGCCCGGCTGCGGATCGCCGCCCCCAAGGAGCTGCTGGAAAGGGCTCTGCATGGGGCCAGCATCGCGGTCAACGGCGCCTGTCTCACCTCCGTGGCTAGGGATGATCGTCATTTTGAAGCCGATCTTTCCGAGGAAACCCTGTCGAAGACCACCATGGGCCAGCTTCCGTTGAGGGCGAAGCTGCACTTGGAACCGAGCCTGCAGGTGGGTGATCCCCTCGATGGCCACTTGGTCCTGGGGCACGTGGACGGTGTGGGAGAGCTGCTCCAGCGTCCCCAGGACGAAGGCCTGTGGCGGTTTTCCATACCGGAGGACCTTGCGCCCATGATCGCTCCCAAGGCCTCGGTCACAGTGGATGGTATTTCCCTTACGGTGGTGGAATGCGGCCGGGACTGGTTCACCATTGCCCTGATTCCCGAGACCGTCCGTAGCACACGCCTTGCCGAGATGCGCCCCGGCATCGAAGTCAATCTGGAAGTGGATCCCATCGGGCGGTTCGTGTTGAGGAATCTCTGGCTGCAGAGCAGCGACGAAAAACTGCGCGCCTTCGTGGAGCGCGGCTGGAAGGGTCTGGATTGAGCAATGACCGTCACCGTCTCCCGGCTCCCTGAATCCGTCGCGCCAGATCTGCTGGATCGGCTGAGAACCAAGTTCGCGGCCTATCCGCTCATCCAGGGCTGGGAGGTGTCCGTGGAATCGGTTGCCGTGGGACGAGCCTCCATGCGCCTGGGCGGATCCCCGCTGGTGCTCAATCTGCTCGGGACCGTGAATGGCGGTGTGCAAGCCACCCTGGCGGACATGGCCTGCGCCGTCGCCCTCAGCACGGCCTTCAACGGATCCATGCCCTTCGCGACCTCGGATCTGCACATTCGGTATCTGGAGCCGGCCAGCGGTCCGGTTCTGGCGGAGGCGGAGATTCTCCGGCTATCCAGCCGCAGCGCGATTCTCGAATGCAGGCTGCGGTGCGAGTCCAGGATCGTGGCGGTCTGCACCACGCACTTCACCATCAAGCCCCGATCGAAAAGCTAAGCCGGCGTCATGACGGGGTTCTTCGAACGAGCTGCCAGGGCTTCGCTCGCACGGTATACACAATAGGTGAGCGCATAGGCACCAACGATGTCGATGCTGTAGTGCAAATGGGACAGCAGCACGGTCGCAAGGGTGAGCAGATTCAAGCCCAGGAAGATCCACGCAGCGCGGCCCAGCCGCAGCGAGTAGAGGTACAGGAGGAACGTCGTGGCGATGTGGCCGCTGAAATAGAGATCCTTCGTGAGATACAATCCCGCGGTGTTGCCCACCATCGCACTCAGGGGATTCACGATGGAGAGCCAGGTGGGCCAGAACGCGAAGGGATGAAGGGCATTCGTATCAAGGCCGTACACGGGACCAAGTCCCGTCAGGGGGATGGTGATTCCCCGCAGCAGGGCAAGGCAGCCATCAGTCACCACCAGGCGCCACAGGAGATCGCGGTTACGGATCCCAAGATAGATCGCGGGCGGGATGTAGCACAGGATCCAGATCAGGTAGTTCCACCGGGCCATGGCGGGGACCAGGGGGATGTGGTCCAGCAGCAGATCCGGAAGATGGGGCGCCGGCTTCAACTCGTGCCACAGCACCGGGATCAGCATCAGGCTATGGCAGAGGTATCTCCAGGCCAGCAGCAGGATCAGCAGCAGCCAGAAGGGCAGGGGCTTCTTCGTCCGGGTCATCCCTTGATCTTAATGGCGAATGACCATCAGCGAGCCATGCGTACATAGATGTCCCCCAAACACGTTGGGGGACATGGAATCAACAACCTGACAGATGTATCGCTCAGCGGGTCGCGGCAGTAAAGCGTTTGCTGGCTTCGCTCCACTTGATGTTCTCGAGAAAGATCTCTACGTACTTGGCGCGGGCAATGCCGTAATCGACCATGGAGGCTCCATCTCTGCGAGCGCCCCGCAGGGCGGGAGCAGGAGTGCCGTCCAATGGACGGCACGATAGACGGAGGCATGCGACAGATAAAAGGAAACGGGCCCCCGGAAGGGCCCATCGACGAGCATGCGTCCGAATTACTTCGTGGCGGCAGCAAAGCGTTTGCTGGCTTCGCTCCACTTGATGTTCTCGATGAAGATCTCCACGTACTTGGCGCGGGCGATGCCGTAATCGACCATGAATGCATGCTCCCAGCTATCCAACACCACCAGTAGATCCTGCTCGATGGGCAGACCCAGGTGGTGCTCGCCGAAGAAGTAGGAATGCAGCTTCCCATCGCGGCGGTTGCGGGTGAGGACAGCCCAGCCGGGACCGCAGAGCGCGGCGGCCTTGAGGTCGGCCAGCACCTTCTCCTTGCCGCCCTGCGCATCGAGTGCCTTCTGCAGTTCACTGCTGATGGTGTTATCAGCGCCGAGGTTCTCGAAGTACAGCTCGTGGAGGAAGGAGCCATTGAAAGCCACAGCCTCCCTGCGTTTCAGTTCGCTGTACTCGTTGAAGGAATAGTTGGGTTTGGTGTTGTCCGCGGTGGCGAGCTTCTCTTCGATTTCGTTGATTTTCGCGATATAGCCCTTGTAGAGCGTGAAATGCTGGTCCAGCTGACTATCGCTGAGACCCTTGACGACGCCACCCTTCAAATGATCGTAATTTTTCGCCTGGTAGGACATGGCTGCTCCTTCGAGTAATGCCGAAGCTTCGGCAGGAAACTGGTTCATGGTTCCGAATACTGGGATGCAGATTGAATCATGTGTGTTCCATGAAAGCAACGCTACCGGAATTCCTGCGGTGGTGAGTCCTTCCAGGCGCCGCCGAACAGACTGGTGTTCACCGAAACACCGGAGACCTTAACTCCCCGATGGCTCATGCACGTGTGCTCGGCCGTCAATTTCACGCCCCAGGCGGCGGGTCTCAGATGGGCTTCCAGGGCATCGAAGATCTCCTGGGTCATGCGTTCCTGCACTTGGAGGCGATTGGCGAAGGCCTGAACCACGCGGACGAGCTTGGACAGCCCCACGGTGCCGCCCTGGCCCGGCAGATACCCCACGGTGGCGAAGCCGGCAAAGGGCGCCAAGTGGTGCTCGCAGGTGCTGACGAACGGCACCCGCTCCAGGATCACCGGGCACGGAGCTAGGGCCCCCGGAAGGGGTTGCAGTTCCTGGACGATATCGACGCCGTACCCAGCCAGGCGCTCCCGCCAGAATTCCGCGACGCGGTTCGGGGTTTCGCTCAGCTCGGGGGAGCCGGGATCCGCGCCGAATCCGGCCAGCAGTTCGCGGACGGCTCGGGAGACTCTCGCTTCGTCGAATGGCATGACTTAACTCCGGATGTGGCTCCAGAGTGCCACCATCCGGGGGAATTGGTAGGGATGCAAAGAGCATGGGATCATGAAGGGGAGGGAGGATCCATGAGCAAGCAGCCGGTCACCTATGCCGCCTCCGGTGTGGACATCAATCGCCAGGACGAGGCTTTGGCCCGGATCAAGCCCCTGGTGAAGGCCACCAAGACCCCCGGCGTGAGGAGCGACATCGGCCTCTTCGGCGGTCTCTTCGCGGCCCAGTTCCCGGAATCCAAGCCGATCCTCGTGGCTTCCATGGACGGCGTCGGCACCAAGATGAAGGTGGCCCGGCTCGCGGACAAATGGGACACCGTGGGCGCCGACCTCGTGAACCACTGCATCAACGACATCCTGGTCCAGGGCGCGCGGCCCCTTTTCTTCCTGGACTACATCGCCGCGCAAAGGCTCGAACCCGGGGTCATCGAGCAGATCGTGAAGGGCATGGCCGATGCATGCAAGGTCTCGGGCTGCGCCCTCATCGGCGGTGAGCTTGCCGAGATGCCCGGGGTCTACGAGACCGGCGAGGTGGACGTGGCCGGCTCCATCGTGGGCCTGGTGGATGAAGGCGATCTGCTGCCAAGGCTCGATGCCATGGCTGAAGGGAACGTGCTCATTGGCCTGCCCAGTTCGGGTCTGCACACCAACGGCTATTCCCTGGCCCGGAAGGTGTGTTTTGAAGTGGCCAAACTCGCGGTGACCGATGAACTCCCGGGAACGGGGAAGAGCGTCGCAGAGGCTTTGCTGGCGACACATCGCAGCTATCTTCCCCAGCTCATGCCTCTGGTGAAGTCCCACAAGCTGGTGGCCATGGCTCACATCACCGGCGGCGGCCTCACCGACAATCTGCCCCGGGTCCTTCCCAAGCATCTGGATGCTGCCATCGACACCAAGAGCTGGGAGATCCCGGCCCTCTTCCGATTCCTCATGGAGAAGGCGCAGATGCCCATCGAGGATGCGCGCCGTTCCTTCAACCTGGGCGTGGGAATGGTCGCGGTCGCCGGAAAGCAGGAGGCGAAAGAGGCGCTGGCGGGCTTGAAAGCTGCTGGCGAAGCCGCATGGATTCTTGGCGAATTGGTGAAGGGCGAAGGCAAGGTCGTCTATCGCTGACAGGAGTTGAACAGGGCCGTGAATTCCCCTCCGCAGATCCTGATCATCGAGGACGAGATCGCGATCGCCGACACGATTGCGTACGCCCTGAAAAAGGAAGGATTCGCGCCCCAGCACTGCGAACTGGGAGAAGACGCCCTATCGAAACTGCGACAGGATTGTTACTCCTTGGCCATTCTGGATGTGGGTCTGCCGGATCTTTCGGGCTTCGAAGTTTGCCGTCGCCTCCGCACCTTCTCCAACCTTCCGGTGATCTTCCTTACCGCGCGAAGCGACGAGGTGGACCGTATCGTCGGTCTCGAAATCGGCGCCGACGACTACATGGTCAAGCCCTTCAGCCCCCGGGAGCTGGTGGCGCGGGTGCGCGTGATCCTGCGGAGGGCTGTGGGATCGGTGATTTCGGCATCTTCAGAATCTTCGCCTCGCTTCCAGATCGATGAAGCCAGCCACCGCGCCTGGTTCGGGGGTGAGCTCCTCGATTTGACCCGCTACGAGTACCTGCTGCTCAAGGCCTTGTTGTCCCGCCCAGAGCAGGTCTTCACGCGAGGCCAGCTCATGGAGCAGGTATGGGCCGGCGCCGAGGAGAGCGCGGATCGCACCGTGGACACCCACGTGAAGACCCTGAGGGCCAAGCTCCGAGCGGCGTGCCCGCACGTGGACCCCATCCAGACCCACCGCGGGCTGGGCTACAGCATCGGCAGGTTCTCGTGAGGATCAGTGTCCGGGTCTTTCTCGGATTCTTTCTGATCGTCGGCCTGGCCGCGTTCCTGGTGCTCCACACCTTCATGCAGGAGGTGCGGCCCGGTGTCCGGCAAGGCATGGAGGTGGCCCTGGTGGATACGGCCCATCTCCTGGCGGAAATCGCGGCACCGGAACTCAAGGATGGAACCCTGGCCAATGGCAAGCTGGCCCAGGCGATCCGCAGCTACCGGGACCGGCAGCCCAACGCCCGCATCTGGGGCGTGGTGAAGAACAAGGCTGATTTCCGGGTCTACGTCACCGACGACAAAGGCATTCTGCTCTTCGACTCCGACGGAACGGCTCCCGGAGCGGATTACTCGCGATTGAACGATGTCTATCTGACGCTGCAGGGGCGGTATGGAGCCCGAAGCACCCTCACGAATCCCAAGGATCAAGCCACCTCGGTCATGCACGTGGCGGCACCCATCCTGGATCAGGGCCGAATCATCGGCGTGCTGACGGTGGCCACGCCCACCTCCAGCGTGATGCCCTTCGCGGAGCGCAGCCAGAACCGGGTCTTCAACGCTGGACTCGGGCTCATGGGGGCCGCCTTGTTGATCGGCGTGGGGCTTTCTCTGTGGCTCACCCGTTCCATCAATCGCCTGATGGATTACGCCAAGAAGGTCACCGAAGGACACAAGGTGGTCATGCCCTCCCTCGGTGCAAGAGAACTGGCCGACCTGGGCAAGGCCCTGGAAACCATGCGGATCAAACTCGATGGCCGGCAGTACGTTGAACGTTACGTGCACACCTTGACCCATGAGATGAAGAGCCCGCTCACGGCCATCCACGGCGCCGCGGAACTCCTGGAGGAGGACATGCCCGAGGAGGATCGGCACAGGTTCATCGCCAATATCCGCGAGCAGGAAGAGCGGCTCCAGAACCTCGTGGAGCGCATGCTCGGCCTCGCTTCGGTGGAACAGAAACAGTCCATCGAAAACCCTGTCCGGATTTCCCTGAGTCAATTGTCCGCGAAGATTTTGGCGGCCAAGGAGTCCCAGCTTGCACTGCAATCCATTTCGGTGGATCACGCGGTTCCCGAGGATGCATATGCGCTGGGAGACGCGTTCCTCCTCGAACAGGCCCTTTCCAACCTGATCGATAACGCCATCGATTTTTCTCCCCCGGAGGGACGCATCGCATTGCAGGTGGAATCGACGGAAACGAGTCACACCCTTTGTGTCCGGGATCAGGGGAACGGGATTCCCGATTTCGCCTTGGAGCGGATCTTCGAACCGTTCTATTCGCTGCCGCGGCCGGGCACCCATCGCAAAAGCACGGGCCTGGGACTGAGTTTTGTGCGGCAGGTGGCGGAATTGCACGGAGGAGCGATCGATCTCTCCAATCATCCGGAGGGCGGCGCGGAATCCAGGCTGCGCTTGCCGAAGGCGTGATCTTTCGCGTGACTTCACACTGACTTCCCGGGCCTTCATCGTGGCTTCACAGAGGTTCTCCACCTTCTTGGAACACCCATCCAAGGAGTTCGAACATGAAATGGTCCCTGTTCTGGAAAGCCCTCATCATCTTCGGGCTTTCGGCCCTGCTGATGATTCCCCTCCTCATGATCGAGGATCAGATCGCCACGAGGCAGCAGCGCCAGACGGCGGTGGAAGCCGATATCGCCGGGAGCGCAGCGGGCGCTCAGCAGGTGACGGGGCCCATTCTCGTGGTCTGGTACACCGAGCGAGTGGTCCTGTCGAACTTGAACGAGAAGACGGGGAGGATCACCAAGACGGTGGAAGTGCAGACCCATCATCGGGAATTCGTACCGAAGGAACTCCGGATCGGCGGTGATGTCAAAGTGGAGGAGAGGCACCGGGGGCTGTACAAAGCCCAGCTCTACCGCATGAACGCGAAGATGAGCGGGCAGTTCCAAATTCCCCAGTTCCTGGGAATCGACCCGCGGCAGCACGATATCACGATCGGTGATGCTTACCTGCTGCTGGGAGTCACCGATAACCGGGGCATCGAGAGCAGTCCCTTGCTGAATTGGGAAGGTCGGTCCCATGAGTTCGTGGCTGGCACCCACAAGGATGTGCTGACGAAGGGCATCCAAGCGGGGCTGGGGCCCATGGATTGCAGCCAGGACCGGTTGTTCCGCTTCGAGATTCCCCTGAGCCTTATGGGATCCCAGGACTTGTCCATCGCTCCCGTGGCGGATGACACGCGAGTATCGCTCACATCGAACTGGGCGAACCCGAGTTTCGGCGGGCGTTTCCTGCCCGTGAACCACCAGATCACTCATTCCGGGTTCGAGGCGTCGTGGCAGGTGTCCCACCTGGCCCGGGACCTGGACCGCATTCTGCAAACCAAGGGCGAGGGCATGTCCGAGGAATCCTTCCAGGTGACCTTCATGGATCCCGTCAACGTCTACCTGATGTCCGAGCGCGCGGTGAAGTACGGCTTCCTCTTCATCGGGTTGACCTTCGCCGCGTTCTTCCTGTTCGAAATGCTCAAGCGCCTGCCCATCCACCCCATTCAATACTTGCTGGTGGGCCTCTCCCTTGGCCTGTTCTTCCTGCTGCTCATCAGCCTTTCCGAGCACATCCGCTTCATTTGGGCTTACGTCCTCGCGGCGTCCTCCGGCGTGCTCCTGCTGGGGTTCTACCTCTCCCATGTGCTGAAGAGCCGGTTGCGCGGCATGGGCTTCGCGCTTTCCCTCTGCCTGCTTTACGGCGTTCTGTACGGCCTGTTGATCTCGGAGGACAACGCGCTCTTGATGGGATCCCTGCTGCTCTTCTTCCTGCTGGGGACCGTCATGATGATCACCCGGAAGATGGATTGGTACTCCCTGGGTGCCAGCCGCCCGGAGGTTGAAACCCCCGCGAATTCGCGCCCCTGAAGATGATCCGCACAAACGGAAAACGCCCCGAGCGCGGGGCGTTTTCTTTTGAGCAAAGTTGAGTGACTAGGGATTCGTGGGTGTCAGGACCGTGGAAGGATCGGCGGGGGCCGCGGCGGGTTCCTGGGGGGCGGGTTTGGCGGCTGGAGCGGCCTTTCCCGTGTGGGGATGCATCAGGTACTCCCCGAAGAAGACAGCCATGGTATCGCTGCTCTCAGGAAGGAAATCGAAGCCGTGCCGATTGCCATCGAAGGTTCGGATATTGGTTCCGAAGAGGGGACGCAGGGCCTCGACGTTGTCTGCAGCCTCCTTGTCGCCACTGGATACGAAAGCCATTAGTAGGGTGTGGGCCTTGGTCGCGGCTGAAACCATGTGGGTCCGTGCGTCGGGTCCGAAGGCTTCCATGCCCGCGGGGCTCAGTACGAGGATCACCGAAGGCTTGATCCTGGGGGCAGCCAGCAGGACCGAGAATCCACCAACGCTGGCACCGGCCAGGCCTAGATGCCGGCCATCGATGCCCTTCTGCTTCCGCACCCAATTGGCTGCCAGCACGAGGTCGTCGGGAATCTTGTCGAAGCCCACGAGGTGCGCGGAAGGCAGGAAGTCGCTGGTGACCGCCACCGTCGTCCCCAACTGGTCCACGCTCTGGCCGTGCCCGCGGAGATCCAGGGCCAGGGTCGCGAGGCCCCGCTCATTGAGCTTTTCCGTCAAGGGCGACCATCCATTCCGGTCGCTGCGGAACTGATGGGCCAAGATGACGACGGGGTGCTTGCCCTTGGTGTCCGGAACCGTGAGGGTGCCCGATAGCGTGAACCCGTCAGGTGTCGGAAGGGTCATCTGGGTAGTGACCGGCTGGGCGGTCAAGATGAGCGAGGGAAGGGAGAGCAGCAAAGTCAGACGGCGCATGGTACCTCCTGGTTCAGACCCTGTAAGCTTTCGCGCTGGGAAAGGGATGGCTCACTTTTTTTTCTTCTTGGTCTTTTCTGTACCGAAGACTTTAGCAAGAAATCCATCCTGCGTCTTGGAATTGTGCCCGTTGGGCGCCATGGTGGCCTGAAGGCCCCTGACCAGCTCTTCCTGCTCCTGGGACAGTTTCTGGGGAACAGCCACGCGAAGGTGCAGGTACAGATCCCCGCGGCCCGCGGATCGGAGCCGTGGCACGCCCGCGTTCGTGACCTTGACGATCTTGTCGGCGGGAGTCCCGGATGTCAGGCGGATCTTGTCCTCGCCGTAGAGGGTTTCGATGGGGAAGTCGCCGCCCAGCACCAGAAGGGGCCAGGGCACCTCCAGTTTGCGATGGAGGTCGAAACCATCCCGTTCGTAGGTGGGATCGTTCTCGATATCGAAGACGATATAGAGATCGCCCGTGGTTCCGCCGCCCCGGCCCGCTTCACCCTCGCCTTCCAGGCGCAGGCGCTGGCCCCGGTCGATGCCCGCGGGGATGCGGAACTTCACCTTGGTGCGCTTGTGGACGCGGCCCTCGCCCTTACAGGTAGCGCAGGGGCTTGGAATGTAGGTTCCGCGGCCCTCGCAGCGGGGACAGGCCACGTACATCTGAAGGAATCCCTGCCGCATGGCCACTTGGCCCTGGCCCCGGCACTGGGGGCAGGTCTGGGGGCTGGTGCCGGAAGCGCAGCCCGAGCCCTTGCAGGTCTCGCAGGATTCCTGGCGGGGGATTTCCAGCTCCTTGGAATCCACGCCGAAGACCGATTCCTTGAAGCCCAGGCGCAGGGTGTACTGCAGGTCCGCGCCGCGCTCACCGCCACCACTGCGGCGCCGGCCACCGCCCATGCCGAAGAGATCTGAGAAGATCCCGCCGCCGAAGAAACTGCCGAAGATGTCCTGGAAATCCGCGAACTGGTTGGGGTCGAACTGGAAGCCACCGCCACCGGAACCACCGACACCTGCGTGGCCGAACTGATCGTATTTCCGGCGCTTGTCCGCGTCGGAGAGGATGGCGTAGGCCTCTGCCGCCTCCTTGAACTTCTCCTCGGCTTCCTTGTTCCCGGGGTTGCGGTCCGGGTGGAATTCCATGGCCAGCTTGCGGTAGGCCTTCTTGATCTCGTCGACCGCGGCTTCCCGGCCCACGCCCAGCACTTCGTAGTAGTCACGCTTTCCAGTCATGACTATAGGGTATCAGGCGGACTAGCCTCCCGGTTACATCAGGCCCTTGTGGGGATTCGGGGGGCTGTCGGGGTCGTTCTCCAGGGAGGACATCATCGCTTCGCTGGCGGCGAGAACGGCATTGGTCAACAGCTTCTGGACCTCCAGCAGCTTGGACTCGCAGGCCTTCACGCCGTTGATGTCCTTGGCGGCCACGGCTTGGCGGGCCGTGTTCAGGGTATCGCGGACCATGGTCTGTTCGTCCTCGGGCATGAATTTGCCGCACTCGGCGAAACTCTTGTCGCAAGAGAAGAGCAGCCCTTCGGCGGAGGCGATGTACTTCAGCTCGTCCCGCCGGCGGACGTCCGCGTCGGCATTGCTGGCGGCTTCGCGGATCATGCCTTGGATCTCCAGCTCCGACAGGCCAGAGCTGGGCCGGATGGCCATGCTCTGCTCCAGGCCCGTCATCAGATCCTTGGCGCTCACCTTCACGATGCCGTTGGAATCGATGTCGAAGGCGACCTCGATCTGGGGCACGCCCTTGGGCAAAGGCGGCAGATTGATCAAGTCGAAGCGGCCCAGGCTGCGGTTGTGCTCGGACAACTCGCGTTCGCCCTGGAGGACGTGCACCTCGACCCGGGACTGGTTGTCCGTGACGGTCGTGAACACGCGGCTGTCCCGGCAGGGGATGGTCATGTTGCGCTGGATGATCTTCACGAAGCCGCCGCCCTGGGTCTCGATGCCCAGCGACAGGGGTGTCACGTCCAGCAGCACCAGGTCCTTCACCTCGCCCGTGAGCACCGCGCCCTGAATCGACGCACCCGCGGCTACCACTTCATCGGGGTTGATATCGCGGTTGGGTTCCCGCTTGAAGAATTCCTTCACTAATTGCTGCACGAGGGGCATGCGGGTCTGGCCGCCCACCAGGATGACCTGGTCCACATCGCCAGCCTGCTTGCGGGCTTCCTTCAACGCGTCCTGGATGGGATGCAGGGTGCGCTCAACGAGGTTGCGCACCATGGTTTCCAGCTCCTCGCGGGTGAGGGTTGCCTCCAAGTGCTGCGGCCCCGTGGGCCCCTGGGCGATGAAGGGCAGACGGATCTCCACGCGATCCAGGGTGGACAGTTCGCACTTCGCCTTTTCAGAGGCCTCCTTCAGCCGCTGGAGCGCCATGCGGTCCTTGGTCAGGTCGAGGCCCGTCGTGCTCTTGAAGCGGTCCACGAGCCACTGGAGGATCGCCTGGTCGAAGTCCTCGCCACCCAGGAAGGTGTCGCCGCTGGTGGACAGCACTTCGAATACACCATCGTTCATTTCCATCAGGGTGAAATCGAAGGTGCCGCCGCCGAGGTCGTAGATGGCCAGGGTTTCGCGGCGCCCCTTCTTTTCGAGGCCATAGGCCAGCGCCGCGGCCGTGGGCTCGTTGATGATGCGCACGACGTTGAGTCCGGCGATGCGGCCGGCATCCTTGGTGGCCTGCCGCTGGGCATCATCGAAGTAGGCGGGGACAGTGATGACGGCATCCACGATCTCTTCGTGGAGATAGGCTTCGGCGCTCTGTTTCAGATTCCGCAGCACGATGGCGGAGATTTCGGGGGGAGCGTAGTCCCGGTCGCCCACACCCAGCCAGGCGTCTCCGTTGGGCGCCTTCACCACGGGGAAGGGCAGGCGCGCCATGGCTTCCTGCACGCGGGGGACGTCGAATTTCTGGCCGATGAGCCGCTTCACCGCGAACAGGGTGCGCTGGGGGTTGGTCACCGCTTGGCGTTTGGCGATGTGGCCCACGAGGACATCGCCCTTGTCGGTGAAGGCCACGACGGAAGGTGTGGTGCGGCTACCTTCGCGGTTGGGAATCACCCGGCGCTCACCGGATTCCATTACGCAGGCGCAGCTGTTCGTGGTTCCGAGGTCGATGCCGATGAGTTTACCGGCCATGGCAGGACTCCAAGTGGGTTAAGGCTAGAGATTTTTGGATCTTACGAGGTTCCTTGCGAATGATCCACGTCAATGATTGGTCTCGGTGTCGCTGCCGGAATAATGGTTGACGACGACCCTGGCGGCTCGCAGGAGGTGTTCCCGCAAGGTGTAGCCTCGTTCATAGACCGCTGCGATGGCTCCATCGGGTAGTTTTGAATCGGAGATGGTGGACAGGGCCTCCGCATGAAGGGCGTCGAAGGGCTCTCCCACCGCGAGTTTCACGGTCTCCACGCCCATGCGTCGCAGCGCATCCAGGAACTGCTTCTGGATCAGCAGGACGCCATTCCTGAAATCGTCTACGCTCTGGTACTTGGATCCGATGCAGCGTTCGAAGTTGTCCAGGACCGGCAGGATTTCCAGCAGCAGCTTTCGCTCCGAGAGATCCACGGCCATCTGGATATCGCGGGCGGTTCGGTTCCGGTAGTTGGAAAAATCGGCCAGCAGCCGGTGGTGTTTGTCCAGATGCTCCGCCTCGCGCTTCTCCAGTTCCTGGATGCGGTCCCTGGCTTCGAGCAGGGTGCGCTCCAGTTCCTCGTTGAACAGCGCCGACAGCTCATCATTTTGTGCGGTGCCCTTGGAGGCAGGTTTCTCCGGGAGCTCCTCTGCGGCCTCGTCGGCCAGAGCCTGGAGATCGTCCACGACTTCGGATTCATCCAGGGTAAGGTCCACGGTCAAGTCGTGCTCATGGCGGGCAGACTCATCCTGGGGTTGGTCGGATAATGGATTTTCGGGTTCGGTCATGGGATTCGATTGTAGGTGGTTTAGGGGGCGGCCTCAAACGGATCGGGGAATACGCTGGCTGATCTGTTCGGACCACCAGGACAGCCCATTGAGCAGCCTGGCGTAGTTCATCCGCAAAGGACCCACCAAGGCGAAGGTCACGTTTTCATCCCCCGGTAGGGAGACCGTGCGCATGGCGGTGGCGAGCGGGATGTCCTTCAAGTAGGGGTTTTCCGAACCCAGCAGGAGGGTCACCTCCTGCACCGATGCCTCGGCAAAGGCATTCAGGAGGCGGGCCAGGCGCTGGTGCTCCTCGAAGGCTCGCACCAGCTCGCGGAAACGGTGGGAATCCTCGAACTCGGGCTTGCGGCCCAGTTCACCAAGCCCGGAGATCACCACGGGTGGATTGCCCCGTTCAGAGGCATCCGTCATCCGGGAAGCCAGATCCGCGAGGCGGGCTCGCAGCTGGTGGGCTTCGTCCGCCTGCACCTTGAGGGCTTCCACCAATCGGAGCCTCATGTCCGCCAGGGTGCTTCCCTTGAAGTGCGTGGTGGCGAAGTTACCCAGCTCCGTGAGGATTTCCGGCGTGAACCCCCAGGCGTTTTCCATGACCTGGTGTTCGACCTCCCCCGCGCTTCCCACCCAGACCGCCACGAGCCTGCGTCCACCCAGGGGCAGGAATTCCAGGCGCATCAGGCGGCTGCTCGTCAATTGGAAGGGCAGGGCGAGACAGACTCCCCCCATGACCTCCGAGAGGACCTTGGAGGCGTTGTGGAGCCAGGAATCCAGATCCTGATCGAGCCCCTCGAAGGTCACGGAAAGTTGCGCGCCCAGATCCGCGGCAGGCGGACTGGGCTTGATCCAGCGATCAACGTAGTACCGGTAGGCCCTTTCCGTCGGGATACGGCCGGCACTGGTATGGGGCTGGGCCACCAGGGAATCGTCCTCCAGGTCCGCCAGGACGTT
>DCFP01000131.1 GCA_002319925.1 Holophagaceae bacterium UBA1801 | reverse complement strand
GCCTGCCTGCTGCGTTTCCGGCCCATCATCATGACCACCATGGCCGCCTTGCTGGGTGGCATTCCCCTCGCCCTGGGCACCGGTGTAGGTGCAGAACTCCGGCGGCCACTCGGTATCGCCATTGTCGGCGGACTCATCTTCAGTCAAGTGCTGACGCTTTACACGACTCCGGTGATCTACCTCGCTTTCGACCGTCTGGCCAAGCGCATTCTGGGTCGAAAGCCGGCTGCTGAAAACGCGATCGAACCCGGTCTCGAAACACCATGATTTCCGCGCCATTCATCCGAAGACCCGTCGCCACCACTCTGCTGATGGCGGCCCTGGCCTTGGCTGGATTCGTGGCTCGCCAGTTCCTGCCGGTCTCGCCCTTGCCGCAGGTGGAATTCCCGACCATCCAGGTCCACGCGAACCTGCCTGGTGCCAGCCCGGAGACGATGGCCTCTTCTGTCGCCACGCCACTGGAGCGACAGTTCGGGCGCATTGCAGGGATCACCGAGATGACGTCGGGAAGTTCTCTCGGCAGCACCAACATCACCTTGCAATTCGATCTGGATCGCAACATCGATGCCGCGGCGCGGGATGTCCAAGCGGCGATCAACGCGGCCCGGGGCAATCTGCCCAGCAATCTCCCGAGCAATCCGTCCTACCGCAAGGTCAATCCCTCTGACGCGCCGATTATGCTCCTGGCACTGACTTCCAAGATCGTGCCCAGGGAAAAGATGTATGACATCGCCTCCTCGATCATGCAGCAGAAGATCTCGCAGGTCCAAGGCGTGGGCGAAGTGGATGTGTGGGGTGGTGCCTTGCCCGCCGTACGGGTGAACGTGAATCCCGTTGCGCTCAACAGTCGGGGACTCAGCCTCGAGGACGTCCGTATCGCCATCGCCAGGGCCAATATCGACCGGCCAAAAGGCAACCTGGCCAATGGAACCACCACTTGGTCCCTCAACGCCAACGACCAGATGATGAAGGCTTCGGATTACGATTCGCTGATCCTCACCTATCAGAACGGTGCGGCCTTGAGACTTGGTGATATCGCGACGGTCAAGGATTCTGTGGAGAACATCTTCAATGCCGGTGTCACCAACGGAACACCAGCCATCATGGTGCCGATTTTCAAACAGCCCGACGCCAATGTCATCGAGACCGTGGACCGTATAAACGCTCTTCTTCCCGATCTGCGCGCAGCGTTGCCCCCAACGATCGAGATCCAAACGGTGGTCGATGCCACACGCACTATCCGCGCCTCAGTTCGAGATGTGCAGATCGCCATGATGATTTCCATTGGACTCGTCATCCTGGTGGTCTTCCTCTTCCTGCGGAGCGTGCGGTCCACGCTGATCCCGACGGTGGTGGTTCCCGTCTCCCTGATCGGCACCTTCGGGGTCATGTACCTGCTGGGATACACCATCGACAACCTTTCCCTCATGGCCCTCACGGTAGCGACCGGATTCGTGGTCGATGACGCTATCGTCGTCGTCGAGAACATCACGCGGCACTTGGAAATGGGCCTGAAACCCATGGAAGCAGCCCTGGCCGGTGCCCAGGAGATCGGCTCCACGGTCGTCTCCATCACCATTTCCCTCGTGGCTGTTTTCATTCCCATACTGTTGATGGGCGGCATCGTGGGTCGGCTTTTCAGGGAATTTGCGGTCACCCTTTCGATTGCCATCACGATTTCCATGTTCCTGTCGTTGACCGCGACACCCATGATGTGTTCCAGGCTGCTGCGATCTAAGGACCAGGAAAAGCATGGGCGCGTATTCCAGGCCAGCGAGCAGTTCTTTAAATGGATCATGAGCCACTACGAGACTTCCTTGGCATGGGTGCTCCGCCACCAGCGCGCTACGCTGACCGTGACGCTGCTGACCATGGCAGCCACCGTCGGGCTTTACATCGTCGTGCCCAAGGGGTTTTTCCCCCAGCAGGATACCGGACGCCTGAACGGGACCATCATCGCTCAGCAGGACATCTCCTTCAAAGGCATGGTAGGGCTCATGTCCCGGTTCACCTCCATCGTGCAGGAGGATCCAGCGGTGGAGAACGTGGTCGCCTTCGTCGGGAGCGGCAACACAGGGCACATGAACGTCGCCCTCAAACCCAATAACGAGCGCAACGTTACCGCGGATCAAGTCATCGCCCGCATCCGCAAGAAGACATCGGGGATTCCGGGCGCGTCGCTCTTCCTTCAGTCCTTCCAGGACATCCGCGTGGGTGGCCGCTTCGGTAGTGCCCAGTACCAGTACACGCTGCAGGGAGACAATGCCAACGATCTCTTCGACTGGGCTCCGAAGGTATTGCAGAAGCTCCGCAGTTTGCCTGATCTGACCGATGTGAATACAGATCTCCAGAACAAGGGACTCGAGGCGACCCTGGATATCGACCGGGTCACCGCAGCCCGGCTGGGCATCACCACCCAGGCCATCGACAACACGCTTTATGACGCCTTCGGGCAGCGGTACGTCTCCACGATCTACGCCCCGCAAAACCAGTACCACGTGGTACTGAGCGTCGACTCCATTTTCTGGCAAACGCCTGAAGGGCTCACTCACATCTACGTCCGCTCCAGCCAAGGGGAGCTAGTGCCCCTCAGCACCTTCGTGACGTTGCACCGCCAGAACACAGCCCTTTCCGTCAATCATCAGGGACAATTCCCCGCGGTCACCATCTCCTTCAACCTTCCTCCAGGAAAAGCGCTGGGGGATGCTGTAGCCGCCGTGGACAAGGCCCAGCGGGACATCGGGCTGCCAGCGTCCATCCATGGCAGCTTCATGGGTACCGCCCAAGCCTTCAAGAACTCCCTGGCCAATCAGCCTCTGCTCATTGCGGCGGCCATCCTCACGGTCTACATCGTCCTTGGCGTGCTGTACGAGAGCTTGATCCACCCCATCACCATTCTTTCCACGCTCCCTTCCGCGGGAGTGGGCGCCCTTCTCGCGCTGCTGGCCGTGCGACTCGAGTTGAGCGTCATCGCCCTCATCGGGATCATCCTGCTCATCGGAATCGTGAAGAAGAACGCGATTCTCATGATCGATTTCGCCATCGCGCAAGAACGACGAGAAGGGAAGACACCAGAGGAATCGATCTTCCAGGCCTGTCTCCTGCGGTTCCGCCCCATCACCATGACCACCATGGCGGCTCTTCTGGGCGGCCTGCCCTTGGCGCTGGGCATGGGAACGGGATCGGAGTTGCGGAGGCCCCTGGGCATTGCCATCGTGGGCGGACTGCTCTTCAGCCAGATGCTCACGCTCTACACCACGCCCGTGGTCTACCTATACTTGGACCGTTTCCAGCTCTGGTGGTCAAGGATGCGCAAGGTTCGCCGCCACACCGCAGCCGCACAACCGGCCTACATGGCATTGGACGCAGAAGCACCGGCCTCGCACAAGGAATGAACGCCAGTTCGTTGTCATCTGAATTCGGATCAAAGGAGAAGCCATGGAGCTGGTTTTCCTGGGGGGAAGTCTCCGGCAGGGTTCTCTCAACCGCCGGTTGATGGGATACCTGGCGCGGGAAGTGTCGGGCCGTGGCCACTCGACCCATGTGTTCCAAGGTGAGGATCTGCGGATTCCACTTTACGAAGATGGCCTTCCCGTTCCGGATTCCGTTAACGCCATGGCCGTGGCTCTACGAGCCTCTCAGGGCGCTATGATTGTCTCGCCAGAATACAATGCTGGCATTCCGGGCCATCTCAAGAACCTTCTGGATTGGCTTTCCACCCAGCAGCCGAACCCATGGACTGGCTTGCCCGTGCTGTTGGCCGCCGCTTCCCCCGGCGCTTTTGGGGGATCGCGCGGCATGCTTTCCTGGCGGGCGTCCCTGGCCAATGTCGGAGCCTGGGCTGCCCCAGCCTCGATTACGGTGCCACGGGCCGACGTGAATTTGGCCGAGGATGGAACACCCAAGGAAGATCGGGCGATCCAGGAAATCCGCAGGGCACTGGATGCTTTTCTTGCCGGAGCAGAGCGCATGGGCAGAGGGAAGCCCTAAGCCCACCCTTGAGCGCATTCCGGAGGGATGCGATCCTGGAAGGCTATGAAACTCGATCGACTCGGCGACTTCTCACGCACCCACCGCAACGGCGAATTGCGGCTGTCCCATGCGGGGCAGAAGGTCCGGCTATTGGGCTGGTGCAAACGCGTGCGCAACCTCGGCTCCCTGGTGTTCCTCGATCTGAGGGACCGCTGGGGCCTCGTCCAACTCGTGGCCAACGAGACAGAGGTCTCTCCGGATCTGCTTGAGAAGCTCAAGGCTGTCCGCAGTGAGTTTGTGCTGGGCGCCGAAGGTCTCGTGTCCGAGCGGGAAAGCAAGAATCCCAACATGCCCACGGGCGAAATCGAAGTGCGGCTCTCGGATCTGAAGATCTTCAACACCGCGCAGACTCCGCCCATTCCGGTGGACGACAGCCCCGAGGCCAATGAGGATCTGAGGCTGAAACACCGCTTCCTCGATTTGCGGAGAGACAGCCTGCAACGGAACATGATCCTCCGCAGCCAGGCCGCGAGTCTCATCCGTAACTACTTCCAGCGAAACGATTTCGTCGAATTCGAGACCCCCATTCTCGGCAAGTCCACTCCTGAAGGCGCCCGCGACTACCTGGTGCCAAGCCGCGTGCATCCTGGCGAGTTCTATGCTCTGCCCCAGAGTCCGCAGCTCTACAAGCAGTTGCTGCAGGTCTCGGGATTCGAGCGGTACATCCAGATCTGCCGATGCTTCCGTGACGAGGATCTGCGCGCCGATCGCCAGCCCGAGTTCACCCAAGTGGACGTGGAAATGAGTTTCGTCCGCCAGGAAGACGTGCAGGCAATGATTGAGGGCCTGATGGTGGAGCTCTCCGCCCTCATCGGGAAAACCGTCGTGGCTCCATTCCCGCGCCTGCCCTACAAAGATGCCATGGAGTGGTACGGCTCAGACAAGCCGGATCTCCGATGCGAACTCAAGATCCAGGACGTGACTTCGCTCTTCGATAAGAGTGAGTTCGGACTTTTCCGTGCCGCCGCCGATAGCCAGGGCAAGAGCCGCGTGCGTGCGCTCTTCTTCCCCGGTGAGAAGGCCGGCGCCTATTCCCGCAAACAGCTGGACGAACTCCAGGAGGTGGCCAAACAGCTTGGAGCTGGTGGCCTGCCCTATGCCAAGTGGGGAAAGGAAGGGTTTGCATCGAGCTTCAAGAAGTTCGTGGATGCTGAGGGCGAAGTTGCCATCAAGACACGGCTTGGTGTGAGCAGTGAGGGTCTCGCCATCTTTGCGGTGGGTCCCGATGACCAGACATCCCGGGTCCTGGGCGAACTGCGGCTGCGTTTGGCCAAGGCCCTTGGCCTGATCGATGAATCGAAATTCGCATTCCTCTGGGTCGTGGATTTCCCCCTGCTCGAGTGGAGCGAAGAGGACAAGCGTTTCGTTGCCTGCCACCACCCCTTCACCAGCCCGCATCCCGATGACCTCGAGTTGTTGGAAACAGATCCCGGAAAGTGCCGTGCAGTGGCCTACGACATCGTGTTGAACGGCTACGAGGTTGGCGGCGGATCTATCCGCATTCACGATGCGGAAACTCAGAGCAAGATGTTCCGGGCCATTGGCATCGACGAGGATGAAGCAAAGAGCAAATTCGGGTTCCTTCTGAGCGCCTTGGCCTTCGGTGCGCCTCCCCATGGCGGTCTGGCCCTGGGCTTGGATCGGCTCGTGATGCTGTTGTGCAATTGCAACAACATCCGGGAAGTCATCGCCTTCCCCAAGACGGCGCAGGCGAGATGTCTCATGACGGAAGCACCAAGCCCTGTGGATCCCAAGCAGCTCCGCGAATTGAAGATCCAGGCGGACCGCTCTTAACACGCGGCATAAAGCGCGGCGCCAAATTTTGGCGACACATCAGCGTTAACCGGCCCTCCGAGAAAACCAGGTTGCATCTATGTCGGCACCCACTGCGGGTGTGCGTGTAACGTTTGTTTCGGCTACGCATCCCAGTCGTTGATTGTTTCAAGACTGTTTCAGATATCGCGATAGGCGGCAATGGAACGAAGTAGTCACCGCCCCGCGAAGAGGGCTGGGGTCCGAATGGCCATCACTGGCGCGGGAATTCCCTGCCCTGACTCAAGCGGATTTTCCTTCAAGGTCGTTTCATCACTGGGGATCGGACCATGTGCGGAATCGTCGGATATATCGGATACAAGCCTGCGGCGCCTCTCCTGCTGGACGGATTGCGAGGACTTGAATATCGCGGCTATGACAGCGCGGGCATCGCACTCGCCCCCGGGAACGGCGATATCCGGGTGACCAGGGCCTCTGGGAAGCTGATCAACCTCCAGGCAAAGCTGGACCTGCATGATTCCTCAACCCTCGGTATTGGGCACACTCGCTGGGCCACGCACGGAAAGCCCACGGAGGAGAATGCGCATCCTCATCGGAGCAGCGATGGGAAGGTGATCGCCGTGCACAATGGCATATTCGAGAACTTCCTGGAGTTACGGAAAGAGCTTGCCTCAGCCGGGTATGCGTTCAAGACGGAGACGGACACAGAATGCTTTCCCATCATGGTTTCGCACCTCATGAGTCAGGGTCTGGGCTTTAAGGAAGCCTTCCGTGAAGCTGTGGGGCGGATGCGGGGCATCTACGCCATTGCGTGCATACACACGGATGATCCAGAACGCATTCTCGTGGCACGATGCGGGCCACCCCTCGTCCTGGGCCTGGGGGAGGGAGAGCAGTTCCTGGCTTCCGATGTGACCCCGCTGCTGAACCACACCCGGCGCGTCATCTACATCGAAGATGGTGATCTGGCGGAACTCACCCGCGATCACATTCGTGTCTTCAGGCAGGATGGCTCCGCTGCCGACCGGATGAGCCAGGAAGTCCCCTTCGAGCCTACGGCTGCCAGGAAAGGGCGTTTCCAGCACTTCATGCAAAAGGAGATCTTCGAGCAGCCGCTCGCCATATCCAACACGCTGATGCATCGCCTGCCGCTAGATGGGAAAGCCATGCCACTAGAGCTTCCCTTCACGGATGAGGAAATTCGAAATTTCAATCGCATCGTGATTTTGGCCTGTGGCACGAGCCGGCATGCAGGCTTAGTCGGCCAGTTTTATTTGGAGAATCTGGCCGGAATTGGAGTGGACGTCGACTATGGTTCGGAATATCGCTATCGCAACCCCATCATTGGACCCGGCACCTTGGCCATTGGCATAACCCAGAGTGGTGAGACCGCAGACACGCTGGCGGCCATCAAGGAAGCAGCCAATCGCGGTGCCCGTACCTTGGCCATTTGCAATGTCAAAGGCTCAACGGCGACCCGGCAGACCGAGCACACTATCTTGACTCATGCCGGACCGGAAATTGGCGTCGC
>DCFP01000089.1:49725-51083 GCA_002319925.1 Holophagaceae bacterium UBA1801 | reverse complement strand
GGACCGTCCTTGGGGATGGCGCCTTCGGGGAAGTGGATATGGATATCGTTCTTCTGGAAGACTTCGGGATCGATCTCGAAGGCCTCGCTGCGGCTGCGGATGTAGCTCAGAGCCGCCTGGGCGCTCTCCTTCATGACATCGCCCAGCTGGCCCGTGAGGATCAAGCCGCCCTTGCCAGGCATCTTGAGGCCTTCCACAAAGAGGACGTCGCCTCCCGTGGAAGTCCAGGCCAGGCCCGTCACCACACCCACCCTGGGCGCCTTGAGGCGCTCGTCCTGGATCAGCTTCACGGGGCCCAGGATTTCCTGAACGTTGGCGTCGGTCAGGACGAACTTCTTCTTCTGCTTGCCCTCGGCAACCTTGCGGGCCACCTTGCGGCAAACGGCGCCGATCTCGCGCTCCAGCTGGCGCAGGCCCGATTCCCGTGTGTAGCCCGTCACGAGCGCCTTCAGGCCGGACTTGGCGAAACCTACCTGTTCCGCAGTGACGCCATTCTTCTCTAGCTGCCGCGGAATCAGGTGGCGCTCGGCGATGCCCACCTTCTCCTCGAGGGTGTAGCTGGAGAGGTGGATGATCTCCATGCGGTCCTTGAAGGCGGGTTGGATGGGATCCAGTTCGTTGGCATTGGTGAGGAACAAGACCTGCGAAAGATCGATGGGGACGTTCATGTAGTTGTCCCGGAAGGTGTGGTTCTGCTCGGGATCTAGCACCTCCAGCAGGGCGGCTGACGGATCGCCGCGCATGTCGCGGCCGATCTTGTCCACCTCGTCCAGCATGATCACGGGGTTCATGGCCTTTACCTGGTGCAGGGCCTGGATGATGCGGCCGGGCATGGCACCGACATAGGTGCGGCGGTGTCCCCGAATTTCGCTCTCGTCGTGCATGCCGCCCAGGGAGATGCGGGAGAATTTCCGCCCCAGGGCCCGCGCCACGCTCTTGCCCAGCGAGGTCTTGCCGGTGCCCGGAGGGCCCACGAAGCATAGGATCGTGCCCTTGAGATCCGGCCGTAGCTTGCGCACGGCCAGGAACTCCATCAGGCGCTCCTTGATCTTCTCCAGACCGAAATGGTCCTCGTCTAGGATCTTCTGGGCGAGTCCAAGATCCTTGTTGTCCTCCGTGTACTCGCCCCAGGGCATTTCCGTCATCCATTCCAGATAGGTCCGCGTAACGGCGGTCTCGCTGGAATCCGGGTGCATGCGCTCGAGCTTCTTGAGGTTCCGGTCGATTTCGGTAGCGGGCTCTTCAGGCACCTTCATCTTGGCGACCTTGTCCCGGAAGGCCTGGATCTCCTCGGCCAGCTCGCTGCCTTCGCCCAGCTCCTGCTGGATGGCCTTGAGCTGCTGGCGGAGGTAGTACTC
>DCFP01000089.1:30333-49443 GCA_002319925.1 Holophagaceae bacterium UBA1801 | reverse complement strand
CGGGCTTCCATGGTGATCTTCTGCTGCACCTCCAGCAGTTCGATCTCTCGCATCAGGAGCTCGTGGACGCGCTTGAGGCGCTGCACGGGGTGGGCGATCTCCAGCACCTCTTGAAGCTGGGGTGGTTTTAATTCCAGATTGGAGGCCACGAGATCCGCGAGGCGTCCCGGACTGTCCAGGTTCACCGTGATGACCAGAACCTCCTGGGGTAGGTTCTTGCCAAGAGCCACGGCCTTTTCCAGCGTCTGCTTGACGGAGCGGAGCAGGGCATCCAGTTCGATTCCGGATTCGATCTGTTCAGGTTCCCCCAGGGGTTCCACTTTGGCCTTGAACATCGATTCCGTTTCCGTGAAGTACTCGACGCGAACCCGCTGAAGCCCCTGTACGAGCGCCCTAATGCGGCCGTCTGGGAGCTTGAGGACCCTGAGGATCAACGCGGCGGTGCCAACCTTGTAGAGATCCTCGGGACCGGGATCATCCATCTCCATCTGCTTCTGGGAGAGGAGCAGGATCATGCGGTTCTCCACCAGGGCAGTGTCCACGGAGCGGATCGATTTCTCTCGGCTCACACTCAGGGGAAGGATCACGAAGGGATAGACCACCACGTCCCGCAGGGGTAAAACCGGCAGTACTTCAGGGATCTTCGGGGATTCGTCTAGGGTCTGGGGAGACAGATTCTCTTCAGCCACGGGTTACCTCATTTCCAACAGTGTAGCGGTTCGGGTCACTATGATTTTCGGCGCCGCGCGGGATGGGGTGAATCTGGATCCACGCCGGGAAACAATGGCGTCGGTTGCGCTGGGATCGTCCCTTTGATGGCAGGGAGCGGTTTCGGTGTTGGCGCTGGAAGCGGCATGGGCACAGGCGGTGCAATGGCCGGTGTCCCCATCAGTCCCTCCAAGGCCTTCACGAAATCGGGCAGATCCTTGAAGTCGCGGTAGACGGACGCAAAGCGGACGTAGGCTACTGAATCGATCACTTTCAGGGCGTCCATCACCAGCTCGCCCAGGAGCAGGCTGGGCACCTCCCGATCGGGCTGTTCCATGAGTTTGGCCTGGATGTCGCCCGCCGCTTCTTCGAGGCGTGAAAGCGAGACGGGCCGTTTCTGGCAGGCGGCCATGATGCCTCGCAGCAGCTTCTGACGATCGAAGGGCTCGCGGCGGCCATCCTTCTTCACGATAAGGATCGGCACTTCCTCCAATCGCTCGTAGCTGGTGAAGCGGCGTCCGCACTTCAGGCACTCCCGGCGACGGCGGATGGATTCGCCCTCCCGGCTTTCCCGGGAGTCGACGACCTTGTCTTCCATGTGCCCGCAGAATGGACAACGCATACCAAGAAGCTACCATCTGTTCCGATCAGATGCCCTTTTCCGCTCATCCCATCCTCCCCCCAAGCCGATGAACAGAGGTGTCATGGTCATCGGCGGCGAGAACTCGTCTGCGCTGATGCCAACTCCGGTCGGTTGGCAGGGGAATGGTCCGGCCGGCGGTACGGCAGCCGCGGGAAAAACGAGCACACCTGGCGAGACTCAGGGTTCTTCTGATCGCGCGCCCGAAAAGACCCGTTCGAAAAGTCCATCGGACCGGCTGGATCTGTCCCCGGAAGCCCGGCAGGAAATCGCAAAATTACGAGCCCGTGATCAGGATGTGCGAATGCATGAAGCTGCCCACATGGCAGCGGCTGGATCCCTCGTTCGCGGCGGTCCCACTTATTCCTACGAGCAAGGCCCCGATGGCCAACGATATGCCATCGGTGGCGAGGTCTCCATCGACACGTCCCCAGGGAACAATCCTCGGGCGACCCTCGCGAAGGCCCAGCGCATTGAGGCGGCGGCCTTGGCTCCGGCCGATCCCTCGGGTCCCGATCGAGCCATCGCAGCGCAAGCTGCAGCCATGGCGGCCCAGGCAGCCGGAGAACTGGCCAAGCAGGCGCAAAGCAAAATCGCCAGCACAACGCCCAGTCCGCAAAAAAGCTCACCAGAGGCAGGAAAAACGCTGGGCGTGAATCTCGACACGACCGGTTGATCCAGATCTGAAGATTTCCGGCCTGACATCCCCTGGTACGAAATTGAACATGGAGACCCGGAGATCAGGGCCCCACTGTCTCAACAAACCCCAAGCAAATTCATGTTCTCTGCATTGTTCCGGTGACCATTTTTAACAATCAGGCAAGATGATCTGTTCTACAGCTCGAATATTGCGAAATTTTCATTCGCATTGAAACATTCCGTAAATTTACGCAAAGCGCCTGGATTCCGTGTGAACAAGATCACAAGGCCTCTTTGCAGCCAAGGAATGGAATCGCAAAATCTCTTTGCGGATTGATAGAACAAACAACCTGCGTGTTACCCTACCCAAGACGTTCCAGGAAGGAATGTCACTCCACTCTAAGGATGCCCTATGCGCTACCTGCCCTCGGCCCCTTCGGAGGATCGCGCACTGCTGGACGCCATCGGCGTGCAGCGGGCTGAAGATCTGCTCGGCGGTGTGCCTTCCGAACTTCGTCTCAAGCGTGAGCTGAACCTGCCGGGGCATCTCTCCGAGCAGGAAGTGCTGCGCCAGCTGGAAGCCCTAGCGGCCAGGAACACGCCCTTCCAGGCCCGCTTCCTGGGCGCCGGCGCCTACGATCACTTCGTTCCCACCGCCATCGACATGATGGTGAGCCGCGAAGAATGGTTCACGGCCTACACCCCTTACCAGCCCGAGGTGAGCCAGGGCACCCTGCAGCACATCTTCGAGTACCAGACGCTCATTTGTGATGTGACGGGCTTGGAGGTCTCCAACGCCAGCCTCTACGACGGCGGCACGTCCACGGTGGAAGCCGCCCTCATGGCCGTGCGCCTGCAGAAGAAGCGGAACACCATCCTCATCAGCCAGGGCCTGCACCCCCACTACCAGGAAGTCCTCTGCACCAACATCACGCCCCACGAAGGCCTGAAGCTCGTCACCGTCGCCCTCAAGGACGGCGTGACCGACATGGAGGACCTCAAGTCCAAGCTCACGCCCGATGTGGCCTGCTTCCTTGCGGGCTATCCCAACTTCCTCGGCTGTGTCGAGGACCTGACCGCCATCTCGGCTCTCACCAAAGCTGCCGGCGCCCTGCTGGTTTCCGTCACCCAGGAGGCCATGGCCTTCGGTTGGCTGGAAGGCCCCGGCAAGGTGGGAGCGGATGTCGCTTGCGGCGAGGCCATGAGCTTCGGCAACAAGCTGAGCTGGGGCGGACCTTACCTGGGCTTCATCGCCGTCAGGGATGCCCACAAGCGCGAGATGCCCGGCCGCATCATCGGCCAGACCAAGGATCTCGATGGCAAGACCGGCTACGTGCTGACGCTGGCCTCCCGCGAGCAGCATATCCGCCGTGACAAGGCGACCTCGAACATCTGCTCCAACCAGGGCCTAGTTGCCCTGCGCGCCAACATCTTCCTGCAGCTGGCCGGCCCCGAAGGACTGAAGGGCCTCGCCGAGCAGAACGCCGCCAAGGCTCAGTACCTCCAGAGCCGCCTGCTGGAGAACCCCAAATTCAAGGCTGCCTTCACGGCACCTTTCTTCAACGAGTTCGTCACCCGCTTCAACGGCGATGTGAAACAGCTCCAGGCGACCTGTGAGAAGGAAGGCATCCTGCCGGGCCTCGATCTCTCTCCCTACGCCGAAAATCTCAAGAACTGCATCCTCTGGTGCGCCACGGAAACGACCACCCGCGAGCAGATCGATCGCCTGATCGCCGTGGTTTCCCGGGTCGCATAAGGAGAAATGAACATGTCCCTCCGAACCCGCGAACCCCTTTCCTTTGAACGTTCCGTGCCTGGCAAGGTCGGCATGGATTTGCCGAAACTAGACGTTCCCGCCGCCAGGGACACGCGCCCAGCGCACCTCAAGCGAAGCGGCTTCGACGCGATCCCATCGCTGTGTGAAGTGGATGTGGTCCGCCACTTTACGCGCCTCTCCAAGTGGAATTACGGCGTGGATGATGGCATGTATCCCCTGGGCTCCTGCACCATGAAACACAACCCCCGTCTCAATGAGAAGACGGCGGCGCTGCCCGGTTTCGCCGAGTCCCATCCCATGACCGCCGATGCCCATGTCCAGGGCAACCTGGCGCTGTTCTACACCATGCAGGAGTGGCTGAAGGAGATCACCGGTCTCCAGGCCGTGACCCTGCATCCCAGCGCGGGCGCCGCGGGCGAGCTGACGGGCGTCATGCTCATCCGCCAATACCACTTGGCCCATGGCCGCAAGCGCCGCGTGATTCTCATCCCCGACAGCGGCCACGGCACCAACCCCGCCACCTCCGCGATGGCTGGCTACGAGGTCGTGGAATTGCCCTCCCGCGAGGACGGTTCCATCAGCTTCGAGGATGTGACCGATCCCGCAACGGGCAAGGTCCGCAAGGGCCTCCTGACCTTGGTGAAGGAACTGGGCAGCGAGATCGCCGGCGCCATGATCACCAACCCGAACACCGTGGGCGTCTTCGAATACCGCATCCAGGAGATCTCAGAGATCCTGCATGGCATCGACGCCTTGCTCTACATGGACGGCGCCAACATGAACGCCCTCATGGGCGTGGCGCGGCCCGGGGACTTCGGCGTGGACGTCATGCATCTGAACCTTCACAAGACCTTCTCCACGCCTCATGGTGGCGGCGGCCCGGGCTCCGGCCCCGTGGCCTGCTCCGCGGCCCTGGAGCGCTTCCTGCCACGGCCGGTAGTCGTCAAGGAAGGCGAGAAATACCGTTTCGATTGGAACCGCCCGGACAGCATTGGCAAGGTCCACGCCTTCTATGGCAACTACGCCATGGTCGTGCGCGCCATGACCTTCTGCCTGAGCCACGGCGGCGACGGCCTGAAGGCCGCCACCATGCGCGCCATCGTGAACGCCAACTACATTCGCAGGCAGCTGGAGGGCACGTACCACCTGCAGTACACTACCCCGACCTTGCACGAGATCGTCTTCGACGACCACATCCAGAACGGCAATGACATCACCACCCTGGATATCGCCAAGCGGCTTCTGGACTACGGTTTCCATCCGCCGACGATCTACTTCCCCCTCGTCATCCACGGCGCGCTCATGATTGAGCCCACCGAGAGCGAATCCAAGGAAGAGTTGGACGCTTTCGTCGACACCATGAAGAAGATCGCCCAGGAAGCTAAGGACAATCCCGAGATACTGCACCAGGCGCCGACAACAACGCCCGTGCGCCGTCTCGACGAGACCGCAGCCGCCCGCAAACCCGTGCTGAGGTGGGTCAAGGCCTGAACTTTTCAGCCAAGGTAACCGTTCATCCGAGCTTTCGTGCAGAAAGCTCGGATTTTTGTTGGACGATACATTCCGATAAGGTTGATCAGCGTTCCTGAGATCGTGGAGCCCACGGACCCGAACGTGAACTTACTTTTCCTCCCCCTCCAGGATGGGGAGTCCATCTGCATCCAGCTTCGGTGTCTTGATGGTTTTAAGTATCTGCTCCAGCGAGAGCTCGGACGGTTTGACGCCGGGTGTGTTGAGGGCCTGGCTCAGCGATGAAATCGCCTCTGCGATGTCGGGGCGGATTGCCTGGACTCTATCCAATTGGCTTTGCAGTTCCGCCGTCTGGCTAGGATTGGCCTCCTCCGGCGGATTCTGCCTGGCCAGCTCGATGCGGGTCTGGATCGTCTTAAGACAAATGCCTGGATCGCTGGGTGCCTGTTTCTGAGCCTCTTCATAGCGATTGGCCGCGCTTTCGAGCATCTCGCCGCTGACCTTTTCATCCGGGGTCTCCCTGGCCATCGCCAGCAGGATGTCGCCTTCCAGTTTCTTGGCTTCGTAGAACCAGCTGGATTCTTCATAGGCCTGGTGGGCGAGATTTAGTGCCTCTGGATATCGTTTCTCGTAGTAGGCGATCAGGGCTCGGTTGTAAGCCGGTGACTCCGCGGAAGATCCTGACCCCGCTTTGAGGTAGTCCAGTGCCGGGTCTCTCAGATCCTTTCCCAGCTCGGATTGGCGTGCCATCTGCTGCGTTGGATCCTCGATCAGGCGCGACTGCTCGAATTCCTTCTGATACAGCAGGCCCAAGGCCCGGCCCAGGGCATAGGAGACCTCGATGGCGCGGAACCCCTTGGCCCGGGCGCGGGTCAGCCATTGGCGGGCCTTTTCGGGCTCTCCCAAGGCCAGGTACCCGCGGCCGATGGCATAGGCGGCCGGACCTTCCTCGTACCGCCCGAAGGGCTTTCGTTCCATTTCCTCGAGCTTGGATCGAGCCTGCTCCAGCTCTTCACGAATATCGTGCTGGGGTTTGAGATGGGCATAGCGGATAGAGGCCTCGATGCGCTCGGCTTCCAATCCGTAGTGTTCGGCCCAGCGCGCCCGCACCGAGTCCGTCGCCAGCCCGTATACTTCCCTTCCTGCGAACAACAGCGTGAGAGCCGCCAGCACAGCGGAAAGCATCACCGTTCTCCGGTTCTTCCTGGCGAGTTTCACTAGCCGGTACCACCTGGAGGTTTTGCTCATCAGGATTGGGTCACCATTCCTGAATCTCCGTAGATCTTCCGCGAGGGCTTTCGCCGAAGGATACCGGTGGCGAGGCTCACGCTCCAGGCACGCCATGACGAGGATTTCCAGATCCATCGGTAGGTCCGGCTTCCGTTTCCGCAGGGGCAGGGGATCCTGAGTTGAGGTCTCTCCGCCGGAGGCCTGCACAGGGGTGGACCCTGTCAGCAGCTTGTACAGCGTGGCTCCCAGCGCATAGATATCCGAGTAGTAGCCGACCTTGGCAGAGTCCTCTTCGAACTGCTCAGGCGACATGTAGCCAAGGGTGCCAAAAACCGCACCATGGACGGTCAGGCCCGAACGCTCCCGTCCGCGGGCCAAGCCGAAATCCAGTATGTAGGGCTTCCACACACCGTCTTCACTGCGTTCCACCATGATATTGGCGGGCTTCAGATCTCGATGGATGAGGCCTCGGCTGTGGGCAACGTGGATCGCGTCCGCGACGATTTCCATCGTTTCCAGTTTTTCCGGGAGGCTCATGTTCAATGCCGCCGCCTCAAGGGTCATCCCGTGGATGTACTGCATGGCGATGTAGGCCTGCCCCTTCCATTCACCCACTTCGAAGACCTTGCAGACATTGGGATGGTCCAGCATGGCCTGGTGCTGGGCTTCCAGGACGAAACGCTTCACGAGCGTGGGTTCGTCCCGGCGGATGAACTTGAGGGCCACGCTGCGCTTCAGACTAGGATCGAGGGCGATGAAGATCCGCCCCATCCCGCCTTCGCCGATCAAGCGCAGATCCCGGTACTGCCGCCACGCAGGACATTCCGTGAGGTGAAGGACATCCTTGCCGCAGCCAGCGTCGTCGCCCTCCTGCGGTTCCTGAACAAACAATCCACCGGAGTCTGCGCTGGAATTCGAGGAATGTTTCGGCGACGAACCCGCCCCGGAACGGACCGTAACGGGAGGCTGATCCAATAGCTTCCCCAGGATTTCCAAGTCCACGACGTCTAGAATTCCGTCCTGCTGCAAGGACTGAAGGAGAGCATCGGATTCCCTCGATTTCTCCAGGGCGTGCTGCAGCGCTTCCAGGCTCACCAGATCGCGAGCCATCGCCATCCCGATCAGTCGCACCGGTCGCTTGTCATCCACGGGACGGCCTCATCCCAGACATCGCCGTGATTCCGCCGATTTGCCGCACTTGTCTTTTCTGGATCGAAAGACCGGGGTCATCATCCGCCGCCCACCAGCCGCACGATCTCCAGTCGATCGCCGTCCTTCAAGGGCGTCGCGCGGTGATCGGCTTTCCTCACCACCTCCCCATTCAGTTCCACGGCGCTCCCGAACGCCGGTAGACGCAACCAGGAAGCCAATTCAGCGACCGACTCGAGTTCGGGGGCATCGCTGACGACTCCGTTGATGACGAGCTTCATGCCTTCATCCCTGCTTCATCATGGCCGCGGCTTGGAAGCCCTGTTCAAGATCGGACTTCAGATCCGCTTCATCCTCGATGCCGACGGAAAGCCGCAACAGCCCGTCCGTGATGCCCAGGCGCTCCTTCACGTCGGGTGGCGTCTTGAGGTGGCTCATGCTCGCGGGGTGCTGGATGAGACTTTCGACCCCGCCCAAACTCACCGCCCGGATGATGATCTCGAGGGCTTCGCAGAAGCGGACCCCGGCTTCGAGGCCGCCCTGGACTTCGAAGCTCATCATGGCCCCAAACCCGCCCATCATCTGCTTCTTCGCCACTTCGTGGCCCATGTGCTCCTTGAGTCCGGGGTAGTCTACGCGGGTGACCTGGGGCTGCCAGAGCAGCCACTGGGCCAGGGATTGGGCATTGTCGGATGCGCGGCGAACCCGCATATACAGGGTCTTCAGCCCCCGGTGCAGGAGCCAGGCGGCCATGGGATCCAAGGTGGGTCCCGTGATCTTGGCCATGTGCCAGCACGCCACAACGTCCGCTTCGTTGCCCGCGATGACGCCCGCCACCAGGTCCGAATGCCCGCCCAGGTACTTCGTGGCGCTGGAGACGCTGAGATCGATGCCTAGTTCACAGGGCCGGGTGAGGATGGGTGAGGCGAAGGTATTATCGGCAACCGTCCGGATCTTGTACTTCCTGCCCAGTTCGGCGATGAAGGCCAGATCGGTCACCGCAAGGGTCGGGTTTGACGGGGTTTCCACCCAGATCAGCGCCGTGCCTTTCTGGATCGCGTCTTCCCACTCGCGCCGGTCCAGGGTGTTCTGGATCCAGGTAATCCGGAGGCCCTTGGTGGACCCCCAGCGCTTGAGCAGTTGCTCCGTTCCCAGGTAGATGGCTGCCGGAGCCACGACGTGATCCCCGGGCTTCAGGAAGGCATCCAGCACCAGGGAGAACGCAGCCATGCCCGAGCTCGTCACGAGGGCTCTGTCGGCCCGTTCCAGAGCTGCGACCACCGCCTCGACCTCGCTGAAGTTGGGATTGCCCCAGCGGGTGTAGAACTGGGGCGGCTCCACGCTGGCGGCGTACTCGGCGCCCTGGGCGTTCTCCTCCAGTTCAAAGACGGAGGTCTGGAAGATGGGCGTGGTCACGCCCTTGGTCGGATTGAACTGGCGTCCGGCATGAATGGCGGTGGTAGTGGGTCCCCAGGTTTTTCGGTGCATGGTTCACCCCGAGTGCTTGCGTCGATCGATTGTCCGAATGACTGCCATGGAATTATGGAGCATTCGTTCCCTCTATGGGGTTACCAGAAAACAATTCCCAGGGCGAGGATCGCGAAGGCGATCAGAGCGATCAATCGCCAGAGGGTAGGTCCGTGCTTGGGCTCCGGTTCGGTGGCCTGAGGATCTTCCAGGGCCAATCGCGTGAGTTCCTCCTCAGGGGACTCCGGCGGTTCAGGGTGGGGAGGAAACAAGGGATCACTGACCTGTCCCAGGTAGACCTTCCGGAAGGTGTCCTGGCGAAGGGTCTGCTGGGCTGGATCCGGGGTTTCTTGATCCTGGGGATCCATTTAAGCCTCCGCCAATAGGGCGTTCAGAATCTCGTTCACCAGCTGTGGATCCACCTTGCCCTTGCCAGCCTTCATGATTTGCCCCACCAGATAGCCCTTCAATTTTTCATTGCCGGCTTTCAACTGGGCCACCTGGGCGGCATTGGAAGCCAGCACTTCTCGGATCAGGGCTTCGATGGCCCCGCGATCGGAAACCTGCGCCAACCCATGCTTCTCAACGATCTGGCGGGGTGTCCCCTTCCCCTTCAAGAGGGCAGGGAAGACCACTTCCTTGGCGGTCATGAGGTTGATGGTGCGGCTCTCTACCAATTGAATGAGTTCGGCCAAGAAAGCGTACAACAGGCCCAGCTTGGTGATCGTGGTTCCTTGTTCGTTGAGGGTCCGGCTCACCTCGCCCAGCATCCAGTTGGCCGCCTGTTTGCCGTTACCGCAGGTTCTGGCGACCGCTTCGAAATAGTCTGCGAAGGCTCGATCTTGGAGAACCGTGATGGCTTCGTACTCCGAGAGTCCGTAATCGCCCATGAATCGGGCTTTCCGTGCCTCTGGCAGTTCCGGCAATTTCGATCTGACCAGCTCGACTTCATCGCCGGTGATGGTGAGCGCGGGCAGGTCTGGCTCCGGGAAGTAGCGGTAGTCCATGGCCGCTTCCTTGGACCGCTGGGCCCGTGTCTCCCCGGTGGCTGCGTCCCAGCCCCTGGTCTCCTGTTCGAAAGTCTCGCCCCTTTCGTATAGTTCGATCTGACGCCGGATTTCGAACTCCAGGGCCAGCTTCACATTCCGGAAGGAGTTGATGTTCTTGACCTCCACTCGGGTGCCGAAGGCCATTTGACCTTGCGGTCTCACGGAGACGTTGGCATCACACCGGAAAGAGCCTTCTTCCATGTTGCCATCGCAGATGCCCAGGAAGGTCACCAGGCGATGCAGGTCCTTTAGGTAGTCTGAGGCTTCCTGGGGGCTGCGAAGATCGGGCCGGCCCACGATCTCCACCAGGGGTACGCCCGCCCGGTTCAAGTCCACGTGGGAACTTTTCGCATTCAGATCGTGGCTGCTCTTTCCCGAATCCTCTTCCAGATGGGCCCGCTCGATGCCGATCCGCACAGGCTGGATTTCCCCCCGTACCTTTGGATCGCCTGGAATCTCGATCCAGCCGTTCTCCACCACGGCCACCGGTCCCTGGGTGATCTGATAACCCTTGGGGAGATCCGGGTAGAAGTACTGCTTACGGTAGAAGGTGCTCCTCTCCCGGATCTCGCCGTGGATGCCCAGCCCCAGGGCGATGGCCATCTTCACAGCCTCGTCATTAACGACGGGGAGGGAACCCGGCAGCGCGAGGCACACGGGGCATGTCCGGCTGTTCGGCTCACCGCCGTAGCTGTTCTCGCAGGCACAGAACATCTTGGACCGCGTCAGCAGCTGGACATGGACCTCCAGCCCGATGATCGCCTCGTACGCAACGGAATTCATGGCCACCCCTGGCAATCCATCTTACTTGCCCAGGCAGAAACCGCTAAAGACCTGATCCAGCGTGGTCTCGGCGCGATCCTCGCCCGTGAGCTTCTGGAGCAGTGACCAGAGGCCCTGCAGCACAGAGGCCGGAAGTTCGGGCGGGCAGGGGTCCTCCAGCCGGAGGAGCCACTCCATCTGCAGGATCAGTTCATCCAGCAGGCTTCGCTGGCGCTCGGTGGCCATGGCACCCAGGCAGGCATCAGGCGCCAGACCCTCGAGGAAACGCTGTTTCAGGGCATCCTCCAGTTTCGCAAGATCACCGGTGAGAACCGAAATCCTCAAACCCTCTCCATCCGCCAAGTCCGCCTGGTTCCGCACCGTGATCACCTTGCCCCCAAAGGGCGCGAGGCGCTCCAGAATGCCGGGATCGGGACCTTCATCCTGCGCGGGCACCAGATGCAGGATCAGGTCCACGGCTTCGAGCACCGCCCCGACACGGGCCACGCCCAGTTTCTCCACGGGATCGTTAGTGTCCCGGAGCCCCGCCGTGTCGAACAGAAAGAGGGGCAGACCCGCCCATTCGGTGCGGATCTCCAGCACATCGCGGGTCGTTCCGGGAATCTCCGTCACGATGGCCCGGTCCTCACCGGCAAGGGCATTGAACAGGGTGCTCTTCCCGGCGTTGGGCCGGCCCACGAGCGCGATGCGCAGTCCGTCCCGGAGCCAGTGGGCCGCCGCCGCGCGCCGTTGTTCCACGTGGAACCGCGCCCGCAGGGCCGCCAAATCCGACCGCATCCGGACAAGATCCAGGGTGATGTCCTCGTCCTCGCCATAATCCACGGCGGCTTCCGCCCGGGCAATCCAGGGGGACAGAACGACCTTGGCTTCGGGAATCCATTCCGGCAGGGCGCCGCTCCTCGCCTGGGCCTGCCTCAGCTGGGTGTCGGTGGTGGCGCCGATGATGTCCTTCAGCGCCTCGGCACCCAGCAAGCTCTGTTTTCCGTTCAGCAAGGCCCGTTTGGTGAACTCACCCGGTTCGGCCAAGCGGATATTCAGCTTCCCGAGGTGCTCCAGGAATCGCCGCGCCAGGAGCGGGTTTCCATGGAGATGGAATTCCACCACATCCTCGCCGGTGTAACTGATAGGGCTAGGAAAAAACAGGATCAAGGCCCTTTCCTGATAACCATCCCAGAGAAGGGTACGCACGGCCGCCTGGCGCGGGGGAGGCAGCGCCACCCAGGGCTGGAGCTGTTCCGCAAGTCCTTCGCCCGAAACCCTGATGATGATCACGGCCCCTGGGAACAGGGGCGTGGCCGGCGCGCAGATGGCTTCGGGCATGGGCCCTTCTACTTCCGGATCACCTTCAGGGTTTTGTAATGGCCATCCCCTTCGCTCTCGGTGCTGAGGTCCGGCTCCCGTCCTAGGACGAGATGAATCCACCGCCGTTCGCGGGGGCTCAGGGAATTGAGGGTGAAGCTCCCCATGGCACGAGCCTTCCCGGCGGCCATGGCGGCCATGGCCTTCAATTCGGTCATCCGGAAGAGGCGGAAGGCCTGCACATCCAGGTACGCCAGCTTCGCATCCTCGCGCTCGCCCTGGGCCTCGTGGACCAGGAACTGAAGGGCATCCAGAGCCTGGCCCTTGTTGGGCAAGAGCCACTGGGCATCGGGCCCCGCCAAAACCAAGCGGTTGGGGAAGAGTTCTTCGTCACCGGAGGGTTCGAATTTGGCGTGCACGTTCAAACCCAGTTCCTGGCACCAGCGGGCCGTCAGTTCAGGCAGGGCTTCCAGATTGATTGCGGCCTTGCGCATGAAGCCTCCGATCAAAGGACCACGGGCTGGGGCTTGTAGTTGTACTTGATCCACCAGGTCTGGGCCATGCCAATGAGGTTGAAGATCAGGTAATAGAGGCACAGACCCGAAGGGGTGCTGGAGAAGAAGAACACCATCATGGCGGGCATCATGAACATCATCATCTTCCGCTGGGCGGGATCACCCGTCGCCGGAGTCATGGCCTGCTGGGCGATCATGGAAGCGCCCATGAGAATGGGCAGGACGAAGAAGGGGTCCTTGGCGGAAAGATCATGGATCCATCCGAAGAAAGGCGAATGCCGCAGCTCGAAGACCGCGCTCAGCATGGACCACAGCGCGAAGAACACCGGCATCTGGAGCAGCATGGGGAAACAGCCGCCCATGGGGTTGTGGCCATTCTTCTTGTAGAAGGCCATCAGCTCCTTCTGCATCTCGCCCTTCTTGGTCATGTCGTTGCCGAACTTCTCGTACTTCGCCTGGATGGTCTTCTGATGGGGCTCGAGATCCTTCATGCGGAGCATCTGCAGGGTGGTCTTGGTGTTTAAGGGCCATAGAGCCAGGCGCAGGATGACGGAAAAAATGACGATGGCCCAGCCCCAATTGGGGACGTACTTGTGGAGGCCCCGCAGGATCCAGAACATCCCCTTGGCGACGAGGCCGAAGAAACCGAAATCCATGACCTGCTTGAAGGGTTCGCCGAAGGCCACCAGCTGTTCCGCCTGCTTGGGCCCCATGTAGAGCCGCGCGGTGACGTGATTGAGGCCAGTGGTGAAGTAGCCGATGCCCGCATCCCGGACGGGCTGTCCCGCCACATCCCAGATGGTGGCGAAATAGTAGGACCGCTGGGATTTCTCGAGGGATTCGACGCCCGAGTCGAGACCCACGCGGCTGGCCACGGGGGGCAGTTCCTTGCGCTTGGCGCCCAGGAAGCTGAAGAAGGGGTCCGTCAGCATGCCCGTCCAGGGCACGGCGGTGATGGTTTTCTCGTCCAGAGAAAAGATGCGGCCAAGGTTGTGGACCTTGAGAACATCCGAAGTCATCCGGATCAGTGCCAGACGGGAACCCTTGGGCGTGGTCCAGTCGACGTTGATGACGTGGCCTCCGGAGATCTGATAGACCAGTTTGTCGCCCGCGGCGTTGGAGAACGTCACAGACTGATCCGTCACCACGGGATTGCCTTCAAAGGGCGCATCGAGGGTGCCGCCGATGCCAGGGAAGGCCTGGGAGATATCCTTGCCGTTCTTGTCCTGGGCGGCATCGTTGAAGAACTTGGTGCCATCCTGGATCCAGACGGCTTGTACCAGCGCGCCGTCGGTGGTTCGCCACGTGAGGCGCAGTTCACCAAGATCCTTTGTCACAGTTGGCGCATTTGCTGAAGCCTGGACGACCGGAGCGGTGTTGGCCGCAGGCGTGGGGCTCGTCGCTGGAGTGGCGGCGGTAGCGCCTTGAGAGGCTTGGTTCGCAGGAACCGGTTGGGGCGGGTTCAAGCGATTGTTGATCAGGTAATAGGCCCCAAGCATGATTAGGCTGATAACGAAGAACAGGATCAGGTTTTTGTTATTGGCATTGTTTTCGTTGTTCATCGGATTTCCCAACGGCTGAAGGCCAGCTGGAGCTGGCCTTCGATTTCCTGATAGCTGATCGAGCACTTCTTCGGATTCCCTCGGGCCGGACGCACCCATACCACGCCAGTGAAACCAGCGAGACGTGGGTCGGCCTTGAGGAGCTTCAGAAAGGCCATGCGCACCCTGCGGCGAAAACGATTCCGTTGAACCGCGAAACCCTGCTTCCGGGAGGCATTCACCAGCAGCAGGGGCATGTCTGATCCAAGCCAGATCCGGACGTCCAGAGACGATTCCCGGCCGGTGATCGATCTCGGCGGGTTCTCTGGCACGGCATGGTCATTTCGACACACCGTCCGGTAGCGCCCGGCTACCCTCATGAAATCTACAGGGCGAGTACGTGACGGCCCTTGGCGCGGCGGCGCTTGAGCACCAGGCGTCCATTCTTCGTCTTCATACGGGAAAGGAATCCGTGGGTCTTGGCGCGGCGACGGTTGTTGGGCTGGAAGGTACGCTTCATCATCCACCTCATGAGCCCGATCCTGAAGGGAAGGGCGAACCTTCGAGGCTACCAGCGGACCGGGCTTTTCTCAAGTCTAAAGAGCGTTTCCAAACCCTTCCCTCGATGCTAGAGTAATGCTCCCCGTCACGAGATCGATCGCCTGGCTCGCCGCAGATGCATGTTACCTACAGGCGCCGGAGCATTCGTGGAAAAGACGGAGGCTGGGTGCGTTATGTCTTCAGATGATCCACAGGTCCTATGGGAAACCCTGCGAAGCGGCCTGTCCGCCCGGCTGCCGGAACGGACCTACCAGGACTGGATCGAGCCGTGCCGGGCGCTGACCTACGATGGCACGACCCTCTGGATCCAGACGCCATCGACGTCCGCGCGGGTTTGGATTGAGCAGCAGTTGGCGGAAGAGTTCCACGATGTGATCGTCCAGTCCGGTTTCTCCGCGCTACGGCTGACCTTCACGGTGGCCGGCGAAACGGCGCCCATCAAAACGTCGAGCAAGGTGAAGGTCTCCACCCATGTCCAGGAAGCGGAAGCGGTGGATTCCCCCTTTCCCCAAGGCTTCCATCGGTACACCCTGGATCGCTTCGTGGTTGGTCCTTCCAGCCAGCTGGCCTTCGCGGCGGCCAATGCCGTCGTGGAGAACCATGGGAAATCGAATACGACCTTGAACATGAATCCGCTCTTTGTCTATGGCGGTTCAGGCTTGGGCAAGACCCATCTGATGATCGGCATCGGTAAGGGCCTTTTGGCGCGGCAGCCAGGGTTAAAGGTGGCCTACCTGAAAGTGGACAACTTCTTCAATGAGCTCACGGTGGCCATCAAGGCGAAGAACACGGAGCCCATGCGCAAGAAGTACCAGCAGAACGATGTCCTGCTCCTGGATGATGTCCAGACCTTGGGAAAGATGGAACGCACCCAGGAGGAGATCTTCTACATCCTGGAATACCTCCTGCAGTACGGAAAACAGATCGTCATCACCTCGGACAAGCCGCCCCAGCGCCTCGAAGGACTCCACGACCGCCTCATCACCCGCTGCAAATGGGGACTCACGGCGGATATCCAGCCCCCGGATTTCGAGACGCGGGTCGCCATTCTGAACAAGAAGCTCGAGGACGAAGTCTTCCGGGATATGCCCCCGGTTCCTGAGGATGTTCTCACGTTCATCGCCCACAAGGCCAAGGGCAGCGTTCGGGATCTGGAGGGACTCCTGACCCGGGTCGTCTTCCAAAGCAGTTTTCTTGGCGTGCCTCCCAGCCTAGAAGTGGCCCAACAGGCCTATCAAGGCCAGAGCGGACAGGAGGCCTCCGCCGGCGTATCCATGGAGCGGATCTGCCGGCTCACGGCCGAAACCTTCAACGTGTCCTTCAATGACTTGATGAAGAAGAAGTCGCGCCAACAGACCATTTTGCTTCCCCGGCAGGTGGCCATGTACCTCGCGAGGGAACTTACGGGCGCCTCCTTCAGCGACATTGGCCGCTCCTTCAACAACATGCACCACAGTACGGTGATGAACGCCATTGATTCCGTTAAGAACCGCATGCACAGGGACAGCGATTTCCACAAGGTCCTGCACTCCTTGCTGAACAGCATTGGTTGAAATGAGGGTACCTGGACGATTTTCCACCGATGGCGAATTTCTGGATTTCCACAGCACTGGAATGGCGTTGGAGAAGGCTCCTTGGGTTCCACGCAAAACCTGCTCTCCAACCGCTCTCCCACAGGTGACCGAAGGCCGCAATTCCAGGTAGAATGAGGGCTTGTCGGCTCTTTCCGCAGCGCTTTTCCCCCTTCATCAGGATCAGGGTGAGACATGAACTTTCAAGTACAGGTTTCCAAAGAACGTCTTGATAAGACTCTGGGAATCCTCAAACACGCCCTTGAACGCCGGGTGACCCTGCCGATCCTGCAGCACGTCCTGGTGGAGATCAAAGAGCAGGAAATGACCCTAAAGGCCACGGACATGGAACTAGCCTTCGAAGCCATGGTTCCAGTGGAAGGGAAGGGCAATCGCGTTGTGGCCATCCCTGGAAAGAAGTTCATCGAGACGGTGCGCGTTTATCCGGAGGGTCTGCTGACACTGGAATGGCCTGATACGGGAAATCGACTCTGGCTGCGGGCGAAAGGCTTCAACTCGGAACATAACATCCAGCCCGGTGAGGGATTCCCTGAGTTGCCCAAGCCCGACGCCGCTCTTCCCAGCATTCAGGTGCCGACTCATGCCTTCCGGAAGGCCATCCAATTGGGTTCCATTTCTGTGAGCAAGGATGCAACCAAGCCTGCGCTCTCTGGTGTTTTGCTTCACCTTTCCAAGAGTTTCATCCGCGTCGTTTCCACCGACGGTTTCCGTTTGGCCGTCGTGGAACTTCCCTGCGATACCGGTCTTCAAAGCGATGCCCGCCTCATCGTTCCCAAACGCGCGCTGGACCTCCTGCCCAGTTCTCTGGGTGAAGATGGCCATCTCACTCTTTCCTGGGACGATCGAAGCCTCTTCATGGACCAGCCTGGGCTCAAGTTCTCTACCCGCCGTGTCACAGGCAACTATCCGGCGTACGAAAAAGTGCTGCCCTCGGACCTGCCCAAGAAGGTGATCATCGACCGCGAGGATTTCCTCAAAACCTTGCGGATCGTGGGTTTGAAGAAGGACGACTACAACAAGAACGTGCGCCTCTTCTTCGAGTTCCCGAACCTACGTGTCTTCTTCCAGCATCCGGACGAAGGTGTGAACCAAGGCACCATCAGCTTCTCCGGGGAGGAGCAGCCCCTGGAACTGGCCTTCAATATCGATTATCTGACAGAGCTGCTCGAGCGCCTGCCCGGCGACGAGGTGGTCTATCAGTTCAAGGACGATGTGGGGCAGGGCATCTTCATGTCCCCCAGCATCGAGGACATGAGCTTCCGCTACATCCTCATGCCCGTTAAGTTCGCCAGCCCGAGCTGAATCAGCGGATCGATTCCAGCTCAACGCCTAAGTCATTTGAAAAGTGAGCCTTGATGTCCTCAGAAGCAGCCGTTCAACCCGAACCCGAAATCGTTAACAGCTATACCGCAGATAACATCACCGTTCTGAGGGATCTTGAGGCCGTAAGGAAACGGCCCGGGATGTACATCGGAGACACGGATGATGGAAACGGTCTCCACCAGATGGTCTACGAGGTGGTGGACAACTCGGTGGACGAGGCCCTCGCGGGCTATTGCTCCCGCGTGGATGTCTACCTCCACGACGATGGCAGCTGCACCGTCGAGGACAATGGGCGCGGCATTCCCGTGGACATGCACAAGGAGGAGAACCGTTCCGCCGCCGAAGTGATCATGACGGTGCTTCACGCAGGCGGAAAGTTCGACGCCAACTCGTACAAGATTTCCGGTGGTCTTCATGGCGTCGGTGTCTCCTGCGTGAATGCTCTGTCCGAACGCCTTTGGCTAACCATCTGGCGCGATGGCCAGGAGCACGCCATGACCTTCACCCGGGGCAAGGCCGATGCGCCACTGGCGGTGGTTGGCCCCACAACCCGGCGAGGAACGCGGGTCCGGTTTAAACCCGATGGCGAGATCTTCCACGACGTCCTGGAGTTCTCCTTCGAGACCCTCAGCCAGCGCCTGCGGGAACTCAGCTACCTCAACAAAGGGGTGCACATCCGGATCACGGACGAGCGCAATGGGGAAAGCCACGATTTCTTGAACGCCGGCGGCATCGACGCCTTCGTGGAGCACCTCAACCGCAACAAGAACGCCCTCCATAAGCCGCCCATCCACATCGAGGAGATCAAAACCATAGATTCGCGGGACTTCACGGTGGAAGTCTCCATGCAGTGGAACGATTCCTACCAGGAGACGCTCTTCTGCTTCACCAACAACATTCGCAACCGGGACGGCGGCACGCATTTGGAGGGCTTCCGCGCCGCCATGACACGCGTCATCAACACCTATGCGGAGAAGAACAATCTCTTGAAATCCAGTAAGGTGGCCCTCTCCGGTGAGGATGTGCGGGAAGGCCTCACGGCCGTCATCTCCACCAAAGTGCCCGATCCCAAGTTCAGCAGCCAGACCAAGGACAAGCTGGTCTCCAGCGAAGTGAAGGGCATCGTCCAGACCGTGGTCTACGAGCGTCTGACTTCATTCTTCGAAGAGAATCCCCGCGAAGCCAAAGCCATCTTGGAGAAGGCCATCGAGGCTGCCCGCGCCCGCGAGGCCGCACGCAAGGCCCGCGAACTGACACGCCGCAAGGGTAGTCTGGATAGTGCGGGCCTGCCCGGCAAACTGGCGGACTGCCAGGAGAAGGACCCGGCGCTCTGCGAGATCTTCCTGGTGGAGGGCGACTCCGCCGGC
>DCFP01000089.1:24300-30086 GCA_002319925.1 Holophagaceae bacterium UBA1801 | reverse complement strand
GTGGAGGGCGACTCCGCCGGCGGCAGCGCCAAACAGGGCCGCAGCCGCACCAACCAAGCCATCCTGCCCCTCAAGGGCAAGGTGTTGAACGTGGAGAAGGCCCGCTTCGACAAGATCCTCGGCCACAACGAACTGAGGGTGCTGATCCAGGCCCTCGGTACGGGCATCGGCCAGGAGGAGTTCAAGGTCGAGAACCTGCGCTACCACAAGATCGTTCTCATGACGGACGCCGACGTTGACGGTAGCCACATCCGCACCCTCCTGCTCACCTTCTTCTACCGCCAGATGCCGGAACTGGTGCTCCGTGGCCACGTCTACATCGCCCAGCCACCTCTATACAAGGTCAAGAAGGGTAAGCAGGAGCGCTACATCAAGGACGAGCGCGGTCTGGAAGAGTACCTCTTCAACAAGGCCCTGGACGGCTGGACCCTCACCCTCCCTAAGGGCGAGGAGGTCAGTGGCGGGACCTTGGTGCGCGAGATGAAGAAATGGGGCGAGGTGAAGCACCTCTACGCCAAGCTGGAGCGCCGCGGCTATGCCCGGCCCCTGGTGGATGGCCTGCTCAACGAGGGCCTGCTGGAGGACAACTGTTTCGCCAGCGCCGAGACCGTGCAGGCCCTGGCCGGGCGACTCCAGACCCTGAGCCTTGGCCAGTGCGAAGTTGAAAGTGACGAGGCCATGGAAGTGGAAGGGCAAACCGTCCCCGCCATTCATCGTCTGAAGCTCACCCGCATGCACCTCTCCCGGCCCATCACCCTCTGGATCGATAACCAGGTGGCCCACTGGGGTGAGTTCCGCCGTCTCATGGCCCTGCGCCACGACCTGGCTGGTTTCGAGGGCGGCGACCTGAAACTCCGCCGGGTGCAGGCGGCGAAACCCGCTGAAGAGGGAGAAGAGCCTGAAGCTCCCTCCAAACAAGCCAGGGAGATGGTCTTCGGCAACGCTGAGGACATGCTGGCCAGCATCATGGAAGAGGGAAAGCGTGGCCTGGGCATCCAGCGCTACAAAGGCCTCGGAGAAATGAACCCCGAGCAACTCTGGGAGACCACCATGGACCCCGCCCGCCGGACCCTCCTGAAGGTTCACGTGGACGATGCCGTGGAGGCCGACGAGATCTTCACCATCCTCATGGGCGATGCCGTCGAACCCCGCCGGCGCTTCATTGAGAACAACGCCCTGCTTGCAGAAAACCTGGACGTGTAATGAAATTCGCACCACGGAGACACGGAGCGCACGGAGAAAAGAGCTAGAACCCTCTTTCTCAGTGTCCTCCGTGCCTCCGTGGTGAATTTGTCTTGAGGTTCCACGTGGAACAACAGCAACCCAAGCCCCAGCGCATTGAACCCATCGAGATCGAGAAGGAGATGCGGAAGTCCTACCTGGATTACGCCATGAGCGTGATCGTGGGCCGGGCCCTTCCGGATGTCCGCGACGGTTTGAAACCCGTGCATCGCCGCGTGCTCTTCGCTATGAAGGAGGCCGGGAACGAGTGGAACCGGGCCTACAAGAAGTCCGCCCGCACGGTGGGCGATGTGATGGGTAAGTACCATCCCCACGGGGATGCCGCCATCTACGACACCTTGGTCCGCATGGCCCAGCCCTTCTCCATGCGCCATCCGCTGGTGGACGGGCAAGGCAACTTTGGTTCCATCGACGGCGACAGCCCGGCGGCCATGCGTTACACCGAGGCACGCCTCTCCCGCCTGGCCTCCGAGATGATGGAGGACATCGACCAGGATACGGTGGACTTCGGACCCAACTATGACGACAGCATGGAAGAGCCCCTGGTCCTGCCCACGCGGTTTCCCAATCTGCTGGTGAACGGCTCCCAGGGCATCGCCGTGGGCATGGCGACCAGCATCCCGCCCCACAATCTGCAGGAATGCTGCGCCGCCATCATGGCCCTTATCGACAACCCGGCCCTGGGCCTGGACGGCATCATGGAACACGTCAAGGGCCCCGACTTCCCGGGCGGCGGCCTCATGCTCGGTACCGAGGGCGTGGTGGAGGCCTATCGCACGGGGCGCGGCCGCTGCATCGTGCGCGCCAAGTCCCATGTGGAGACGGTCCGCATCAAGAACAAGGGCGAGATGGAGCAGCTGGTCTTCACGGAGCTGCCCTACCAGGTGAACAAGGCGAACCTCATCGAGAAGATCGCTGAATTGGTCCACGAGAAGAAGATCGACGGCATCGGCGACCTGCGGGACGAGTCCGACCGCGAGGGCATCCGCCTGGTGGTGGAGCTCAAGAAGAACGAGCCCAGCGACATCGTGCTGAACCAGCTCTACCAGCAGACGGGCCTCCAGAGCAGCTTCCCCATCACGATGCTCACCATCGTCAACGGCCAGCCCCGGGTCTGTACCCTGCGCGAGATCCTGAAGGAGTTCCTGGGCTTCCGCCGCGAGGTGGTGACCCGGCGCACCATGTTCCAGCTGCGGAAGGCCGAGGAGCGCCACCACATCCTCCTGGGCCTCAAGATCGCCCTGGACCACCTGGATGCCGTCATCAAGCTGATCCGCGCCGCCAAGTCGCCCGAGGATGCCAAGGCAGGCCTCATGGCGGGCGCTTTCGCCACGGCTGCAGCCCTCAAGAAGGATCCCTCCCTCGCCCTTTCCGACAAGCAGGCCCAGGCCATCCTGGACATGCGCCTCCAGCGCCTAACAGGCCTGGAGCGGGAGAAGATCCTCGAAGAACTGGCCGAGGTGGAGAAAACCATTGCCCACCTGAAGGCGATCCTCGCGGACGACGCCCTGCTCATGAAGGTCATCAAGGATGAGCTGAAGGCAGTAGCCGAGCAGTTCGGCGACCCCCGTCGCACCGAGATCGCTGCCTTCTCCGGCGAAATCCGCATGGAGGACGTGGTGCCCGACGATCCCATGGTCGTCACCATGTCCAAGGCCGGCTACATCAAGCGCACGGAGCTTTCCGCCTACCGCCGCCAGAAGCGGGGCGGCAAGGGCAAGCTGGGTATGAAGACGAAGGACGAGGATTTCGTCGAGCAGCTCTTCCTCACCAAGGCCCATGACACCCTGCTGGCCTTCACGGACCGGGGCTACGCCTACGCCCTGAAAGTCTACGACATCCCCGAAAGCGGCGCCGCCAACCGCGGCAAGCACATCAAGAACCTGGTCTCCCTGAAGGACGAAGAGAAGGTCGTCACCCTCATGGCCCTGCGGGACTTCCCCGAAGACCACTACCTGGTCTTCGCCACCAGCGATGGCACCGTGAAGAAGACCGCCCTGGCGGCCTACGCGAACATCCGCTCCAACGGCCTCATTGCCCTAAACATCGACGACGGCAACAGCCTGATCTCGGTGCGGGTCTCCCACGGCAACCAGCAGATCATCCTCATCAGCGCCCAAGGCAAGGCCATCCGCTTCCCAGAGGAGGACGTGCGCGCCATGGGCCGCGTGGCCACGGGCGTGCGCGGCATGCGCCTGGGCTCCGGGGACCGTATCGTGGACATGGAGGTCTCGGATCCGCTGCCTGACCTGCCGGAAGGCGTGGAAGCCGACGAGAGCACGGCCGAGCACGGCATGCTGCTGACGGTCACCGAGAAGGGCTACGGCAAGCGCAGCCTGCTCCAGGACTACCGGCTCCAGGGCCGGGGCGGCTCGGGCGTCATCAACATCCGCGCCGGTGTCCGCAACGGTTCCGTGGTGGGTTCCGTGCTGGTGAAACCCGGCGAAGGCTGTCTGCTCATCAGCCAGGAAGGCATGGTCATCCGCTTCGCCATCGACGAGGTGCGCAAGACCGGTCGCGCCGCCATGGGCGTGAAGCTCCTGAATCTGGCATCCGAAACGGATCGCGTCGTGGGCCTCGCCATGATCGATGCCAGCGCCCAGGCTCTGGACGAAGAAGAGGACGTGGACCTCATTGCCGATGCCGAAACGGCCCATCCCGGGCCGGACGAGGCCGGGGAGCCGCAGAAACTGGAACTGGACTAGGCATGGCGATCGCACCAGGCCTCACCTTCACCTTCGAGAAGATTGCCCAGCCCCAGGAGTCAGCGGCGTCCTTGGGTTCCGGTGGACTGGAGGTCTTCTCCACGCCCTCCCTGGTGGCTCTCTTCGAGATCACTGCCAAGCGGGGCGTCGATGCGCTGCTTCCCGAAGGCCACAGCACGGTGGGCATCGAGATCGCCGTGAAGCACCAGAAGGCCACGAAGATCGGCAAGAAGGTGCGGTGCCAGACCACCATCACCGCCGTGGAGGGCAAGAAGATCCAGCTCACCGGTGAGATGTGGGATGAGGAGGGCAAGATCGGCGAAGGCACCCACACCCGCTACGTCGTGAATGACGCGGAATTTCTTAAGCGTCTGGGTTGAGGGCTCATTTATGCCGTGTGGTGGTGAACCGCTGCATGGAGAATGACTCCCGCCGGGGGTTGATCCCGGCTTTCCTGCAGGCGATGGCGATCTGATCCTCCACGGTGTCGATGGTCTCGATATCCGGCAGGAGCACGCCGCGTCTTCCATCAGGCGTCGAGACCACGACGCCAAAGCGCTTCACATCCAGCTGGGACGGCCCCTGGATGGGTTCCAGGGGTGAAAGCACATCCACATTGATTTCCAGGTTGGATAACTCACTTGCCTGGACGGGAGGGAACCGGGGATCCCGGGAGCAGGCTGAGATGGCGTTCTGGATGACCTCGGATTCCACATCGCTCTGCCAAGGTTCCAGGGTGCCCTTGCAACCCCGCAGTTCGCCATCCAGAGTGTGGATGCTCACGAAGGTAGCGGCCCGCTGTCCCGCCAAGGCTTGCCGGATACTTTCCGGGATCTCCGCAAGCTGCCTTTTATGGAGCGTAAAATGGTGGATGGTCAACCGGGCGAGTTCCACAAAGGGATCCATGCACTGCCTCCGAGTCCGGTCCAGCCCGGGTTGAAACCCTTGCGTAGGCTTTCCACAATAGAAGTTTCGTCCAAGAAGGATGCCATGCCACGTAGCAGCACACCTAAAAATGGAACCCTCGGTCCCGTCGGGAGCTTCATCCAGCATCACTTCCGCCACTTCAACGCGGCAGCCCTCATCGATGCGGCAGAAGGGTACCGGATCTTCCTGGAACAGGGCGGGAGGATGATGATGACCCTGGCCGGGGCCATGAGCACGGCGGAACTGGGGCTCTCTCTTGCTGAGATGATCCGCCAGGACAAGATCCATCTCATCGTGTGCACCGGCGCCAATCTGGAAGAAGACATCTTCAACCTGGTGGCCCACGATTTCTACGAACGGGTGCCCCACTACCGCGATCTCACGCCGAAGGACGAGAAGGCCCTCCTCGACCGGCACATGAACCGGGTGACGGATACGTGCATTCCCGAAATGGAGGCCATGCGCCGCATCGAGAAGGCCATGCTGGATGTCTGGATGAAGGCCGACAAGGCAGGGAAACGCCACTTCCCCCACGAATTCTTCCAGCAGATCCTGAAGTCCGGAGCTCTTGAGAAGTCCTACCAGATCGACCCCAAGAACTCATGGATGCTGGCGGCTCTCGAGAAGAACGTGCCCATCGTGGTACCCGGCTGGGAGGACAGCACCCTCGGGAACATGTACGCCGCGGCAGTGATCCGGGGCGATGTGAAGAATGTCCACACCGTGCGCACGGGCATCGAGTACATGACCTGGCTGGCGGACCATTACAGGAAGGTCACGAAAAAGAGTCCTCTGGGCATGTTCCAGATCGGGGGCGGCATCGCGGGCGATTTCCCCATCTGTGTCGTACCCATGCTGCACCAGGATCTGGAGTTCACCGACGTGCCGCTCTGGGGCTATTTCTGCCAGATC
>DCFP01000089.1:19105-23988 GCA_002319925.1 Holophagaceae bacterium UBA1801 | reverse complement strand
CCCAACGAGAAGATCACCTGGGGCAAGCTGGGTGAGGACACACCCAAGTTCATCATCGAGAGCGACGCCACCATCGTGGCCCCGCTGGTCTTCGCGTACCTGCTGGGGTGGTGAGGCTGGATGAATCCCGGAGATGCAACCCGTCCCCTGGTTGTCGCCATGGTACCGGCCTGGAATGCGGAAGCCTTCATTCTTGAAACGCTGGAGTCGCTGAAGCGGCAGACTTACGAGAATCTGCAGATTCACATCTCTGTGGATCTTTCCACGGACGACACCGCTGCGATCTGCGAGGCTTTTGCCGCGACGGACGCGCGATTCCGGGTCCTGCACCAGACCCGGCGCCTGGGCTGGGCTGAAAATAGCAACACACTGCTCCGGCTCGCGGAGGGGAAGTACTGTTTCTTCGCGTTCCATGACGATTGGCTGGAACCTGGCTACGTCAGTGAACTCGTGAACGTCCTGGAATCAGAGCCCGGCGCTGTCCTGGCCTTCTCGGATCTCGAACTGACCCACTTGGATGGTGCCAAGGAGACCTGCGCCTTCTCCCACATCCATCGCCTGGAGGATGCACCCTCGCGACTGCGGACCATGCTGTCCTGGGAAAGCCTCTGGTGGGTTCCCAACCGAGGCCTGTTCCGGACGGATGTTGGGAAAGGCATCGGCGGCATCCAAAAATTTCTGGCGGGGGAATTCAGCGCGGATTTCCCTTGGCTCACGCACCTGGCGCTCCATGGCGCTTTTCTGCGCGTGCCCCGGATGCTCTGCCACAAGCGCTACATGAAGGCCAGTTTGAGCTGCACCTGGAGGCAACGGGATGTTCCACGAATAGCCACCATCCTTTCTGCCGCACGGGAAGTCCTGCGGGCGGATGTCAGCAAGGATGAAAAAGCGGAAGTCCTGCCACTCGTCGTGAGGTTTGCCCTCCAGACGCTGCACCACCTGGTTCTGGAAGGGGAACGCGATCCCGTTCATTATGAACGGGAGCTCTCCATCCTGCGGCAGCCTGAGTTGCGGGACACACTGAAGGCATGTCTGGACATGGTAGGCCTCGACCAGCGCTTGGTGGACTTCCAATTGACCAACCCATGGTCGGATCTGATCGCCTACAAATGGATTCCTGCCAAAACCATCCGTCGAAGTCTCAGGCATGCGCGTCGAATGAAGGCCCTGGCGAGGCAGAAGCAACGGTTGGCCGGTGCCCTGGCAATCCTTGACACCGAAGCCGTCTCCCGGGACGTCCGAGAGAACCTCAAGCGTGTGAATCTTGCGGCGCCCCTCTGGAATGCCTCCGTCAGGGCGGCTTTTCCATCCGGATTCTAGAGCCTCCGCGACAGCCGTGGGATGATGGGGCATACACGGAATAGCCCATGCCCAGCATTTCTTCGAACGAACCCACGCGATCCCGCCCCGCGGAATCCTGGAGTTCCGAATGGTCCTGCTTCGGGGGCAGGGCCTGGCGGAAGGGCATGCACCTTCATCGTGACGAGCGGGGTACGCTGCTACCCCTGGAGTTCAGTGACTTGCCATTCACTCCTTGCCGGGCCTTCATCGTCAGCGAAGTCCCTACCGGAAAGGTCCGGGGGCGCCACGCTCACCGGGACGGGGATCAGTTTCTGGTCTGCTTGGCGGGTCGCGTCCTGGTGGATATGCGCTATCAAGAAAGGCACGAGCAGTGTGTGCTGGAGGACGGGAGTGAAGGCTTGTTCATCGGTTCCGGCGTCTGGGCCCAGCAGACCTATCTCGAGGAAGGGTCCATGCTCCTGGTCTTCGCGAGCGTTCCCTATGAGCGGGACGTGCTTCTGGACATCAGGGATCTCTCGGCCAATTGATCTGAATCCACCGTTGTCGAGGAGCCAGGGAACGGCATGAGCGAGAGACGTATCGCCGTTCTTGGCGCTGGCATCCTGGGCTGCTCGACGGCCCTGTTGCTCGCCCGTAGCGGTTGTTCGGTGACCCTTTTCGATGCGGCACCGCAGCCGTTTTCCGGAGCAAGCCGCTGGAACGAAGGCAAGATCCATCTCGGGTTCCTCTACGCTGGTGATCCCTCCTTGGCAACGGCTAGAAGGATCTTGCCGGGAGGGCTCGCCTTCAAACCCCTGGTGGAAGGCCTACTGGGTTGTTCCATCTCGGAAGCGATGACGCAAACAGATGATACCTATCTGATCCACAAACAATCCGTGGCTTCCGTGGACTCCGTGGGCCGCTACTTCGCCGAGGTGGTTCAGCTCATCCAGGCCGACCCCGCGGCGGGCGATTACCTGGTGGACCTCCGGCAATGCCAGGTGAAAGGACTCAGCGATTCTGAGCTTCGTGGAATGACGAATGCGGATTCCATCCTGGGCGGATTCCAGGTTCCGGAGCGTTCCGTCTCCACGAATTGGCTGGCGGATCGATACCTGGAAGCCCTGAAGGGCGGGGATCAGATTGCAACCTGTATGGGGGCGCGGGTGACGGATCTGCGTTCTCTGGGAGGTGGCTACGAAGGACCCTGGCAAGTGCATACGGCCGCAAGGACCTTTGAGCCCTTCGATTGCGTAGTCAATGCCATGTGGGAGGGCCGGATCGGGTTGGACGCCCGGATAGGACTTCATCCGCCCGCTGGCTGGACGCATCGGTACCGGCTGTCCCTGTTCGCCAGGACCGATGTACCTTTGGACGCCCCCAGCGCTGTGGTCTCCGTGGGACCCTTCGGTGATTTGAAGAATTATACGGGACGCGACTTCTACCTTTCCTGGTACCCCGCGGGCCTGATGGCGGAGGGCTGTGAACTCGATCCACCGGCCATTTCTGATCTGGGTGAACAGGAGCGCGGCCTGATCATCGAGTCGATCATCTCGAACCTGGCGCAATATATCCCCGCGGCTCGCACCATTGTCCAACGGGCCACCCAGCTCACCCTTGGCGGTGGGTGGGTATTCGCCATGGGGCGCGGTTCCCTTGATGATCCCAACTCCACCTTGCATCGCCGGGACCGCATCGGCATTCAGCGCGAGGGTACTTACTACTCCGTGGACACCGGCAAGTACTCCATCGCGCCTTGGCTCGCGAAACAGATCGCTGAGAGCATTCTGGGCTCGGATCAGCAGCACTGATTTTTTGCTGAATCATCCCTCGAGATAGGCCGCCCAGTCCCCATCCATCAGCTCCACTCCATGCTGTTCGAGATGGATGAGGCGATCCGTGTCGAAGACGTACGCCCAGGCGCCATACCGGTGGCCGGAATCCAGGATCACCGGCAGGATCCGGCGCACGTAAAGCCCGTTATCCACATCCTTCACCTGGTCGAGATCGGCCAAGGCGGCTTCCAATTCCTCTTCACTTTCGTATCCGACGAATTCGCCCACGACCCAGCCCGGAGAAGGTGGCGCTGAATCGGGTTCAGGGCAGGAGATCAGCGCAGGTATTCCCTGATTGGGGAGATGGAACAGGCGTCCCGCAGCCCAGGCCCGGCAGTGGCCCTGGGGACGGGTTCGCTGCAGCCACGGATGTTCGCGCCCTCCCTGGCGCATCGGCCCATATACGAAGATCCCATCGGCTTCCATGGATTCATTCTGGCAGGATGAACCCATGAACCAGCGGGAGTTGAAGCCTCGATTAGTGCTTGTCAGCCGGAAGACCGTAGTCCATTGGCTGCGCATTCTTGGCGTCGCGCTGGGCGTGGTGGTGGCCTTGATTCTGTCCGGATGGATAACCGTGACCCAGCCCCTTTGGCCAATCAAAGTGAAAAGTGATACGCCCAAGGTGGATGGAATCGCCCTCGAAAAGCATGTCCGGATGTTGGCTGAAACCTTCCGGCCGAGGGATTGCGGGCACGCGGACAACCTGGACCAAACCGCCGCCTACCTCTCGGAGCAACTACGGAATGTGGGGGGCCGAATCTCCGAGCAGACCTTCGTGGTGGATGGAATCACGCGGCGCAACGTCATCGCCCGTTTCGGCCCGGAGGAGGGTTCGCGGATCGTCGTGGGTGCCCACTACGATGCCTGCGGACCCTTTCCCGCAGCCGATGACAATGCCAGCGGTGTTGCCGGGCTCCTGGAGTTGGCGAGGTTGCTGGGACAACATCCGCCCATCGCACCGGTGGAAATCGTTGCCTTTACCCTTGAGGAGCCCCCCTTCTTCCGGACCGGGAACATGGGAAGCGCCAGGCATGCCGCGCTCCTGAAGGCGAACCACATCCAGGTGCGGGCCATGCTTAGCCTCGAGATGATCGGGTACTTCTCTGACCAGGAGAACAGCCAGACCTATCCGGTTCGCGTCATGGATGCCGTCTATCCATCGAAGGGGAACTACATTTCGGTGGTCGGTGATATGAACTCCATCAGGCTGGTCCGCCGGGTTAAGACCTCCATGCGCCAAGCGACGACGTTGCCGGTCGTGTCCTGCAATGCCCCTCGCTCGGTTCCCGGCATCGATTTCTCGGACCACTACCAGTACTGGGATGCGGGCTTTCCAGCGGTGATGATCACGGACACCGCAGACAACCGCAATTTCGCCTACCACACCGCAGGGGATACGGCCGACCGCCTGGATTATGGGCGGATGGCGCAGGTGGTGCAGGGCGTCTACGAAGCTGTAACGGAGCTCTCCAGATAAAGCTAGGGCGCGGAAGATCCGCGCCCTAGCTTGGTAATTTTGGCTGGGAACTACTCGGGGATGGGGAACTTCTCCGTGAGGTGGAAGACTTCGTCTCGGACCTTGGTCACGGCGGCTACGTCCGCGCGATTACGGAGGGCCTGATCGATCCAGGCGCCGATGAGTTCCATTTCCGCTTCCTTCATGCCGCGGGTCGTGACGGCGGGGCTGCCGATGCGGATCCCCGAGGGCTTGAGGGGCGGGTTGGGATCGAAGGGGATGCCGTTCTTGTTGACGGTGATGCCGGC
>DCFP01000089.1:18428-18765 GCA_002319925.1 Holophagaceae bacterium UBA1801 | reverse complement strand
TGGTTGTCCGTGCCGCCGGAGACGATGCGCCAGCCCTTGGCCTGGAGGGTGGCAGCGAGCTTCGCAGCGTTCTTGATGACCTGAGCCTGGTAGTCCTTGAACTCGGGCTTGAGGGCCTCGCCCAGGGCGATGGTCTTGGAGGCGATGACGTGCATCAAGGGACCACCCTGGACACCGGGGAAGACGGCGCGGTCCAGGTCCTTGGCGTATTTCTCCTTGCACAGGATCAGACCACCGCGGGGTCCGCGGAGAGTCTTGTGAGTCGTGGTGGTGGTGAAGTCGGCGTAGGGCACGGGGCTTGGGTGGTGGCCCGTGGCCACGAGGCCCGCGATGTGGG
>DCFP01000089.1:17848-18174 GCA_002319925.1 Holophagaceae bacterium UBA1801 | reverse complement strand
CGATGTGGGCCATGTCCACCATCATGAGGGCGCCCACTTCGTCGCAGATGGCGCGGAAGGCGGGGAAGTCGAAGATGCGCGGATAGGCGGAGGCGCCCACCACGATCATCTTGGGCTTGTGCTCCCGAGCCAGATCACGGACCTGATCCATGTCCACACGCTCGGTGTCCTTCCGGACCTGGTAGCCCACGAACTTGTAGAGGATGCCGGAGCTGTTCAGGGGATGGCCGTGGGTAAGGTGGCCGCCGTGGGCCAGATCGAGACCCAGGACCGTGTCACCGGGCTTCAGGGCGGAGAGGTAGACGGCCATGTTGGCCTGGGCGCCG
>DCFP01000089.1:0-17572 GCA_002319925.1 Holophagaceae bacterium UBA1801 | reverse complement strand
GGGGCTGGACGTTGGCGTGCTCGGCACCAAAGAGTTCCTTGGCGCGGGCGCGGCCCAGGTCCTCGATGGTGTCCACGTTCACGCAGCCGCCGTAGTAGCGTCGGCCGGGGTAGCCCTCGGCGTATTTGTTGGTGAAGTGACTGCCCATGACCTCCATGACCGGCCGGGAGACGTAGTTCTCCGAGGCGATGAGCTCCAGGTGGTGGCGCTGGCGCTGCACCTCCAGATCCAGGGCCTGGAAGACCGCCGGATCGGCATTGCGAAGTGTTTCGTACATGGGCATGGGACACCTCGATAAGAATTGGTCAGCATCATCTCACGACTTGCCGTGTGACGTTGGACATATTGCAACATCAACGAATGTTTTTCGTTCAGATTGTGTGCTGATATTCCAAGGTCCCTGCACGGGATGGCACCGGAAAGGGATTTCGGGTTACGTCTTGCGGGTTGTCAGCCCGATTCCTGTTCCACATGGAACATGAGACGTGGATCCGCACGGGATCTGCCAAACTGGAGATCTCCAGGAAATCGACCATGCCGATCCTTCCCCCCTATGATTTGCCAGAACTTGAGCACTTCGAGCACCCGCTCTCCAGCCGCTATGCCTCCAAGGCCATGGTGCGGCTGTTATCACCCCTCTATCGGATGAGGGTTTGGCGGCGCCTCTGGATCGCCCTGGCGGAATCGGAAAGGGAACTGGGCCTGCCCATCACCCAGGAACAGATCGAGGAACTGAAGGCCACCCAGGATGATGTGAGCCTGGAGGCCATCGCCCACCACGAGGCCGCCCTGCGCCACGACGTCATGGCTGCCATCTACGCCTGGGGGGATATCGCGCCCAAGGCCCGGCCCATCATCCACCTCGGGGCCACGAGCTGCTTCGCCACGGACAACGGCGACCTGCTCATCTGCCAGGAGGCTCTGAAACTCCTCCGCTCCCGGCTCCAGGACATCATCGCGGCCCTTTCAATGTTTGCGGAGGAATGGAAGGATCAGCCCTGCCTGGGCTTCACCCACTTCCAGCCCGCCCAGCCCACCACCGTGGGCAAACGGGCCTGCCTCTGGCTCCAGGATCTGCTCCTGGATCTGGAGGATCTGGATCACGTCATCCGCACGACACCGGTGCGAGGCGTGAAAGGCGTCACGGGGACCCAGGCCAGCTTCCTGGAGTTGTTCGAAGGCGACAGTGGCAAGGTGGAAGAGCTGGAACATCGTTTCTGCGAGAAGGTTGGCTACCCGGCCATCCCCGTGAGCGGGCAGACTTCCACGCGGAAACTGGAGGACCGCATCGGCCAGGTGCTCTGCGGCATCGCCGCCAGCGCCTCCAAGTTCGCCTGCGACCTGCGTCTGCTCCAGCACCTGAAGGAAGTGGAAGAGCCTTTCGAGAAGAAGCAGATCGGTTCCTCCGCCATGCCGTACAAGCGCAACCCCATGCGCAGCGAGCGGATCAATTCCCTGGCCCGGTTCACCCTCGGCCTCATGCCCAGCAGCTACCAGACTACGGCCACCCAGTGGATGGAACGTACCCTGGACGACAGCGCCCATCGCCGGTTGACCATTTCCCAGGGCCTGCTCGCGGTCGACGCCATCCTCGTGCTTTACAAGAACGTGGCCTCGGGCTTGGTGGTGAACCCGAAAATGATCGAGGCCCGGCTCATGAGTGAGCTGCCCTTCATGGCCGCCGAGGTCATGCTCATGGAGGGCGTCAAACGGGGCGGGGACCGCCAGGATCTCCACGAGCACTTCCGTGTAGCTTCCATGGAGGCTGGCCGCCGCATCAAGCAGGAGGGGAAGGGGAACGAGCTGCTCGCCCTTCTGGCCGCGGATCCCGCCTGGAACATGAACGAAGCCGAATTGCTGGCCTTGCTGGGTCCCACCCGCTTCACGGGCCGGGCGGCGGATCAGGTGAAGCAATTCCTCGGCAAGGAAGTGGCTAATGCCTTGAAGGACCATCGCGCCGCCGAAGCGGCGGAAATCCGCGTTTGAACTGTGAGTGGTGAATCGATGCTGAAACTTGCCGTCGTAGGCGCCCAGACCCTGCTGGGCCGCGAACTTGTCCAATGTCTGGAATCCCGTGATTGTTCTGTGCTGCCCTTGGCCACAGGCCCCCTGTCCAGGGACGAGGAGGAAGGCGATCTCGTGGTGTTCGCCCCGGAGCCTGTGCTGCTGGAAGGCCTGGATACCGTGATCCTGGCGGATACACCCCAGCGCGAAGACCTGCTAGCAGGATTCCCTGGGGGGGTGCTGGACCTCCGCTTCAATGCAGACCCAAAGTTGGATCCACTTCCCCTTGCTGGTGCTTGGCCCAAGCAGGCCAAGGCTTTCAAGGGCCGGCCAGCCCTGGATCAAGTGCTGGCGCTATTGCCCAGCCTGGTTGACGGTCTGGGAAATGTCGCCGGAACCCATCTGCGGTCGGTGGCCTATCTGGGTGACCGGGGGCTGGATGGCCTCATGGAGCAGACCCTGGCCGTCCTCAACGGCGAGGAACCGCCCATGGAAAAGCTCGGCTATCGCGCCGCCTTCGAATTGGTGCCCCAGACTCCGCGCGGGAACATGATCGAGGTTCGGGTCCCATCTTTCCATGGCGACCTGTTGATCCTCCACCTGGGCTCCAGCGAAGGAAATGCGCTCACGCGGAAAGCCGCTCCGGCTGGGGTCCAGTGGGCGGAGCAGCCCCCCAGCAGCCGCGACGTGGCCGTGAGCGCGAATCTGCTGGCCCATCTTGCTCTGGGCTCCGATGGGCGCTCTGGCGTACTGACCCTCGGCTATGATCCCATTCTCTGGGGCACGCTGCAGCCCACGCTGCGCATCCTGGGGCTGTGAGGCTTCTCATGAATTCCAGCCACCAAGAACTATTCCGATCGCGTTTTGAATCCGGGGAACCGCAAGTTGTCGCGGCCACCGATGAGCTACCGCTCTGGTCTGCGCCCTTCGGACTGGCCTTGCTTGAAATGGTCAAGCTCCTGCCCGGCATGAAGGTCCTGGACCTGGGCTGCGGTTTTGGCTTTCCCATGCTGGAGCTGGCTTCGCGCCTTGGACCACGGGGTGAAGTTACCGGGCTGGATCCTTGGAAACCCGCCATCGAGCGTTCGGAGGCCAAAGCCTCTCTGCGCGGCATTACGAATGTGCGGCTGTTGCAGGGAGAGGCGGAAGCCATGCCCTTTGAGCATCAGAGCTTCGATCTCATCGTCTCCAACAACGGGTTGAACAATGTGCGGGATGTGGACCAGGTTTTGAATGAATGCGCTCGCGTCGCCAAGCCCCGAGCCCAGCTCGTGATGACGGCGAACCTTCCCAAGACCTTCTCGCTCTTCTACGAGATGTTCGAAATGCTCCTCGAGGATCGGGGGATGAAGGCGGAAATCGAAGCTTTGCATCGCCATATCCAGTCAAAGCGGAAGACCAGCGCGGAGTGGCGGGAGCTCATCGACAAGGCTGGATTCGATGTGCGCAAGGTACGGGAGGAATCCTTCACGTGGTCCTTCTTGAACGGCACTGCGCTATTCCAGCACTGGTTCATCCATCTGGCCTTCCTGCCACCCTGGATGTCCATCCTTCCCAAGGACCAGGCCCCGGAGTTCTTCGCCTTCCTGGAGGGACGTCTCAACCGTTTAGCCTTGGAGCGGGGCGGCCTGCACCTGGACGTGCCCTTCCTCTGCCTGGACGCCTTGCGGAGATAGCGCAAATGGCAGGGAAGCTCGACGAACCCCAACCACGCTCAACTTTCTTCAGGAACCTGGGACTGCTTGTGGGTGGCTTCGTGGCCGAAAAAGTGGAGGACGTGATCACGGGTGGCGAGCGCCAGTGGCTGCGTCCACCGGGAGCCCTCGATGAGCTGGCTTTTCTGTCCACCTGCACGCGGTGCGACAAGTGCCTACCTGCGTGTCCTCAAGCGGCCTTGGTCAAGGCACCTGCTTCAGCGGGGCTGGCTGCGGGGACTCCCTACATCCAGCCCCGGAGCATGCCCTGTTTTCTGTGCCAGGACTTGCCCTGCATTCCCGCCTGTCCGGATGGAGCCTTGGTCTGGCCTGTGCGCAGGATCGGGAGTGAAGAAAAATCTGGCCCCGCGGCCGTGAAGATGGGAACCGCCAGGATCCATCCTTCGCGCTGCCTGACCTACCCGGCGGAGAATAGACCGGCACAGGATTGCCAGGTCTGTGTAGAACACTGTCCGTTCCCGGGTGAGGCGATCCGGATGACAGAAGGAACGCCTGCCCATCCGCTGGTGGACGAGACCCGCTGCACGGGGTGCGGTCTCTGTGTGTTCGCCTGTCCCACCGTTAAACCCGCCATCGAAGTAGAACCCAAACGCTGAAGGTGCGATGAACCGCACACCTGATCGAGATGAATCAACCCGGGATTGAGAAGCCCCAGCGCGCCCTATAAAGTGAAAAAGGCGCCCTCCGGAAACCTGGTGAATGGAGCCCGGAATACAACTTGGCGCAACGCTTCCAGGGGGTTTCTCCATGTCCCTTCCTTTCCCGAGCTTGAGCGCCGCCGAAGCGGCCGAACTCATCCAGAACGGCCAGACCATCGGCTTCAGCGGTTTCACGCCCGCTGGGGCCGCGAAGGCCATTCCCGCGGCCCTGGCCGAGAAGGCCAAGCGGGAACACACTGCCGGGCGCGAGTTCAAGGTGGGCGTCCTCACGGGCGCCTCCACGGGCAAGAGCCTGGATGGCGCCCTGGCCGAAGCCGAGGCCATCAGCTTCCGCACGCCGTACCAGTCCAACGCCACGCTCCGGAAGCAGATCAACGCGGGCCAAGTCCGCTTCGTGGACATGCACCTTTCCGTGCTGCCCCAGAACGCCCGCTATGGCTTCCTGGGGCCCATCCACTGGGCCGTGGTGGAGGCCTGCGATATCACACCCGGTGGCGGTATCGTCCTTTCCACGTCGGTGGGCGCCTCCAATACCTACCTGCGTCTGGCCGACCGGATCCTCATCGAGCTGAATGCACGGCATCCCTCGAGTCTTCTGGGAATCCATGACATCTTCGAACCTCTGGACCCGCCTGCGCGCCAGGAGATTCCCGTCTATAGTGCTTCGGACCGAATCGGCTCGCCCATCTGTGTGGTGGATGCCAAGAAGATCGTGGGCATCGTGAGGACGGATCTGGCCGACGAGACCGGGGCCTTTGACGAAGCCACACCGGTGACGGATCGCATCGGCCAGAACGTGGCCGAGTTCCTGGCGGCGGAAATGAAGGCGGGGCGCATTCCGCCACAATTCCTGCCCCTGCAGTCCGGCGTGGGCAACATCGCCAACGCCGTGCTCGGGGCCCTGGGCCGCAGCACGGAGATCCCGCCCTTCCAGATGTACACCGAAGTCCTGCAGGACTCCGTGGTGCCTCTCCTGGAAAACGGCCGCTGCACCTTCGCTTCCACCACGGCGTTGACCCTTTCGCCCGAAGCCATGGCGAAGGTCGCCGGGGACATCGAGTACTACAAGAAGCGGATCGTACTGCGTCCACAGGAAATCTCGAACCATCCCGAGATCGTGCGGCGCATCGGCATCGTCTCCATGAACACCGCCATCGAGGTGGATCTGGGCGGCAACGTTAACTCCACCCACGTCATGGGCAAGACCATGATGAACGGCATCGGCGGGTCCGGCGACTTCACGCGGAACGCCTATCTGTCGATCTTCTCGTGCCCCTCCACCGCCAAGGACGGGAAGATCTCCGCCATCGTGCCCCTCGCCTCGCATCAGGACCACAGCGAGCACTGCGTGCAGATCGTGGTCACCGAGCACGGCGTGGCGGACCTGCGGGGCAAGGATCCCCACGAACGCGCGAAGATCATCATCGAGCAGTGCGCCCATCCCGATTACCGCGAACAGCTCCGCGACTACCTTCGGCTCACCAAGGCTGGCCACGCGCCGCTTTCCCTGTCTCTGGGACTCGCGATGCACCGCGCCTTCGTGCGCAACGGGGACATGCGGGGGATCAATTGGGAAGAGTACCGGTAAGAGAGCAGTAACCGCGAAAGCGCTTCGCTTTCGCGAAAAATGGTCCGAGATATAGGTTCAGATTTTTTAGCGTTCTTTCGCGTTTTTCGCGGTTCCGACGCTATTTCGGCAGCATTTCCTTCCACACGAAGAAGACGATCTCGATGGCGATGAGGATAATGACGATCCACTCCAGCCGCAGGCTCTTGCGGGTAGTAAGGACTTCCATCAAGGACGAGCCCGCGTCCTTCAGGTAGGCGAGCTTCTGGTTGATGGCGCCGATGCGCTCTTCCAGATCGAACTGATCGAAGAGGGCAGAGTCCAGATGGGCCAGGGATTCGCTTTCCCAGGATTCCGGCGGATCATCGAAGAGGGTCAGGTTCTCGAGCACCACCGCGCGGATCTCCATGGCGAAACCCACCAAGGCGAGTACGCCATTCTGCGTGAGCCGCAGTTTGCCTTCCTCGCGGAGGGAGCGCACCACGGGCTGGAAGCGCGCCATGGCGGCACTGACGCTGTTCTCGAAGTAGTCGAGGGCTACGCTCTGGGCCATGGCCAGGGAGATGATCTTGAGCTTGTCGAGGGTCAGTTCCCGCAGCCAGACGGCGCTGAAGCCCACCATGTCCTCGTCGGCACCCACCAGGACCGTGAGGCTGTCCTGGGCGGAGCCGATGCGCTGGCCAGCGTGCGGGAGCGCCTGCAGATCCTTCTGGAAGGCCTGGACGACGTTCTCCGTGCAGTTCCAGAACACGACGGCACCGAAGCGTTCCACGTAGACCCAGCTGCCCCGTTCGGGTTCCAGCACGAGCGGATTGGACGAGACCACCGGGTAGTGCTGGTGCTGAGCGCGGAAGGCGCGGGTATCGATCTGGCCCTCGAAATAATCCGCCTGCAGGATCAGCTCCCGGTAGTCCTCGGGGCTGGACGGTTTGAGGAGGGACAGGCGCGGTGGCTGAGGAACGCTCGGTGCGGGAGTCATGCCCCCATCCTACTCTGGCTGTGTGGTGGCGCCGGGACCCATCATCCAGTGCATGAGGATCGCTCCGGCCGCCGCGACGTTGAGGCTGTCCATGTGCCGGGCCATGGGGATGACCACCAAGCGATCGCAAAGGGCTAGCCAATCCCCATCCAGGCCCTTGTCTTCGGGGCCCAGCACCAGCGCGGTCCGGGGCGCGGGTGTCCACTGCTGGATGCCCTTCGCGGAATTCGTGAGCGCGGCGCCCACCACCTCGGAGGGCTCAAAGGCACGCCAGCGTTGAATCCAGGAAAACAGCTCATCGGTCTGCAAGACCGGGATGCGCCAGGCAGCTCCCATGGAAACGCGGACCGTGCGGCGATCGAAGGGGCCAGGGCCCTTTCCCGTGAGCACAGCCTCCACACCAAGAGCCGCGGCGGTCCGAAGGAGCTGGCCGAGGTTGTCCACATTGTCGAGGCGCGGGAGGACCAGCAGCCGTTTCGCGGAAAGGATGCACTCCTCACTGGGTTCCGGTGGCCGCTGGACGCAGCAGAGGACCCCCCTGTGGAACTGGAAACCGAGCAGCCCATTCACGGACGCTTCTTCAGCGACAAGAAACCGTGTTCCGTCGGGAAGCGACCCGTGAAACTGCGGGGCGAACCGAGGCGTAGTCAGGACGGAGAGGACCCGCAAATCGCCAGAATGCGCAGCCTTCAGGGCCTCCTCCACCAGGTAGCGGCCCTCGCAGATGAAACATGGACCAATCTCGGGATGGACGGCTTCGCGGGAACCGAACAAGTGGAGGTAGGGGCGCCAATCGGGATCGGGCGAATCCAGAGGCGATTTTTGACTTGGAAAAAACGATTGGTTCATGCAGGATTTTCCTTACGAGAGGCGGTCAGTCCGTCGAAGAGAAAAGGGTGTTCGTTCCAATTTGACGGATCCGTAATGCACTCATTGCGTACCAGCCGAATCGTCTGTGCCATCGTCCTATCTTCGCTCACACTCGGGGCGCAGAGCGTTGGTATCACCACGGGCGATTTGAAGGGCCGGGTATGGTTCTCGGAGGCCAAGAAGGCGGTTCCCGGGGTTGTCCTCTCCCTTCTGAACCTGGCAACGGGGGAAACGCGCATTCTGAAGTCCGACGACCGGGGGGAATACGGATTCCGCGTCGTACCAGCTGGAATCTATACGCTGACCGTGGAAGCCCCTGGCTACGCAACCCGCAAGCTCCGGAATGTCCAGGTGCTCATCGGGACGGTATCGTTGCTGGATGTGGAATTGTCCACGGGTAGCCAAGGCTACGTGGAGGTGGTGGCGGAAGCCCCGGGCGCTGATCCGCAGCGCACCCAGGTTTCGAGGGTCATTGATCCAATGCTGATCGATAACCTCCCCATCAATCGGCGCAGTTTTGTGGATTTCAGTCTAACGGTGCCCGGGGTGGCCCTTTCGAACACGCCCGTGACCGGGGGCGTGCCCACTTCGGGGCTCACCTTCCGGGGCATGAATCCAAGGCAGAACCGATTTCTGATCGATGGGCTGGACAACAACGATCTGGGCACCGGGGCCGTAGGGTGTCCCATCAGCCAGGGGGCCGTGCAGGAATTCCAGGTGGTGACAGGAGCTCTTCCCGCCGAGTACGGCCGCCTCAGTGGTGGTGTCGTGAACAGCATCCTGAAATCTGGCGGAAACGAGACCACCGGGTCGGTGTTCGCCTTCTACCGGCCGGGGCAGTGGGACGCGCGGTCCGCCGATGGCGGCGACCACAGCGAATTCCACCAGGAACAGTTCGGGGCCAGCTTGGGCGGAGCGATCATTCCCGATCGCCTTTTCTATTTCGCCAGTGTGGAACGGTTCCGCAAGTCCGATGTGAAGACCGTCGACATCGACCCTGTTTTCGCTTTACCTTCCATTGCTGCTGCGGGCTTCCTGGTCCAGGACGGCCCCCAACCGGTGGAGGAGACCGAGACCACGGCTCTTGTGAAGTTGGATTACCTTCCGAGTCCCAGTCACAAGTGGAGCTTCCGTCTCTCCACCGGTCAGGACACCAAGGAGGACCAGATTCCCTGGGGCGATATCATCGCCAGGTCGGCTGGCGGAACCCTGGACAAGCGGAACACTCAGCTGGCCGTTTCCCATCAATGGCTTGGGAGCGAGCGCTGGATCAACGAAGCCAGGTTCATGTACGCCAAAGAGAATTCGTCCCTGCAGTCCATGGACTCGACGGGCGGGGTCTCCGTGGACATCACGGGTGTGGCGCAATTCGGGACGCAGCGGCTGACGCCCCAGGACCTTCACACGGACTACTTCCAGCTGGCGGACACCGCGACCTTTTCGCTGGGCAACCATGTGCTGAAGGTAGGCGTGGATCTCCTCCACTCCAAGAACCACGGCACCGTGGACCAGAACACCTCCGGGGTCTATGTGTTCCAGCCGCTGCCCGGGCTGTTCTCGGATTCGCTCACGGCCTTCAACGCGGGCTTCCCTTCGGCCTACTTGCAGAGCTGGGGCGATCCCACCACGAGCTTCAATGCCGATTCCAATGCCCTCTTCCTGCAGGACGATTGGCAGATCCATCCCCGGTTCCTCTTGAAGGCGGGACTGCGGTACGACTGGGAGCGCCTTCCCGCCTTCGACGATTCCGCCTATTGGGATCTGCAGAATCCTCCGGCGACGGTGGATCCCATTCTTGGGCCGACCCGGCTGCCCAGCGCGTTCTTCGCGGAGCAGTTCAAGACCCAGAAGGATTGGAGCAGCAGCCGGCTCTCTCCGCGGATTTCCGGGAGCTGGCAGGTATCGGATCCTGTGCGTGTCTACGGGGGCTACGGTGTTTACTCCGGCAGCACCCAGCTCGGATCCCTCTTCGGGCCTCGCCTGTACAACAACCGCGACACACAGACCTACCTCTACACCTTCCTGGATGATCTCCCCAGGTTGCTGACCTTGCAGCCGCCCCTGCTGCCTGGATTCTGGTTCGTGCCGGGGCATGTGCTTCCGTTCCCACCGCCTGGGTACAAACCAGTGATGGTCATTCCCGGCTCGTACGGCATGCCTGAGACCAAGTCGTGGAACCTCGGCATGGAGTGGGTGCCTCGCCCCAACCACCGCCTGACCTTGGATCTCATCTATTCCCGCGGCTCCGGCTTCATGAACGTGCGGGATGTGAATGCCTATGTGCTCTACAACGGCATTCCGCGCCGTCCGGATCTGCGGTACAGCCAGATCCTCCGGATCGATGGCAGTGGAGAGAGCCGCTACTGGGGCCAGACGATCGCCTGGCAGTGGACCGTGAACGATGCCCTCTCCCTGGCGCTCAGCTATACACACGGAAAGGCCGAGGACAACTACACAGATTGGGCGCCCGACTTTCCCCTTCAGAATCCCTTCGATCCCAGCCAGGAATGGGGCCCCAGCGCCGAGGACCAGACTCACCAGGTGCAGCTCAGCGGCGTGTACCGCACCCGCTCCCAGCATCCACTCCTGAGGAACTGGACGGTGTCCGTCATCGCCCAGTGGGCCTCCGGGCGGCCCTATAGCCAGCTGGTGGGTTATGACCTGAATGTGAACGGCGATGGCTCTTCCGATCGTCCATCCGGCGTGGGGCGCAACAGCGAGCGCGGACCCGCCATCAAGACCGTGGATCTGCGATTGGCGCGGGAGTTGAAGCTGAAGAAGGTCCGCCTGGAATGCCTTCTGGAGATCTTCAATCTATTCAACTCCGCGAATGTCCTGAAGGTGCAGAACATTCTTTCGGCCCCCGCCCCCCATGCCTACGGATCGGCGCTGGCATTCGGCCCCAGCCGACAGTTCCAGTTCGGCGTGAAGGCTACGTTCTAGGCAATCGCTAGACGCGGTCCATCACCACGAGGGTGACGTCGTCCACGAAGGCCATGGGGTCGTTGAAGCGGCGCACCTTGTCGACGATGTGATCGGCCGCGCCTTCGGCATCCCGGGGCAGCTCGGCGCAGACCTGCACCAGCCCGTCATGTCCAAGAAGAGTCCGGTCCTCCCGTTCCACTTCCACGAGGCCGTCGGTGAACAGGATCATGCGGTCGCCCACCTCGAAGGGACAGGACTGTTCCGTGAAGGGCAGATCCTCGTCGATGCCCAGCATGAAGCCCTTGCCCGGCAACAGCTCGGGCTTGAGGGAGCCCCCACGCGCACCCTGGGTGATGCGCATGGGCGCGTCGTGTCCGGCCACCACGTACCGCATGGTGTTGGAAGAGGGCTCCAGATGCGCGAGGAAGGCCGTGGCGAACTGTTCGGACAACGTACTGCGCGTCAGATCGCGGTTCATGGCCTGAGCCCAGGTGAGCGGATTGCCGCCCTGCCGCACCTGCGCCTCGAAGAAGGTCTTCACCATGGCGGAGATGAGCGCGGCCGTCACGCCGTGTCCGCTCACATCGGCGATGAGCAAGGCCACGCCGCCATCCACCGCGGGGAGAATGGTGTAGATATCGCCGCCGATGCCTTCGGCGGGCAGGTAGCGATGGGTGTAGCGGATTCCCGCCGCCTGTCCAGGAATGGAGGGCAGAAGGCCGATCTGGAGCCTTGCCGCGAGCGACAGTTCCGCGGTCATGCGCTCCTGGAACCGCATCAGCTCCTGGTTCTGGCGCTTGATCTCCTTCTGCATGGCGATGAGGCGGAAGGCGGACTCCACCTTGGCCATCACTTCCTGGGCATGGAAGGGCTTGGTGATCATGTCGTCAGCGCCCAGGTTCAGCCCCCCGATCTTGGAGGAGCTGCCATCCATGGCGGAGACCAGCACAAAGTAGATGTCCCGGGTCTCGGGCTTGCCCTTCACAATCCGGCAGAGCTCATCTCCCGCGAGCTCGGGCATGCGCAGGTCCGAGAGGATCAAGTCCGGCTGGAGCTTGTCCATCTCGTCCAACGCCTTGCGCCCGTCTTCCGCCAGCAGGACCTGATACCCCGCCCGCTTCAAGTAGAAGCCGAGAATATCCCGTATCTGTGCCTCGTCGTCGACGACAAGAACCACGCCCTTCGTCATGGGGAGGCCTTTATGAGCGGATCAGGCTCCGCGCAGAGCGTCCTGCTCCGTGGCGAAGATCGAGAAATAGTTCGTCAGATTGGTCTGATCGAAGGTCTTCTTGACCTGAGGCGGCAGACCGCAGAGATGGAGCTTGCCGTTGTTCTTGTCCACGCTGTTGCGCGCGGCCACCAGCAGGCCGAGTCCTGAAGAATCGATGAAATTCACACCCTCGAGATTGATGACCAGGAGCTTGGGCTGCTGGGTGGTCACCGTGTCACGGATGACGTCTCTCAGTTGGGCCGTGACCTCGAAGTTGACCTTTCCTTGAATGGTCACCACCGAGGCGTTGCCTTCCTGACGGGTCTGGATGTTCAACATGGGGCCTCCTGCGCCGCGATACCTTGCAAGACACGTCTCCGGGCGGCTTCCTTCTGCCTAAGCTTGTACTCAGCATGAGAGGCCGGTCCAGACAATATACTCTTGAATCCCGTTCGTTCCATCACTTGTACTTCGTGTGCAAAGAAGAAAGTAAACTCGTCCTGTTCCTGGATCAACTCTGGAATGTGCAACAGGTCACCGATTTCGGGTTTTCCCATGGTCTGCAGCCGGGTCTGGATCTCTTCGAGGGCTGAAACGGCCGGACTAGGCAGCCGGATCAAGGTCTGGGCGGTGAACTGTACGGCGGAATAGCTGCTGCTGGAGAAGGGATTGATCTCCGGCTGTTCGATCTTGAGGGTCAAAGCGGAAAGAATCTCCTTTTTTTCTTTCGGCTCCAGCTGGTCGAACGTGAATCCGGACGGGAGTTGGGTCATCCACCGCTCCAGCGCGGCCAGATCCACCATCAGGTTCCGGGTGCGGGAAGGCTTGATGTGGGTGGCCATGAGCACGTGGTGGTCGATGAGGAACCGGATGGTCGCCAGCACGCCCAGCAGGTCCTCCGCGACGAGCCGGATGCCGATCTGATCGTAGATCGTCTCTGCCACGTTCTCCGGTTTGTGGAGGAGCTTGAGCAGCATGGAGACACGATCCTTGCTCTCCTTGCGCTTGACGGCCAGTAGCGGCACTTCGTACTGCCCCTTCAGCATCCAGCCGCCATTGGAAGTTGGCACGAGGTACCGCTCGTAGCGATCGAAAATTTGCTGTTGAATCTCAGGGAGGAAGCGAAGGTAGACGTTGTTGTCGAGATGGATCAGGGTGTGCATGACCCGCAGCAGCGCGCAACTCCAGCGGGCCCGGAGATCCATGGGGCGCTTAGAAGCCCAGACGAGCAGATCCATAGGGTTCTGGAGATCGAAGAACTCCGGGGGCAGATGCAGCTCCATTCCTTCCAGGATCACTTCCTCCATGAAGGCGAGGGCATCCTCGAAGACGTTGACCAGGTGGGCCCGCTGGGTGGGGATATCCACGTCGTAGCCGTAATTCAAGGCGAAGTCCCGGGCCAGGGCCAGGGAGGGAAGCTGGACGCCCGGCTGGTCGATGAGCGAGCCCCCACCCAGGATCACCTTCGTGACTTCGGGGGGCAGGGGAAACAGCGGATGTTTCAGCATAGGCTCTAACAGCTTGATCGGCATTTCGTCTTCATCCTGAAAAAAGGGGCGCCTTGGAGGCACCCCTTTTTGGGCAAACCAACTTTCTATGGCCTAGTGAAGAGCGAAGGCGGCCACGAGGACGTAGATCACGAGGGCTTCGATGAGGGCCAGACCGATGATCATGGTCGTGCGGATGTTGCCGGCGGCCTGGGGATTGCGGGCGATGCCTTCGCAGGCGGCGACCACGGCCTTGCCCTGGGCCAGACCGCAGCCGGCGGCCGCGATGGCGAGGGAGAGGTGAGCCAGGAACTGGCCCTTGAACAAGTCACCGGTGTTGTTGCCGCCGTCCGCTGCGAAAGCGGCCACGGCCAAAGTGAAGAGGAAGGCGGTGGTAAAGAACTTCTTCATGGGAAACCTCGGAAAAAGGGGACACGGGGTTCGGAATCCCGATATCCGCAGTGAACGGAATCAGTGTTCGTGGGCGACGGCGCCGGAGATGTAGATCACCGTCAGCATGACGAAGACGAAGGCCTGGATGAGCCCGAAAAAGAGGCCCATCAGCATCATGGGCACCGGGAGCAGGAAGGGCATCAGGCCGAAGAAAATGAGGGAGACCACATGCTCGCCAGCGATGTTGCCGAAGAGGCGCAGGGAGTGGCTCAGGATGCGGGAGAACAGACCCAGGATCTCGAGGGGCCACATGAGGATCCAGAGGAACCAGACCGGTCCGGCGAAGTGGCCGAGATACTTGCCCACGCCGTGTTCCTTCATGCCCTGGTAGTTGTAGTAGCCGAAGACCACGAGGGCGCAGCCGAGGGTCACGTTCCAGTTGCTGGTGCCCGAGGGCATGCCCGGAACAAGGCCGAAGAGGTTGTTGAGGAGCACGAAGAGGCCGATGGTCCCGACCAGGGGAAGATGCTTTTCTGAATGGTGAGCAATGTTGTCCGAGAGCATCTCCCGCAGGAAGTTGATGGCGTACTCCATGACCTGCTGCAGGGGACCGGGGATGACAGCCATCTTCCGCCGGATCATCCACACGATGAGCAAGGTCACCAGGGCGGCCAGCACCGCGGCAAAGAGGTGGTCATAGCGCTCCAGGATAGAGAGGCCTTCACCATGGGCGAAACCGGGATCCGACACCTTGGGAAGGTGCAGCAGCCACGTGAGGAACATGGAGAGCGCTGAAGGATGGTGTTCCATGGATCAACCTCTAACCGGAATCATTCGTGGTCCTGGGTCCTGGAGCGGACGACTAAGCGCGCGGCCTCCAGCAGGATCCCCCCGACGAACAGCAAAATACCGACTATTAAAGGCAGTATTTCCGCCGGAAAGCTAACCATGATCGCATGCAGCACCAGTGCGATCAACGCCAGCTTGGCCAGGCCAAGGACGCCATAGAACCAGCGGCGGCGCACGGAGGGTGTGAGCATGCGGCCCACGAGCCAGCGGTGCGCGTACCAGAAGACGAGGCTCGTGAGACCGCCCACGCCGAAGATCAGCGAAGCCCGCCAGGAGTCGAGTCGCCATAGGAAAAGACCGGCGCCCAGAAGGATCCACTGGAATCGCCCAATCCACACCAGATGGCCGCTTCCCGCATCAGTGTAGCTCGTCACGATTTGTCCTTCGGGTCCTGCTTGTCCTGATTCTGCTGGTCCATGCGATCCAGTTTCTGCGTGACTTTGTAGAGCTCCCAGAACCCTGTGGCGATGCCGTAGGTCAGGCCGATCCACTGGCCCACCTGCGCGTGGCCGAACCAGCCGCCGATCCACCGGCCGCCGAAGAAGCCCAAGGCGATGGCGATGGGGAAGACCAGGCCCAGGGACATGAGATCGCCCCAGAGTGCACGCTCTTGGGGATCTGCATTCTTGGGTCGGAGGCGCAGGGGCATGACGAAGGCCGAATAGTCAGTGGGAATCAGGATACCCTCTACAGATCTGGGAATCGCGATGACCGTCGAACGAACCGCCGCTGGAGCCCTCGGTGAGGTCGTCGAGACTTACTGGCAGCTGCGCGGGAAGGGCGGAACTGGCGAGAGTCCCTTGGAGATCCTGCCTGATGCTCACTTCGCGCTGGGATTTGGCATCTCGGAACGCAATTGCCGCATCCTCGCCGGTGGACCGAGTACGAGAGCCCTGCAGCTTTCCGTCACGGATGCCCGGGACTTTTTCTTCATCCGGTTCCGCCCGGGCCGGCTGCCCAGCCTGCTCGGACTTCGCCCCGCCGATCTGGTGGATCAGACCGAGCTGGATCTGCCCTCGGTGCTGGGGCGCTCCGCCGATGAATGGGGCGAGTGCCTGCGAGCCGCACGAAGCCTTGAGGCCAGACGGGAGATCCTGGAAGCGGCTTTGCGCGGTGTCCGGCTGGATTTCCTCTGCCAGGACCGGCGCTGCACGCAGGCGATCGCCCGAGTGGAGGGGACTCATGGGCGGATCACCGTGATGGAACTCGCCAGAGATATGGGCCTTAGCACCCGGACCCTGGAACGGATCTTTCTGGAGCAGGTCGGACTCGCACCCAAGCGCTTCATCCGCAACCTTCGCTTCCAGCACGCCCTGGATCATTTGCGTCGCCGGCCTGCCGGGGTAAGCCTCGGGCGGATAGCCTATGGATGTGGCTATGCGGACCAGACCCACTTCATCAACGACATCAAAGAACTCAGCGGCCGGCTCCCCAGCGCCTTCTGATCGTGTCGCATTTCCACGATACCCCGACGCCGGGGCGAGCTAGGCTGCTGGGACCTGGAGGTGGATATGCTGCGGAAAGCCCTGGTTCACGTTTTCGGCACTCTCTCCCTGGCGTGCATGGCTGCGGCTCCGGTCCAGGTCACGTTTCCTTCCAGGGATGGGGTGACATGCACGGCGGACCTCTACCTGGCCAAGAAGGATGCCTCGACTCCCTTCATTGTGCTCTTCCATCAAGCCGGGTACAGCCGGGGCGAGTATCGCGAGATCGCACCCCGACTGAATGCTCTGGGATTCAACTGTCTCGCCCTGGACGCCCGTTCCGGTGGCGAGGCAATGGGCGTGAAAAACGCCACCGCCGAGGCGGCGGAAGCGGCCGGAAAGCCAATCTATCGTTACCTGGATGCGCTCCCGGACCTCTCCGCGGCCCTGCAATTCGCAAGGGAGACCTGCGCCAAGGGCAAGCTGATCGCTTGGGGCAGTTCGTATTCCGCTTCGCTTGCGATCCACTTGGCGGCCGCTCAGCCCAGTCCACTGGATGGCGTCCTGGCTTTCTCGCCCGGTGAGTATTTCCCCGGGGTGAGACCCGACTCGTGGATCACGGGTGAGGCGGCCAAAATTACGGCAATTCCGGTCTTCATCACATCGGGTCCCCAGGAAGGGTATTCCTGGAAACGGATGTACGAAGCCATACCTTCGCCGCAGAAAGCCTCCTTCCTGCCGGAGGCCAACGCAAGCCTCCATGGATCCTCGGTCCTTTGGCACAACCTTGGGAGCGAGGCAAATCCTGTTCCCAATCCGCTGGCAGAGCGCTACTGGACGGCCACAGAGGCGTTTCTGAGGAAATACTTACTGCCTTGACGAACAGGGCGGCCTCGGCGGCCGCCCTGTTCCGTAGGACCAGCGCAACCTTCAGCCGCCGCTCATGAGGTGGACGACCTTGACGTCGGCGCCTTCTGGAATGACGGTCGTGTCGTAGTTCTTGCGGTCGATGACAGCGTCATTCACGGTGATCACCAGCATGGGGAAGATGAACCGCTTGGCGGTCAGCACGTCCCGGACGGTCATGCCGTCCTTCCATTCGAGGGGATCACCGTTTACCTGGATCATGCTCAGCCACCGTGGGTCTTCGAGATTTCCATCACCTCGGGGAAGATGTCCAGCCCGAGTTCCTTCAGTCTAGCCTGGGTGGGCACGCCGTCGAGGGTCCAACCGCGCCGCGTGTAAACGCTGTCCACCAGCTTTTCGTAACGTTCGATGCGGTATTTGCGCGTGGCGGCCATCTTCTCATCGAGGGTCATGGCGGAGGGATCGACGCCCACGATGTCGCGCAGTTCCTTCTCGTAGCGCTCGATGCGGGACTCGTATTCCTCCTTGGTCACCGGGCCCTGGGAGCGGTAGGGTGCGTGGTCGTGGAGGCGCAGGCCCTTGCCCATGCGGATGTTGAAGATGCGCTGGAAGTTGTAGACCCG
>DCFP01000098.1:23255-31728 GCA_002319925.1 Holophagaceae bacterium UBA1801 | reverse complement strand
GCACCGGCCACTTCACGGCCACGGGGAGTATGGCGGACGCGCGCCAGATCCACGTCGCGACCCTTCTCGACGATGGCAAGGTCCTGATCTCCGGCGGCTGGAGCGGCACCGCCGTCCGCGCTTCCTTCGAACGCTACGACCCGAGTACGGGTCTCTTCACCAGCGTCAGCGGCCCCGCCGCGGGCTACCACTCCCACATCGCGATCCTGCTGAACGATGGCACCGTCCTCATCGTGGGTGGCTACAACGGCGCGCCGCTCACCGGGGCGGTGATTTGGGACAAGGACTGAAGTGAAGTCCTTCCGAGACAGCTTTTCTCACCCCATGGTCTTCCTGAACCGGCTCGTGGCCAGGGCGAGCATGACGCTACCCAGCAGCGCCAGGCCCAGCATCTGCGGCCAGAGCACGCGTAGGCCGACGCCCTTCAGGTAGACTCCGCGGATGATCACCAGGAAGTAGCGGAGCGGATTGATGTAGGTGAGCCACTGCACGGGAAGCGGCATGTTGGCGATGGGATACATGAAACCGCCCAGCAGGAGTGCGGGCATCATGAAGAAGAAGGCGGTCATCATGGCCTGCTGCTGGGTACTGCTCATGGTCGAGATGAACAGCCCGACGCCCAGAGTGCTCATGAGATAGAGGCCCGTGGCCAGGAAGAGCGTGGCGATGCTGCCTTCCAGGGGAACCTGAAACCAGAACACGGCCACGAGGCTGATGAGGGTCACGTCCAGGAAGCCGATGAGGGCGAAGGGGATGGTCTTGCCCAGGATGAATTCCAGGCGTCCGATGGGGGTAACCATGATCTGCTCCATGGTCCCGATCTCGCGCTCCCGCACGATGGCCATGCTGGAGAGGATGACCGTGATCACCATGACAAGGAGGGCGATGACGCCCGGAACGAAGAAATACGGGCTCTCCAGATTCGGATTGAACCAGGCTCGGGAGGCGATGCTCACGGGCTCGAGCGCCACCCGTGCCCCCGTGGCGCGGGTGATCCGCTTGGCCATGATCTCCGTGTTGTAGGCGGCGGAGATGCGCGACGTGTAGCCCAGGATGATGCCGGTAGTGTTGGAATCCGAGCCGTCCAGGATCAGCTGGGCCGTGGCGGTGCGTCCGCCTTCGAGGTCGTTGCCGAAACCGTGGTTCAAGCGAAGCACGGCTTTGGCGCTGCCCCGGTCCATGATGTCGCGCATCTCCGCGTCACCGTGGAGGTTCTGGACGATGTCGAAGTAGCCCGAGCCCTCGAAGCGGGCCACGAGGTCCCGGCTGGCAGGCGTGTTATCGAGATCGTAGACCGCCGTGCGGATGTGGCGCACGTCCGTGGAGACCGCGTAGCCGAAGATAAGCACCTGGATGATGGGGACCACGATGACCATGGCTCGCATGCGGAAATCCCGGAAGACCTGGATGAATTCCTTGATGAGCATGCGCTTCAGGGGTTCGAACATGATCGCTACTCCAGGCGCTTCTTGAAGGACTTCACGGCGAGCGCCAGCATCAGAAATCCGAAGCCGACCAGCAGGAGGCCCTCCCGCCAGAGCACGGACACGCCCACGCCCTTCAGGTAGAGCCCGCGCAGGATGGCCACGAAATACCGGGCTGGAACCACGTAGGTGATGTACTGGAGCACATTCGGCATGTTCGCGATGTCGAACATGAATCCCGAGAGCAGGAAGGCGGGGAGGAAGGTGACCATGTAGGCCACCTGGCTTGCCAGGAGCTGGTTTCTTGTCTTGGTGCTGATGAGAATGCCCATGGACAGCGAACCGACGATGTAGACCGAGGACATGAGCATGAGGAGGGGCAGGCTCCCGCGCAGGGGCACGTGGAAGAGGAAGCGCCCTGCCAGCACGGCCAGGATCATGTCCAGGAGAGCTACGGCGAAGTAGGGCAGGAGCTTCCCGAGGATCAGTTCCGGACCCCGGATGGGTGTCGAGATGAGCTGCTCCATGGTGCCGGTCTCCCACTCCCGGGCCACGGTGAGGGAGGTCTGCAGCGCGGCGATGAGCATGATGATCACGGCGATGAGACCCGGCACGATGTAGTTCTTTGACTCCATGTCCGCGTTGAACCAGGCTCGGGGCCGCACATCCAGAGCAATGGCGGGCGCGTGCCCCATGCTTCTCACGGCCTGCTCAATGGCGATTCCCTGGGAATAGTTCCGGACGACGGATTCGGCATAGGTGAGCACCAGGGTGGCGGTGTTGGCGTCACTGCCATCGACCAGCACCTGGACTTGCACGGGCTGCTCTGTCTCGATCTTTCGCGCGAAATCCCTCGGGATCACGAGGGCCATCATCGCTTCGCTATGATCCAGGTCACTCTCCACGGCCGGATAGCCATCCACCCGGTCCCGCAGCTGGAAGTAGCGCGAACCCTCGAAGCGGGCCACCAGCTCACGACTCTGGGGTGTCCGGCTCTGATCCCATACAACAAGCGGCACGCGATCCACATCCAGGGTCAGGGCGTAGCCGAAGAGCAGCAGCAGCACGAGGGGCAGGGCGATGCTGATGCCCAGAGCCCGGGGATCCCGCAGGAGGTGGATCAGCTCCTTGCGGGCCACAGCGAGGAGGCGCCGCGGTTTCATATGCGGAACTCCTTCTGGGCTCCCACCACCCGGTCCCGGGCTTCGATGAGAGAGACGAAGACATCCTCGAGGGAAGGCGTGATGCGCTCCAGGACATCCACGCGGAAACCACCTTCGGCGAGGATTCGCTGCAGCTCCGGCACGAGGTGTTCGGCATCCTCGGTCATCAGATGGATATCCCGTCCGAAGAGGGCTGCATCGCGCACGCCTTCCACTCCGGCCGCGACCACCAGGGCTTCCTGGGGACGATCGCAAACCAGCAACAGCACCTGGTCGACCATGAAACGGTGCTTGAGTTCGTCCGGGGTTCCGACGGCCACCAATTCACCCCGGTAGATGAGGCCCAACCGGTGGCAATACTCAGCCTCCTCCATGTAGTGCGTGGTGACGAAGACGGTGACTCCCTGGGCCGACAGCTCATAGATGAGTTCCCAGAAACTGCGGCGGCTCGTGGGGTCCACCCCTGACGTGGGTTCGTCCAGGAAGATAACGGGCGGTTCGTGCAGCAGGGCGCAGCCCAGTGATAAGCGCTGCTTCCAGCCCCCGGGCAGCAGGCCGGTGCGCGTGCGAACGTGGTCCTGCAGGTTTGCCATGGCGATGACCCAGGCCTTGCGCTCCGCCTTCTTGACCTTGGGGAGGCGGTAGATACCGCTGTAGAAATCGATGTTCTCCTCCACCGTCAGGTCGTCGTAGAGAGAGAACCGCTGGCTCATGTACCCAATGTGGCGTTTGATGGACTCCCGTTGGGTGAGGATGTCGAAACCAGTCACCGTGCCGGTTCCAGAGGAAGGCTCCAGCAGCCCGCAGAGCATACGGATGGTGGTGGATTTTCCGGCGCCGTTGGGGCCCAGGAATCCGAAGATCTCGCCCTTCTTCACATCCAGGCTGATGCGGTTCACGGCTATGAAATCCCCGAAGCGGCGCTCCAGGTCCCGCAAGGTGACGGCGTATGGCCCGGTTTCTGTCATGCCTCGCCTCCCGGCAACGCCGAGGTGAAGACGTCTTCCAGGGATGGCGTGATCACGCGGATGCCCATGCTCGTGAACCCGCCGGCCTTCAGTGTGGCCTCCACCTCGGCTTGTCCGCGCTCGGTCTCCTCCGTGCGCACATGCAAGCGGTCTCCGAACATGGCGACCTCCCGCGGGCGAAGCGCCTTCGCCGCCTCCCGCGGCCTGTCACAGCGCACTTCCAGAAGCACGCCCTTCATGAGTCCCTTGACGCCGTCCACGGTGTCGCAGGCCAGGAGCCGACCCTGATGCATGAGGCCGATGCGGTTGCAGCGCTCGGCCTCGTCCAGGTAGGCCGTGGAGACGAAAATGGTGACGCCCTCCCGCAGGAGCTGATAGAGGATGCGCCAGAAATCTCTGCGCGAAACGGGATCCACGCCGTTGGTGGGCTCATCCAGAAAAAGGACACGAGGCGTGTGGATGAGGGCACATGCGAGGCCCAGTTTCTGCTTCATGCCGCCCGAGAGATTCCCCGCGCGGCGCCGCTTGAAGGGCGTGAGGTTGCTGAAGGCAAGCAGCCGCTCCAGCCGTTCTGCGCGCCCTTTGCCGGGCACGTCGTAGAGGTCGGCGTAGAAATCGATGTTCTCCTGCACGGTCAGGTCGGGGTAGAGGCCGAAGCGCTGGCTCATGTAGCCGATGCGGTCCTTGATGGGATCAGCGTCCTTCACGATGTGGAGGCCATCCACCCAGGCTTCCCCGGAGGTGGGCGCGAGGATGCCCGTGAGCAGGCGCATGGTGGTGGTTTTCCCGGCGCCATCGGGGCCCACAAGCCCGAAAATCTCCCCCTCCTTGACGGACACTGTCAGACGATCCACCGCGGTGAGATCGCCGAAGCGCCGGGTGAGACCCTCGGCGCGGATCGTCTCCATCAGTTCCCTCCGGTTGCGATTTCCGCCGTGGCGGGCATTCCGGGTTTCAGCTCCATGGATGGATTCGGTACATCGATCTTGATCCGGTAGACGAGCTTCACGCGCTCCTTTTGGGTCTGCACGCTTTTCGGCGTGAATTCGGCTTCGGAGGCGACGAAGGACACACGGCCCTCGTATCGCTTGCCAGGGAAGGTATCCGTGGTGAGGATCGCCTTCTGCCCGACCTTCACGCGGCCCAGATCGGTTTCTTCGACATAGGCCCTCATCCACACGTTGGACAGATCGCCGATGGTGACCACGGCCGTGCCGGGAGAAACGAATTCCTTGGGCTCCACGTTCTTGGAGAGGACCACCCCTGAGAACGGAGCTGTCAACGTGGCGTAGCCCAGTTGCGTGCGAGCCAGTTCCAGGGCCTGCTGAGCCTGATCATTTCGCGCCCGGCCCTGCTCGATGTCCTCGGGCCGTGGTCCCTTCCTGACCAAGGTATATTGCTGCTCGGCCTGGTTCATCCGCGCTTTCGCTGCCACCAGAGCGGCGTGAGAAGCCTCGAAGTCGTGGTCCGAGACGATGCCCTGCTGATGCAGTTCACGGATCCGTGCATCATCCGGTTCCAGGCGTTTCAGGTCCGCGGTAGCCCCTTCGAGAGCTGCCCTTGCCGACTCGATTTCCTCCTTGCGCGAGCCCGCCTGCAGTTCGGCCAGGACTGCCTTGGCCACGGCGCCGTCCGCTTCCCGCATGGCCACGGTCTGCTCGAGGTCCTTGGCATCGAGACGTGCCAGCAGCTGGCCCTCATGGACGATCTGTCCCTCGTCCACGGGCCGTTCCAGCACCTTCCCCGCGATGCGGAAGCTCGCCTCCACCTGGGTCACTTCGATGTTCCCGGAAAGGAGAAGCGAACCTTGCGAGCCGGAATTCCGGCAGGCGATGAAAGCCATCACTCCCGCCAGCACGAGTACTGCATCAGTGAGAATCGGGACCTTACGGATCATGGCAAGGGCTCCATGGGTTTTCCCAGGAAGGGCAGAGGCGTGTCGGGCTGGGTGGCAATGCCGCGCCAGTAGAGTTCGAACCAGGATCGTTCCGCCATGGGCAGGGCCTTCTCGACGGGGATGTGCGCGATTCGTTCTGCCATGACAGGCGCCACGTCGAGGATTTCGATGTAGAGCCGCGCGAAGAAGAACACACCCAGTGGCGGCGGGACCTCCGGGCGGATGTGACCCCGCTGGACGCCCTGCTGGAATAGGCTGGAGAGTGCCTTGAACAGGGGAAGCACATGCTGGGCGATGGTGTCTTTCACGCCCTCCCCGCCACGGGTCATCTCGCCTCGGACGGTGGCTCGGAACCCCGCATCCTTGCCCACGTGGCGATAGATGGTCCGGAGGGCGTCCCAGAAACGTTCGGAGGTGTGCCGGAGATCGGAAGGGTCAGCCAGTTTTTCGAGATCGGCGATCAGAGGAGGAAACTTCCGGTCCAGCATCGTCGTGAAGACCGCCTCCTTGTTCTCGAAGTGGTAGTAGATGAGGGCCGGATCACAGCCGGCTTCGCGCGCGATGGCCCGGATGCTGGCGCCCAGGAGCCCTTCTTTCGCAAAGACCCGTTCCGCTGCCGCAAGGATATGTTCGGGATCGACTTTGGTGGTTTTGGGCCCCCGAAGGCGTGGAGTTTTGGGCGAGTGGATCAAGATGAACTCCGATTCAACAGCTGTTGAATAATGGAGTCGCAGGGATCGGGGCGCAAGAAAAATTTCAACAGACGTTGAAAATAAGGAATTCAAAAAAACAGGCCCCGCGTTGGGGCCTGTCCGATCTGGATCCGTAGGGGGGTTATTCCACGGAGATGGGAACTTCCAGGGTGTAGTCGAGAGGCGTAATTTCCGGTTCCTCGAAGGCGATGCGGCTTTCCTCCACTTCGCGCACCGCCACCTGGCCCCAGAAAGAGGCAAGGCGAGGCGCGTCCTGGGGCTGGCCTAACTTGTTCATGGGAACCTGGACTTCCACCTTGGGAAAGGCGCCGCGCTGGAGCTGTTCGCAACGCTTTCCGGACACCACCACGAAGCGGTACTTGTTGGCGACTTCATCCGGGACGTGAACGACTGTGCGATGGACCATGTAATTTCCCTCGAAGAGAGCAAGTGTATCAAGGAAATCAGAGGATTTCCAGGATTCGTCGTTACCTCCAGGCAGGTGGGCCTGCCAAACAATCCACCAACCTAAGATTCCGCGTCAAAATAAACCGGACCGCACAGTTCCTTTTGGCGCGGCTCCTTAGGATTATGGGTCAGGGAGGAACCATGAAGATCCTGCTGGGCATAACTGGGGGAATCGCGGCCTACAAAGCGTGCGAACTGGCGCGCATGCTGGTCCGGGGGGGACACCAGGTTCGTGCCTGCATCACCGACGCTGGCAGCCGTTTCATCACGCCTCTGACCCTGGCCACGCTCACGGGCGAGCCTTGCTTCGGGGCCAACCCCGAATATCACGAGTGGCGGCCGAATCCCAAGGTGGAGCACGTGGACCTGGCGAAGTGGGCCGATCTCATCGCGGTGGTTCCCGCCACGGCGGACATCATGGGCAAGACGGCCAACGGCCTCGCGGACGATTTGCTCTCCACTGTGCTGTTGGCTGCCCGCGGGCAGGTTCTGTGGGCCCCGGCCATGAATCACGCCATGTGGAAGCATCCTTCCGTGCAGAAAAATCTGGCGACGCTTCGCGGCTATGGGCATGCGGTCGTGGATCCGGCTGTGGGCTTCCTGGCGGAGGGCGAAAGCGGCATCGGTCGTCTGGCGGAGTTGGAGGATATCTTCGAGGCTATTCAGATCGCGGTGAGCCCGAAGATTCCTGCATTCACAGGGAAACGGGTCCTGGTGACCGCCGGGCCGACTCGGGAGGACCTGGATCCGGTCCGCACCCTCACCAATCGATCCTCGGGCACCATGGGGCTCGAAATCGCACGGGCATTCCGGTACGCCGGAGCCGAGGTCCATCTCGTGATCGGAGGTGACTTGCGGGTGCCGTGGGGCCTTGAAGCCACGCGAGTCCGCAGTGCTCAGGACATGCTGGAAGCCTGCGAGAAGATGTGGTCTGCCATGGATGGACTGGTGGCGGCCGCTGCGGTGGCGGACCAACGGCCAGAGCACTACGCCGTTGAGAAGGTTAAAAAGAGTGAGGGGCCTGAGAATCTAGTGTTGGTCCGCACCCCGGACGTATTGGCGACCCTGGCCTCGGAAAAGCGCTCGGGCCAGTGGGTTGTCGGATTCGCCGCTGAGAGCGAGAACCATGTCGCCAACGCCCAAGCCAAACTCGTCAAGAAGGGCCTCGATGCCATCCTCGTGAACGATATCTCCCAGGGGAAAGGTTTCGGAAATCAAGGTAATTCCTTGACGCCGGTTACATCCAAAGGCGCCTCGGCCGTGATGGGGCCACTGCCAAAGGACCGGTTGGCGCAGGCCGTGGTTCACTGGCTCGGCGATTATTTCGGCGGCTGAAGAATCAAATCACCGGATCCAGCCACGGGAGGATTTCGCTCGGAGCGCCCAGGACATCACCGACCCGCACGGAGATCACGATGATCCAGCCCGCGGGCCGGGTAACTCCGCTCATGTCCAGCAGCAAGGTCTTTCCGGGCCGGGGCAGATCGGGGGTGCGTGTCTCCATGATGACCTCGCCCTTGGTCAGGAGATCCTCCGCACTCGGCTGAGCATTACCGAGCGGGAGGAAATAAACGCGGACCTGCTCAAGACCCACGAGATCATCCCGAAGGATGTCCTGTGAAGGCAGGGTCACTTCCAGGGTGCGGAGTTTGATCCACCGCGCGCTGCAGGCCGCTGGCTGAGCCCGGGGACGTGGGATCGGGTCCCCTTTCCGGCCACAACCTGATCCCCCCAGCGCAAGCGTGAGGCAAATCATGGACGTAGACGTGAGCTTTGGTAGGCTGAGTGATCGCACCGTCCTATGATGCCTGAGTTTGAGGAAACAACCATGCCTGAAACCAAACTGCTAGTGGCCAACCGG
>DCFP01000098.1:22854-23008 GCA_002319925.1 Holophagaceae bacterium UBA1801 | reverse complement strand
CTGCTAGTGGCCAACCGGGGCGAGACGAGGTCCCCTCTGCGAGCAGAGCGAGCAGGAATGAAGTGATCGGGGACCGGTTTCGAGCCCCAATGAGATCAGCCGAATACATGAGGAAACCAAGATGCCTGTAACCAAACTGCTAGTGGCCAACCGG
>DCFP01000098.1:20610-22571 GCA_002319925.1 Holophagaceae bacterium UBA1801 | reverse complement strand
CTGCTAGTGGCCAACCGGGGCGAGATCGCCTGCCGGATCATCCGGACCTGCCGTGAACTGGATATTCCCACCGTCGCGGTCTACTCCGATTCGGATCGAGGGGGCATGCATGTTCGTCTCGCCATCGGTTCCCATCCCATCGGGCCGACCCCTTCCAGGGAGAGCTACCTCCGGGTGGACAAGCTCATCGAAGTCTGCAAGAAGACGGGGGCCGATGCGGTGCATCCCGGGTATGGATTCATCAGCGAAGATGCAGAGGCCGCGCGGAAAATCATCGATGCCGGGCTGACCTGGATCGGTCCCAGTCCCGACGTGCTTGAAACGCTAGCGGACAAGACCAAGGCGCGGGCCATCGCCATCAAGGCGGGCGCAATGGTGCTCCCGGCCATTCACGAGATCATGGAGGACGAAGACCTGGTTCGCATGGCGGACAGCATCGGCTACCCGGTCATGGTGAAGCCAGTCATGGGGCGTGACGGCAAAGGACTCCGCCTCGCGAAATCTCCTTCCGAGCTGCGGCGGGCCTTGCCCCGCGTGAAGGGGGATGCCATCTTCTCCTTCTGGGACGAGCGGGTCTACATCGAGAAGGCCCCAGTGCATCCCCGCCACGTCGAGGTCCAGGTCGCCGGGGATCATCATGGGAACTATGTCCACTTCTGGGAACGGGAGGGCTCGGTCCAGAGACGCTTCCAGCAGGTGGCCGAGGAGGCACCCTCTCCCTTCGTCACGCCGGAAATCCGGAAGGCCATGGGCGAAACGGCCGTGGCCATCGCCCGCGCAGCGGGTTTCGTCGGCGTCGGTACCGTGGAATTCCTGATGGATCGCGAGAAGAACTTCTACTTCCTGGAAATGACTTGCCGCATCCAGGGCGGCAGCGCCGTGACTGAATGGATCACGGGCCAGGATCTGATCTATTGGCAGATCCTCATCGCCCAAGGCAAGGAACTACCCCTGAAACAGGAGGAGATCCCGCTTTGGGGTCATGCGGTCCAGTGCCGGATCAATGCCGAGGATCCAAACCGGGATTTCGCGCCAAGCTCGGGGCTCATCAACTACCTGCGGACACCGGCCGGCCACAACCTCCGGGATGACAACGGCGTTTACTACGGCTGGGAAATGTCGCCCTTCTATGCGCCCTTGATTTCCAAGTTGAGCACTTGGGGACCCAACCGCACCGCAGCTCTGCAGCGCATGCACGCCGCCCTCAGCGAGTACCGCATCGGCGGCATCCCGAATAACGTGGCCTTCCACAAGGCACTGCTCGAATACAAACCCTTTCTCCAGGGCGAGCTTCATACCGGAATGCTGGATCACGCCTGGTGGAAGCAGCGGGGCATCGGCCCGAACCTGAAGTTTGCGGTGGCCGCGGCTCTTTACGATGAGCTGGAGAAGGAAGAAAGACGGGCCCAGCAGCCCATGGTCCGCACCGGCGGCGAGCCCAGGGAATCAGGTGCCTGGAAGCTTCCGGCCCGCTTCAATCGTTTTTGAACCCGCTATCCAGTGACTTCAGTGATCGAAACAATTTCTCGGATGCCGCAATGAAACGAACACTCACCATCGGCGAAGAAACCCACGAACTCGAGATCCACCGCAGGGGCGGGAGGGTCTCCATGATCTGGGACGGTGAAGAAATACCCGTGGATATCTGCAAGGTGGAGCCCACCAGCTACTCCATCATCATGGATGGCCACTCCATCGGCGTGAACATCGATCGGGTCAAGAACCCCGATCCGGACTTGCACGGCTTCCGCGCGAGCATTTACGACGGAGCTTACGAGTTCGCCCTGCAGGATCCGCACAAGATCCTGCTGGCCGCTGCCATGTCCCGTCAGCCACAATCCGGCGGCGGCTTGGTGAAAGCGCTCATGCCCGGTAAGGTTCTCAAGCTTTTTGTCCAAGAGGGCGAAGTAGTGGAGGAGGGGCAGCCGCTCCTCCTGCTTGAGGCCATGAAGATGCAGAAC
>DCFP01000098.1:14822-20356 GCA_002319925.1 Holophagaceae bacterium UBA1801 | reverse complement strand
GAGGCCATGAAGATGCAGAACGAGTACACCTCTCCAGTGAGCGCCAAGGTCGCGAAGATTCACGTGGAACAGGGCCTCAATCTCGAAATCAACGCGCCGATGATCACATTGGTACCCCTGGAGACACCAGCGAAGGGCTAGATTGGAAGAAAACGTGAAATGAAGGTGCTTCTGCCTTGGTGAAATACCGGGGAGGCCGTATGCTTACCCCAAACCAATGAGCAGATTCGAGATGGGTGGGTCTATGTTCAGCAAACTTGGCCGGTTCGACATCAAGGACGTGATTGGACGCGGAGCCATGGGCGAGGTCTACCTGGGCGTGGATCCCTTGCTCGGGCGCGAGGTGGCGATCAAGACCATCGTTTCCTCGGCCCTGCCGGAAGACCAGGCCCGGCAGCGTTTCGAGCGGGAAGCCAAGGCCGCGGCCATCCTGAACCACCCCAACATCGTGACCATCCACGAGATGGGAGAAGACCAGGGAGCCCTCTTCATCGCCATGGAGCGTTTGAAGGGCCAGGATCTGGAGCAGGCGCTCCTTCAGAGGAGCCTCTCGCTGGTGGAGTACCTGGAGGTGCTGGCCCAGGTCTGCGATGGCCTGGATGCCGCTCACCGCAATCACATCATCCATCGCGATATCAAGCCTTCCAACATCATGGTGGCGCGGGAGGGCCGGAAGCTCCACGTGAAGATCATGGACTTCGGAGTCGCCCGCCTGAAGGACTCCGCCATGACCATGGTGGGAACGGTTGTGGGTACGGTGAACTACATCGCTCCGGAATACATCAAGAGCGGCGAGCCCGATGCCCGCAGCGACCTGTTTGCCGTCGGGGTCATGCTCTACGAGTGCATCTCCGGCCGGAAGCCTTTTGACGGCGGTACGGCATCCACCGTGCTGTTCAAGATCGTCAACGATCCGCCGGATCCCCTCGACCTCTCCATGCTGCAAGGGCTCAGCCCGGCCCTGCGGAACATGACCGAACGGGCACTGGCCAAGGATCCCGACGATCGGTTCCAGACGGCCGAGGAATTCGCTTTGGCCCTCCGCGCAGCCAAGGATCCCGCCTGGTCGGGCCGTCTTGATGAGACGACGGTCCGCATGCGGATCCGGCCTGTACCGACGCCAGAGCCCGCAAGAATTGAACCGCTGGCCGCGGCTACCCTTGCCGCCATCAAGGCCAAGACAGCAGGACAACCGTCAGCCCCCAAACCGATGAATGCCGCCAAACCCGCGGCTTCCGAGAAAACCGCTGTCACTCCGGTCTCCGTGAGCCATTCCGAGGAGACGGTGCAGGCCGCCAAGGCTGGGACCCAGGAAGTGCCCGTGCCAGCCGGGTTGGTGCGACCTGAGATCGGTCTTGCAAGCTCAGCGAAAGACGCCGGTTCCGACGGCCATAAGGCCGTTCCGGGAAGGGCCGAAGCTTCAAATGCCATCGATCCGATGGCCGCTGATCCCAGAAAGACAGTCATCTTCACGCACCCTGAACTGCTGGCCAACCAATCGGACGGTCCTCGGGCAGTCCAGGCCCCGGCCACGGAATTGATTGCGACCGCTAAAGCCATCACGGCGGAGGTCGCGGTTCCGCCCAGTCTAAGGAACGAAGACAAGCCGGCTGAGCCCAGCGCAGGACAAGCGCCTAGTGGGATCAAAACACCGGTTGGTGAACGGGAAACTGCGCTCCCAACTACGGCGCCGGATAACGCAAACGTCCTGGAAGAGGCAATCGGTCGATCAGCTGAATTCCCGGCGACTAGGACTCCCGTACCAGCCATCCCTGATCTCGCGGCACCGGAGAATCCAACACCAGCCACCTCAGCAGGGATCACGGTCCTCGCATCATCGAAGGACATCACCCAGGAAATCGTGGTGGTCCCACCTTTAGCTGTTCCTGAATTACCGCATGCAGCCAAGACTGAGTTGCTCGGCATTTCCAAAGCCGCAGAACCCTCCGAGTCCTCAAAGGTCCCCCCTGAGGCTTCCGTCGCCAGGACCAAGGACATCACGCAGGAAGTGGTCGTGGCGCCGCCAGTCCAGATGGACCTGCCGCATGCAGCCAGAACCGAAGCCATCGCAATTCCCAAAACCACCGAAAAGGTCCCCGAACCAAGCAAAATCGCTGCTGAACCCATGACCGCCAGAGCCACTCAGGAAGTGGTGGCCGTTACACCGCCACCCATTCCTGAGTCCTTGCATTCAGCGGGAACCAAAGTAATTGCGATCCCTGAAATGATCCAGGAACCCACCCGACAGCCAGATACAGCATCGCCAGTGGCTGAAACTCCGAGCAATAAAGCGAAGGACATCACCCAGGAAGTGGTCGTAGCGCCGCCCACCAGTCCAGCCCTTCCATCTACGGCCAAAACCCAGATGCTGCCGGTTCCCGAAATACTGGAGAGAGCCACCGAGAAACCTGTCTCACTCCCGATCAATGCAACCGAGGCCAAGGAGCTCTCGCAGGAAGCGGCGGTGGCACCACCACCACTTCCCAATTCATGGCCTGTGGCCGAGAAGCCATCGAAGAGCGCTATAGAGCCTGTCGCGAAGCAGGCAGAGCCTGCGAAAGCAGAGGTTCCCGCTCCCGCGGCTTCCCCTGATGCATCGCAGGATCTGGCGCGTGAGGACGTGGCTGGCGAACTGCATGCGGTGCAGGCCAAGACGGAAATATTTAGTCCTGCGGTGATGGGGATCGTCCCGCCCACTGCCCAGACTGGAATTGAACCTCCCCCGAAACCCACTGCTGATGCTGCACCGCGAGCCGTGGTTTCGAGCGCGCCGGACCTACCCGACAAGCAGGAGGCGAAACCGTCTGAGGTTTCCAAGGAAAGCCGGTTGGAAGTTCCTGGGATTCCTCCGGTTGCTGTTTCTGAGTGGTCCAATGAGCCGGCCTTGCGTCCGGCAACCCTACCTCCTGCACGAAAAAAGAGTCGGCTGCCAATGCTCCTTGGCCTGTCGGCAATAGTCGTGGCAGGAGCCGCGGGCTATTTCTTCTTCTGGTACCGAAATCACAAGGGCGCGACCGTTCAGCAGCCCCCTGAAAATCCAGTATCAGTACCCGTTCCTGTGGCCCCGGAACCTCAACCTCCGGTCAACACCCCTGCGCAGCCGATCGAGACTCCAGCCGTGGTGGAAACCCCAACTACCCCACCACCGGCGGCTGCTGCACCACTCGCGGCTCCGAAGGCTAAAACCAAAGTGCCAGCGGCGAAAGCCAAGCCAACCCAGCCAACGGCGAAGACACCAGAAAACATCTCGGCGCCAACCCCACCACCAGCACCTGTAGCGACACCAGCACCCGCCACGCCTCCCCCGGTCGTGCCTCCGCCCCCGGTGCAGAAGCCACCTACGACACCTCCGAAAGAAAGGGGTGACAAGAGATAGGACACAAATTGAATATCTTATTCAATTTGGTTTAGTTTTATCTTATTTCACGACTTGCCAGCGTGGAATCCATTTTTTCAGTAGACACTCTGGAGCGCATGCGATTAGCCCAATTTGCCAAAGCGGCACATTGGAAGCTCGATGAAAATAGAACCAATACTTAAAGAATTGTTTTATTCCAAGTATGCCTTTGAGACGAAACTGATATAACGAATCTAGTTCCAGCAGATGTGTTTTTAATGAGTGTTCTCTTATGGCTCTTCTTTTTACTCTGCTGGGGATTGTGTTGGGTAAACTTGCAATCAGCCGAGTCCAATCTTTGGCAAATACCTTAAAAACACTTCCTTCCCAATAACTTTTTTTCTTTTTATTGGTTTCTATCCAGCGCTCATTGAGCCAATAGAGTCCATTTTCAAGAGAAAGCAGATTGGATAAGATAATACCTAACTGCATAAAATTAGAATTAATATATTTAATATAACTCTCGCGCTTCGACTTGATATGGCCTGAGTTGTAAACAGTTGCCCCTGAGAGGGTCATATGCCATGCAAGCAATTTCAATATTGATGATGGGTCTTTGTATAATCCTGTCTCGAGTGCGATTGTGGGTCGATTAAGATCATTCACTACTAAAAAATCGCATTTGTTTTGCGAAAGCACGTCAAGTATTTTTCTAAGCCCGCCAGGACGAATTTGAATTCCATCTCCCAAATACCAAATGTATTGAGAATCAGGAAGTCCAAGCGTATGCAGACAATTTAGGTCATGCCCGAGACTTGGGGTATTGCGAAAATAATATATCAATGGATATAGGGATTGGAATTGAGCAATTTTATTTTTCGTGAGATCGTTTGTACTGTCATCGCTGATATAAATAGGTACGTTTGTATCTCTCAACTCGGGTAATAAAAGCTCGAGATTTTCAATTAAAATATCTGGACGATTGTAGGTGGGTATTGCTATCGCAAGTAGTTGGTTCATGTCCGTTCTATTTACTCAATTCAGACCAGTAAAGTCGCATTCCCTGTTCAAGGGCCATGGGATTGAATTCGATGGCTGAACATAATTTAGTATTATCCAATACGGAACAAGGAGCATCGATTTTGCGGTTCGATTTATAAATTACCCCAATGGATTTTGCGGATATATTCATAGCTAAATCAATCACATCTTTGACGGCTGTCCCCACACCACTGCTAATATTATAGATTTCATTCCAAGTCGATAACTGAATTAGTTTTATAACCGAACTGCAAAGATCTTTAATATGTATGTAGTCTCTGACTACCGTCCCATCTCCCCAAATTTCAAGTTTGTCATTGGTCATAATTTTGTGAAAAATAGTCGTGATTAACCCTTGTGGATTCAAGGGGTTTTGATACTTGCCGTAAGGATTTGAAGGTCTGAGTATGAGAAATTCGAGACCCCAAAGCCGGGCATTCAGTTTGATGTATTCTTCAAAAGATTCTTTCATCCAGCCATAATAATTGAGTGGCACCGCCTCATCAGACTCAACACTTGCACGCTCATCACTGCGGCCATACATGGCGCCACCAGTAGAGAAAAATACCAAGCGCTTAACATGATGATTCCTCATCAACTCGATCAATTTCAAGCTTGGAATGAAATTGGTCGCCGAAGCCAGGATCAAATCCTGAAATGAACTTGCTGGAATGATTGAAGACACCATATGAATAACCGCATCTATTTCAAATTCTTCAAAAATAGATTCCACGATTTTTTCATCTGAAAGGGATGTTTTTACGTAGGAATATTGTTCGCTAGAAAACGGATGAAAATCAAATCGTGGCGGTACTAAATCCGCCACGACGACCTGATGTCCCGCGCTTAATAAAGCTTCACACAGGTTGGAGCCGAGAAACCCAGACCCGCCGAAGAGTAATATTCTTGCCATTCAACAATGATAGCCATAACTTACAAACGGATCACTAAGAATGAAGGATCAAACGCATGGTCCGAAACCCCTGGGAATTAATATAGTCAGCCCATTGAGGCGATTTTTTACTTATCTGATTGAGAAACCAGACGCGAATTCACTTCGACTTTGGAGGTACATAATAAACCGATCCCGGTGGATCGGTCATATTGGAGCGGGCGAAGGGGATCGAACCCTCGACGTTCAGCTTGGGAAGCTGAC
>DCFP01000098.1:0-14579 GCA_002319925.1 Holophagaceae bacterium UBA1801 | reverse complement strand
AGCTTGGGAAGCTGACATTCTGCCACTGAATTACGCCCGCAGAAGACTACCGACCCATTCTAGCCAACCCATCCGCAGGACGCCAGGGGGGTGGGTGATTAGGATATTGCGATTCCTCAAGGAACTTTTCCAAGTCACCGATAGGCATCTGGTACCCATATTGCCCGATCGGGGAGGGAGACAGAACCATGACAAGAAATCGCAAACAAGGCTTCACGCTGATTGAAGCAGCCGTTGCCATCGCCGTCGTTGCCATCCTTTCAGGCATCATCGTGCCGCTGGTTGTGAAAAACCTGCGGGATAGCCAGCGCGCCAGGGCCATGAACGATGTTCAGGTCATTGCCGCGGCCATCGCTAGCCAGATGAAGGACACTGGCACGCGTCCGACTGCGGCTGGAGCAAACGGCGCTACGGGAGTTGGCAACGTGAACTGGTGGTCTGGCACAGCAGCGATAGGACCCATTGCAGGAACCGGGACAAATTCCTTCACGAACCTTTTCACCCTCTCGCCGGTGAGTCCGGCAGCCAACAATACGCCCTTGCAAGCCATGTTCGGATTCCCTGCTGCCACCACGATCAACACGGAATTCGCTTATAAAGGCCCCTATCTTGGTTCAGATGTGGCTCTCAAAACCGACCCGTGGGGGGATAGCTATTACATCATCGGCTATAACGCGCCTAACCAAACCTCGAATGGCCCCATTTACGTGTTTTCAGTTGGGCCAAACCATGTCACTAACTTGCCTGCTTATGCAGGCGCCACTGGCTATGCCCAGTCCTGGCCGACCACTGCCAATACTGCTGACGACATCGTCGTCCGTGTGAACTGAACCAACCGGAAAGGCTCGACGGCCCGTTCCGGCCTTACCGGAGCGGGCCGCGCAGTAGAACCCAAGGCATTCCAAGTACAAGAATTTCTAGGATCAGCCAATGGCCGAGAAACCCCGCAAGATGCTTGGCGAGCGCCTGCTTGAGCGCGGGGTTCTGACGGAGCGGCAGCTGGAGCTGGCCGTTCGCGAGCAGAAACGCACAGGCGCGATGCTCGGTGAGATCCTCACGCAGCTTGGCTTGGTCACTGCACAGACGCTTTCCGCCGTTCTGGCTGAGCAGGGCGGGGTGACCTATGTGGATCTCTCGGAGCTCGATATCCAGCCCGAGGTGATGGCCCTGGTGCCCGAGTCGGTAGCCCGCCGGTTGAACGTTCTGCCCATCTCTCGAGAGGGCAACGAACTCCTGCTGGCCATGGGCAACATCTACGACATCGAGGCGCTCTCGGAAGTGGAATCCCTGGCCAAGATGCGAGTTCGCGTGCTGGGGGCTGCCGAGGACGATATCCAGGCCAAGATCAACGAGGCCTACGGCGAGCGGAAGACCATCGAGGAGCTCATCGAGGAAGCCATCCAGGCCGCCGTCGGGGATGCGCGGGACGCGGAAGCGGAGTTGCCCATCGTGCGTCTGGTGGATCAGTTGATGATGAAGGCCGTGCGGGACCGGGCGACGGATCTGCACGTTCAGCCTGCGGAACGCACGGTGCTTACGCGCTTCCGGGTCGATGGGACACTGGTGCAGGGGCCAAGCCTGCCCAAGGCTGTACAGGCGGGTGTGCTTGCGCGCCTCAAGATCATGGCGGAAGTGAATATTGCCGAAAGTCGTCTTCCCCAGGATGGAAAGTTCCAGTTCGCCTACGGCAAGCGGCGGTTCGATGTGCGTGCCAGCTTCCTGCCCAGCACCCATGGCGAGAAGGCCGTGCTGCGACTGCTGGACAAGACCAAGCTCGTGCTCAGCCTGGATCAGCTGGGCATGCCGGAATGGGTATTCAACCAATTCAGCATTCTCCTCAACCGTCCCCACGGCGTGATCCTGGTGACGGGCCCCACGGGCAGCGGCAAGACAACGACCCTGTACTCGGCGCTCAACAGCATCAATGGTTCCGATCGCTGTATCGTGACCGTCGAGGATCCAGTCGAGTACGAACTGCCGCTCATCACGCAAGTGCAGGTGAACATCAAGGCCGGCCTCACCTTCGCGGCGGGCTTGCGCTCCATACTTCGCCAGGATCCGGACATCATCCTCATCGGCGAGATCCGCGATGGAGAAACCGCATCCATCGCAGTCCGGGCCGCGCTGACCGGGCATCTCGTGCTGTCCACGCTGCACACGAACGACCCCGTGGGCTCCATTCCCCGCTTGCAGGACATGGGCCTTTCGCGGCTGGAGCTGGGTGCGGCGCTGCAAGGCGTTCTGGCCCAGCGGTTGCTGAAGGTGAACTGCCTGGCTTGTTCCGCGCCCTACGAACCGGAACCGGAATCCCTCGCCATGCTGAAGCCCCATCAGCGCCAAGGGAAGTGGGAACGCGGCGCGGGCTGCGAGCAGTGCAGCTACACGGGCATCAAGGGACGACGGCCCATCCACGACCTGCTGTTCGTCTCTCCTGCTGTGCGGGAACTCGTCGCCCAGGGCGGATCACTGGCCGAGATCGAGGCCCAGGCCAGGAAGGAAGGAAAAACCAGTCTGTTCGAGCACGCACTGAGCTTGGCTCAGCGGGGCTTGATTCCCCTGGAGGAAGCCATCCATGTCACGGTGACGGAGGAATGATGCCGCAGTCGGGAGCCTAGGGAATGCCAACTTTCGTGTTCAGAGCCAAGGCCGCAGACGGACGGGTGATCCGGGGAACCCGGGCCTCCGCCAGCGAGGCGGCTCTTGCCATGGAGCTGGCCCAGGACTCCATGTTTCTCGTTCACGCGGAAAGTGGCCAGGTCATCAAGTCGAAGAAGCTTCGAGGGCCGCGGCTCAAGCGCAAGGAACTGATCGCGTTCCTCATCCATCTCGGTTCCTATGTCGAAGCCGGGGTCCCATTGCTGGCCGCCCTCGAAGACTATCGACTGCCAGAACGACCCGCCGTCGATGAGGCCTTGCAGGACATCCGCAGGCGCATCGAGGGGGGTTCCAGTTTTTCGGAAGCCATGGAGGTCTATCCGACCCTGTTCAATCGCCTCCACCTGAACATGATCCGCGCGGGTGAGACCACGGGCCGCCTGGATGAATCCCTGCGCGAAGTAGTGAAGCTGATCGAATGGGAAGAGGATTTCGCGGGGCAGGTGAAGCAGGCCAGCACCTATCCCATCATCGTTCTGAGCATCGTGGGCCTCGTGGTGCTGGTGGTGAGTACCTTCGCCCTGCCCGTGATCATCAAGATGCTCAAGGAGTTGAATGTTCCGTTGCCGCTGGTGACGCGGATCTTCATGGGCATCGGCGAAGTCGCCGCCTCCTGGGGCTGGATGGTGGCAATCGTGCTGGTGATCGGGATCGTCTCCTTCCGGATCGCGCTGCGGCAGCCGGAAGTGCGGCTCTGGTGGGATACCCGGATCCTGCACATGCCGCTCCTGGGCGCCTTGACCACCAAGCTGGGGCTCTCCCGCTTCGCCACCTTCTTCGCGGCCCAGTACCGGGCTGGCATTCCCATCGTCCAGGTCTTGAAAGAGTGCCAGGACGTTACCGGAAATGCGCGGCTCGCACTATGCGTCCGCAGGATCGCCGAAGGCGTTGAATCCGGTTCCCGACTGGCCATCATGGCCGCGTCCGTGGGGTACTTTCCAGCCTTGGTCGTCCGCATGCTGGCCATCGGTGAGGAGGCCGGTAACCTTGAAGTGACACTGGGCAAGGTGAGCACCTATTTCGACGCAGAAGTGAAAGCCGGCATCAAGCGATTCTTCCAGCTCCTGGAACCGGTGCTTGTGGTCACCCTTGCCGGAGTGCTCCTGTTCGTCGCCGCATCCATTCTGCTGCCGATCTACACCTTGATAGGGAACATCAATGCGTCGGCCCACTGATAACGCCTTTTCCATGATTGAAGTCGCGGTCGCCATCGCGATCATCGCGATCCTCGCCGGATCGGTGGCACCGCTGGCCATCAAGGCGTTGAATCAGCAGAGAGAGCAGAAGACTCGGGAAAACTTGAAGATCGCTTTTGAGGCGATGTTTGGAGCGAGAGATCGTCGGGTGGCTAATATGCGGGCGGACTGGGGATTTAATCCTGGCGCGGGATTGGCAAACCTTGGGAAAATGACAACAAGAACCGCTGCACCAGCCCCAAACCCCCCGGCCAGTTTTGCGCTAAATGGTGCTTCCTTCCGATGGGGATGGAATGGTCCGTATTGGACAGGCACGACGATGTTAGTGGCTGGTGTACCAGTTCCTGTCGATGGATGGGGTAGACCCATTCAACTTCGACTAGTAACCGGGGGCAATGCTGGTTTCCAGGTCATCAGTCTGGGTGCAAATGGCCAGATGGATTCAGTGATCGGTAATCGGGTTCCTCTAGGTGATGACATTGTCTATCCAGAAATGCCTGTCGATCTTGCTAGCGGATACACCTCCAATTTGTCAGTTCATCTGGTAAACAATCGTCCTTCATCCAACAGCATCGATTACTTTATCGAGGTTCGTTGGTGCAATGGCAATGCCCTGTCAAATCCAGCCACTCTGGACAACGGCAGATTTCCCAATGGCACAGGGACATTGACGTTGACTCCTAGCAGCTCGGCTGATTTCAATCCAGGCTCCACTCCGCCACTTCCCAAATTTCCATCAGGCCCAGTCCAAGTGCACATACACGTGAATCCAGCTGCCTCCCCGTACACTGCTGCCGTGGATACTACAGAGGTGTTGGACCTACTACCTGGTGAGTCAAAAAATCTCACTTATTCCATCAATTGACCATGTCCCCCCGCCGCCCCAAACCCCTCCTCACTATCCTGGTCGATGACCAGGGAGCATGGGTCCGCGATCAGGACGGTCAGCTTGTCGGGAGGCTCCAGGATGCGCCCGCCGGCGAGGCTCGCAGAGCGGCCTGGGGCGATGCTTTGCGAGAGGCGGCGCCGCCGGGGACTCAGGTCCAGCTTCTGTTCGGGCACAGCACGCTCGTCGTTCAGTGCCAGGAAGTGCCGTACCTGAATGCCAAGGAAGTGCGAGACGTGGCGGCACGTTTGAGCAGCGTGTCCAACCCCGCGATTCCCCACCAGGCGGCTGGCGTGCTGGACACCGATCCGGGCGCGGAGGGCGGCCACGTGATTTGGGTGGCGGGACTGCCTTCGGCCGAGCTGCAGGAGTGGGTCGAGGCCATCAAGAGGGCGGGGTTGACCTTCGGCTACGCCGTGCCTACGCAGCGGGCCATGCTCCGGGGCATGGAGGACTCGCCGGACATGCCCGACGACCGGCTAGTGCTCACGCTGGAACGCGGATACCAGGGGCATCTCTACGTCTTCCATGGGCGCAGTGTCGCGCTCGCCCGCGCGTTTGCCGTGCCGGAGGACAGCGAGGAAGCCGACGAAGTGGTGTACGCGGAAATCAGCCGCCTGCTCCAGTTCTACAAGCAGAAGAACCGCGGCATCACCTTTAGCCACATCTACCTACTGGGTCTCCGGCACCTCTCGCCTGCGCTGCAGAACCGGATCCAGGGCACGCTGCGACTTTCCGTGGCCGTCGTCACCACCGATCTCTGGCCGCTGCTTCTGAAGGGTCTGACCCTCGAACGCAATCGCCGCGACGGCTTGAACATGGTGCCTCTCGAGATCCAGGAGGCCTTCCAGCGGAAGCTGCTCCGCGGCACGGTCTGGCTGGCGGCGGGGCTCATGCTCCTCCTGTTCATTGCCGCCGGGGCGATGTTGTACTTACAGCAGCTCAGTCTGAAATTCGAAGCGGATCGCGCCGAGAATGCACTGGCCTTGCGGGAAGCCAAGAGCACGGAGGACGGGCGGATCGTGCTTCAGCGCTTCCCGCTGCTGCAGACCAAACTCGCCGAGCAGCGCCAGGTGGAGGCTACCAAGGCCATCGCCCATCTGGCCAAACTGCTGCTGGAAACCCCCGAAGGCATGCGTCTGGAAAAGGTGGAGATCAACCAGGTCCCCGGTGATGCGGTCTCTCATCAGTTCAAGGTCTCGGGGCTGGCTCTGACCGAAAAGGCCTTCTCGGTTGGCCCGCTGGCCCAGTACGCGGAGAAGCTCAGCCACGAGAAAGGCGTGAAGCTCGCGCCGATTTCCGAAGTGGAAGTGAGCGACCGGATCGATACCGGCGCGGGCGAGATCGACCAGAGGGCCGTCACGCGGTTCACCCTTGAAGGGACGGCACAATGAGCGGCGGACGGCGAGGCAGACCCATCCTCCTCCTGATCGTCATCTTCGGTCTCCTGCCCACGCTCTTCGTGCTGCTGGTGTTCCTCCCGGTGAAGAAGCGGATGGCAGACGATCAAGTGAGGCTCGAGGCGGCCTTGAAGCGCAACCAAGCGTTGCCCAATGTCCAACCCCTAACCGAGAAAGAGAAGGCACTGCTGGCGGATCCGCTGGCTCTTTGGCGGACTCGCATCCCGATGGTGGAAAACGATTCCCAGCGGCTCGCCCACTATCACAACGTCGTGACGGATGTGCAGCAGGTCTTCAAGTCGCACGGAATTTCGCTGGTGGGCGTTCGATCCACCTGGAATCCCATCAAGGGCAGCTTCACCCTGCCCACGACGCTGTCTTCTTCCACACCTGATGTGGGAAAGGATTCCGTTTCCGCCGCCGGTCAGCTCCAGGCCTGGGTCTTGGAGACCCAGGTGGACGGATCGCCCAGGGAGCTGTTCCAGGCCCTCGAGACCCTTCCCGATATTCACCCCATCCTCGAACCCGTAGCCCTGCGCTGGGACTTCGATCCAAGCAAAGGCAAGCAGGTCATCATTCTCCGCAACCTCGTTTCAACGCCCTGAGGTGCCTTTGTCCTTCATCGACAAGAACAAAGTCTGGCTCCTTCCCCTGCTGGGTCTCGGGATCCTGGGCGTTGGCTACATGAACTATCGCAGCTTCTCTGGCGGTGGCTCCGAAAGTGCGCCGACCTCCGCCGCACCGGAACAACCCACGCCCGAGCCACCAACCCAGCCAGCAACCACGACACCCAGCCAGCCGGCAGCTCCAACGCCCAGCCAGGCACCACCTGCATCCGTGGATGCCACCGACGCCTCGTCATCCGGAAACCTCTGGGACGATCTGCAAGGGTTCGCGGTGGTACCGGGAACTCTGGCCCAGGAGCAAGCCGTGAAGGATCGTGCGCGAGTGGCCATGGGGCCTGAACTCGAGGATCCGCCGCCACTGCGCCTGGAAAGACCGAACGTTGCGGCCAGCACGAAACCCCTGCGAAAGGATCCTTCCCTGGAAAAATCCCTCACGTTGAACGAGGCACCGGAGCTGGAATTCCTGGTGCATGGCGCCCAGGGCAATTTCGCCTGGTTCGATGGGAGCGCCTACAAAGTCGGCGACTCACTGCCCGGCACGAACTTCGTCGTGAACCGCATTGAATCGACGTTCGTGGAGCTGAGAGGACCCCAAGGCCTGATCCGGAAATACGCCAACCCTGTGAATGCCCCTGATACGAAACCCAGTGATCCCTCGGAGGCGCCGTGAAGTACGCTGCGAGCTTGTTGATCCCCTTGCTCTGTGCCGCTCCGACCCTTTGCCGCGGCCAGGATGCGATCGCCCAGGGCGCATCCCATCCGATCACCCTGTCGGTCCGCGATGCGGATCTCAAGGACATCCTGCGGGCCGCCGCGGCCAGCACAAACTACAACATTATCTTCGATCCGGATCTCGACACTCGCGTGAAGGGTGTCGATCTGAAGGGCGTGACCTTCCAGGAAATTCTCGATCAGATCCTGCCGAGCTTCGGTTTCTCATACACCATGACGGGGCGTACGATCCACATCCAGAAGCCCGTGGGCACCATGCGCTTCTACCAGGTGGACCTGCTCGCAATGCGGCGGAAGGGCTCCAAGGATTTCATGGTGAGCGCGGCGGGACAGACCATCCAATCCGGGAGTAGCGGCGGCTCCAGCAGCGGCGGCTCCTCCGGTGGGGGCTCCGGCAGCAATGGCCAGAATTCCGCATACACGTCTTCGCTGACCTCGGGCAATGGCGTGGATCCTTGGACCGAGTTGCAGGTCGGCTTGAGCACCTTGATCTTTGGTGAGGCCATCCAGTCCAGTGGTGCGGGTGATTCCGCCAGCGCCGGAGGCATAGCCGGACCAGGTTCCCAGGCCCTTTCCCGGGGAGGACGCACATTGCTGATCCACCCTGAAGCAGGCATCGTGGTCGTCAACGCGGAACCGGTCATTCAATCGCAGGTGCAGCTATACCTGAACGAGATGAAGCGGCGTTCCGGCCGTCAGGTGCTGCTCGAAGCCAAGATCGTGGAAGTGACCCTGGGCAACGATAGCCAGATCGGCGTGGATTGGAATCATCTGCTGACGCCCGGTGGAGCATCCGGCGGATCGGGAACGGATGTGCGTGCTACATTCCAGACCGGCGACACGCTCAATACCAACGTGGGAGCCGGGAATGGGCTTTTCAAGCTTGTGGCGCAAAACGCGAGGATTACCGCGACGTTGTCTGCGCTAGCCCGGGAAGGACGACTTCAAGTGCTGAGCTCGCCGCGCATCTCCACAATGAACAACCAGAAGGCCATTCTAAGGGTGGTACGCGAGGAAGCCTATTTCCTGCAGAGCACCGTGACTACGCCTGGCACATCAGGTCCGACCGTCTCCACCACTGTGACGCCCCTCGTAGTGCCGGTAGGCATCGTTCTTGACATCCAACCTCAAATGTCTGACGACGGGACAATCACTCTTGCTGTGAATCCTAGTGTATCGGAGGTTGTTTCAGACAAGTCGTTCACATCAAAAGACGGCTCTGCATCGGCTACGCTTCCGGTGGTGGATCGCCGTGATCTTGACACGGTTGTGCATATGAAGAACGGCGAGACCCTCGTCATGGCTGGGATCATTAAAAATAAAGAAGGCCTTGATGATCGAGGATTGCCTTGGCTGCGGCGGATTCCGATTTTCGGAAACCTCTTTTCCAAGCGGGAAAGAACCAGTCAGCACACCGAACTGGCCATCTTCATCACGCCCACCTTGGTGGAGGATAGTGCCCAGATAAAGACGCAAAAGGAAGGTTCCGAGGACCGCCTGAAACAGTCGGGTGCAGAACTGGATGCACCGCCTTACAGCGTGCCCCCGATCAAAGTGCCTTGAGCCTCTCGATCACGAATTCCAATAGCGGTTCGGCTCCCAGGACCTGCTGCTCTGCGATCCAGAGGGGCAGCTCCAGGGCTGCAGCATCCTCGGGACGGAACTTGACAGCATCCTTTTCAGTACAGATCAAGGCGCCGGCCTCAGCGGCTTGTGCCTGAGTCTGCAGATTGAGGAGATCCTTCGCCGAGAGCGGGTGATGGTCCATGAAGTGGGCGGAGCCCGTCCAGTAAATCCCCGCCACCAGAAGGTCGGCCAAAAAAGCCTCGGGATGCCCGAGGGCGCAGAACGCGAACATGGGATCAAGACCCGTCGCAGGAAGCTCCACGCGATCTCCCTCGGGAAACCGCCGGAGTGCCTTGATGGCGAAATCAACCCAGAAGACCGGGCCGCCGGAACCGTGCCGTTGCCACCAATCGAGGATCTCCCGGCGTTGAGCCCGGCTCCCGCGGGTGACCACGAGCGCCGAGGCGCGTTTGGCACTTTCCATGGGCTCCCTGAGATTTCCGAGAGGAACCATTTTCCCGTTTCCCCAGCGCTTGACTCCATCAAGTAGGAGCAAGTCCACATCCCGATACAGGGCCCGGTGCTGGAAACCATCGTCCAGGAGCAAGACCTTGGGGGCCAGAGCATGGCCCAGAGCCCGCAAGGCCGCGATTTCCCGGCGCCGTCCCACCACCACGCGATCCTGACCGAGAGCCCGGGCCATCAGCAGAGGTTCGTCTCCCGTCTGCCTGGGATCCGAATCGGGCTGGACTTCCATGGGATCCACTAGGCGTTTTCCGCCATAACCCCGCGAGAGCACAGCGTTGGGCCAGCCCTTCTCCTGGAGAGCCTTGGCCAGGTATAGCGTCACAGGCGTCTTGCCGGTTCCCCCCATGCTGAGGTTGCCGATGGAGACTACGGGAGCTGGCACCCGGGCTTGCCGCTCGGGATGGCGGTCGAAGGTCCGGTTGCGGGCGCGAACCACGGCCCCATACAGGGGTGCGAGGGGAGCGGCCAGAAAGCGCAGGAGTCTCATCGGTAGCCGTAGGATAGCCGAGGCAGTGCTAAAGGACTTCAGGAATCAGGGGATTACGCCGATGGGATGGGATCCATCAAGCCCCATTCCCCCAAAATGCTCCGACAGAGTATCTTTAAGGACCAGATCCGGAACCCACATGACCGAATCGAGCTTCATCGACCAGAGCAAGCTTCATTTCAATGAAGGCGATATCGTTTTCCGCAAGGGCGAGATGGCACAGCAGATGTACATCGTCCTCGGCGGGAAGATCCGCCTGTACGTGGGACACGAGCCGGTGGGGGACTGGTCCGAGGAGCTGACCAAGGGTGATTTCTTCGGAGAAGGCAGCCTGCTGGAACCCATCCCTCGATCCAATACTGCCGTGGCTTTGGAGGATTCGGACGTCATCGCCATCTCCCGCGGGACCTTCCTGCGCATGATCCGGCAGAACCCGGAAGTCTCCGTGAAAATGATGCAGCGGCTCGCCCAGCGGAACCGCGAACTGGGAGCCAAGGTCGACTCTGAGGGTTCCCGGAGCACCAAGAGCCGCAGTACCAACCCATCTTCCAGCCTCGTCTCCGTCATCTCCGGAAAGAAATACACGATCCTCGCCCACGGCGCGCTGGTGGGCCGGTTCGATCCGAACACAGGCATTCACCCAGACATCGATCTGACGGACGAGGATCCCCAGCTCAGCGTCTCGCGCCGCCACGCGCGCATCCTGTGCGAACACAATCGCTACTTCCTTGTGGAAGAACATGGAGTGGCCAACGGCACCTACATCAAGGGGGAGCGGCTTCCACCGGGCGATGCGCGCGAGCTGAAACCCGGCGACCGGGTGGGCTTCGGCATGGTGGTGCTCTTTTTCGAGAAGAGCTGAATCCATCCCATGACATTCCAGGTGCAGGTCTGGCAGGACGAACATGGCGTGCGATGGGAACTCGTGCGGCTCGCCCTGGACGAGGTGGGCGGCGGGTGCATCGTGCGCGAGGGCCGGTCACGGCTGGATTTGCTGGACGGTGACGCCCGGGAAGGGGTGGATGTCATCGCCCGCTTCGGGGATGTGGAGGATGCCATCGCGTTTCTTCACGCTGAGGGCTTCCTTCCCGTGATCTGAGGATGCGGGCAGATATACTGGTGGCGTGGAACTGAAACGGAATGCCTCGCGGCGCGCGATCCAGCGCCTTTTCCGGGTCCGGGTCGAGACGCGGACGTGGATCGAGATGGCTCTCGGCGCGCTGGTGTTCCTGGCGATCGTGCTGTTCTACCGCGCCCTCCTGAGCCCGCAGATTTCCTTTGCAAATGATCGCCTGGAACTCACAAATCTGCGCGAATCCTGGGGGCAGGCGGCCGTGGGCTTCGGTTTGCGGAAGGAAGCCAATCCTCGATCCGACTTCTTCGATCGGTATCGCGACTTTCGCCAGAACCCCTCCATCATAATATTGACCACGACCGATCCACGCTTTGCTCAACTCATGTCCAAGGCGAACTCATCCTTCTACGTCCTGGAAACGGGAGAACTCCGCGCGGAGCGCAATACCCTGCAGGCGGCCGAGGATTTCGATGGGGTCCTCTACCAGATGGCCCTGCGCGTGGATGAATACGCGAAATCCCAGTTGGGCGCTTTCCAGCGGTCCTTTGCGGTGACGGGCGCGGGGATTCTCGTCGCCATCATCGGGCTCATTTTCCTGGAAATCCGCCTGCGGGCATCCAGCGCTGGTGAGGCGCGCAACCGCGCCTTCTCCCGGGCGCTGATCGCGGCGCAAGAGGGCGAGCGGCTCCGTATCGCCCACGAGCTTCACGACGCAGTCGCGCAGGATCTCGCCGCGGCAAAACTTTACTGCGGCCTGTGCGAAGAGGCCGAAGCCAAGCAGGCCGCGACGCTGCTTGAGCGCGCCATCGAGGAGGTGCGGAATCTTTGCTACGGGCTCCGTCCCGCGGAACTGGACCGCCTGGGAATAGCGGAAGCCGCTTCGCGTTTATGCGCCGAAGCGGGCAAGGACATGAACATCGAAGTCAAGTTGACCATTGAAGGACTCGCGGGGCTTCACCTGACACCCGAAACCGAAATCAACATCTACCGGATCCTGCAGGAAGCCCTGTCGAATGTCCGGCGCCACTCGGGCGCAGCCCATGTCCGGGTCGTGCTGTTCGGTTTCGGCGATTACCTCGAGCTGACGGTCGATGACGATGGGCGCGGGCCCCGTGGAACACAGCCGGGACTGGGACGAACGGGCATGGAAGAACGGGCCCGAATGATCGGAGGGAACTTCCGGTTCGGATACGGACCCTGGGGTGGCTCTTCTTTGCGTGTCACGGTGCCGATTCCGCGCGATGATGTCCTTTCAGCCACACCCAATCTGGCTTCTCTGAGCTCGAACCGGTAGAAGGAGTTCTGATGAAGAATGTCTTCATAGTCGACGACCATACGGCCATACGCGAGGGCTACAAGGTCATCCTGGAGCGATCCGGGCGATTCAAGCCCCAGGGTGAGGCGCCATCGGCGGAAGAGGCCCTGGAAAGCCTTGCGGCCGCGGGCGCGGCTCCGGACTTTTTCATCATCGATATCAGCTTGCCGGGCATGAGCGGATTGGAATTGACGACAGAACTCCGCCGGCGGTACCCCGAAGCCAAAGTGGCCATTGTCAGCATGCACCGGCGCTACGACTACATAGTCGGCGCCTTCCGCGCCGGAGCCACGGGTTACCTGTCCAAGGACGCCGGCGCGGAGAGCATCGTCGCGGCCCTGGATTCGGCCTCCAGGGGCGACTACTACCTGGATCACACCTCGCTGAAACTTTTCATTGACGAGGTAATCTCCCTTCCCGGGAAAGCGACTGCGGGAAAGGCCGGGATTTCTGGTCTCTCGGAGCGGGAAACGGAAGTGCTTCAGTTGCTCGCGGAGGGCAAGCGAGCAGATGAGATCGCCTCGGAGCTGGATCTGAGCCAGAAGACCGTCGAAAACCACCTATCGAACATCACGGGAAAGCTTGGCGCCCGGGATCGATTCGAGCTGTATCGTGTGGCAGCTCGCCTCGGAAAGTCATAAACCGATAAAATTTTATTTTATAACTTGAAATTACCATATCCTCCTCTATATTTTCAAACTGCTATCCAGATCGGGAAAAAAGAAAACCGGATACGAGCCGCGCCCATATCCATAAGGGAATCCTCGGGTGGATCGATTCGGGAATAATCCTTAAGGTTTTTTCCCGATTTTCCCAAAAAGTGCTGTTTTGCACCGGGAAAGCACGGTATAAAAACCCAACATCCGAGGATGTTTTTAAGGAGGTTCCATGAGGAAGCAGATCATCGCAATGATGTTCTCGGCCGCGTTCATGACTGCCGTGAACGCCCAGGACATGATCATGGTCAATGGCTCCGAGCCGACGCTCGATCCCAATCTCATGACCGACGTTCCGTCCACGAACGTCTATCTGGCGCTGTTCGAGGGTCTCGTTCAGTACGACCCGAAGACGAACAAGGCGACCCCCGCCATGTCGGACAAGTGGGAAGTCAGCAAGGACGGCATGACCGTGACCTTCCACATCCGCAACGCCCAGTGGTCTGATGGCCACCCCGTCACCGCTGGTGACTTCGTTTACGGGATGCAGCGCATCCTGGATCCCAAGACCGCAGCCGAATACGCCTATTTCCCGGGCATGGTCGTGAAGGGCGCTGACGACTTCAACCAGGGCAAGACGAAGGATTTCAGCACGGTCGGGTACAAGGCCCTCGACGATCACACCCTGCAGGTCAGCCTCACCGGCCCCGCCCCCTACGCCGTGGACATGATGGCTCACAACGCCTTCGCGCCCATCCCCAAGTGGTGCGTCGATAAGTACGGCACCGAGTGGACGAAGCCCGGCAACATCGTGACCAACGGCGCCTACACCCTCAAGGAGTGGAAGGTCCAGGAATACATCCTCGTCGAGAAAAACCCGAAGTACTGGGACGCCAAGAGCGTCAAGCTGAAATCCATCAAGATCCTGCCCCTCGACAACGACACCACCGCCTACAACATGTTCAAGAACGGCGAGATCGATTGGCAGCACACCGTTTCGAACAGCAAGATCGACGAGATCAAGCTCCGCTCCGACTACCAGGCCTCCCCGCAGGTCGGCACCTACTACATCAACCTGCAGATCGCCCGCAAGCCCTTTGATGACGTCCGCGTCCGCAAGGCTTTTGCTATGGCCGTCGACAAGAAGGCCATCGTCGAGAAGATCACCAAGGCCGGGCAGATTCCCGCCGACGAATTCGTTCCCGCCATGGCCGGTTATCCGAAGCCTGTGAAGGGCGCTGGTTTCAATCCTGAAGAAGCCAAGAAGCTCCTGGCCCAGGCCGGCTTCCCCGGTGGCAAGGGTTTCCCCTCCTTCACCTACATCTACAACACCAATGAAGGCCACAAGGCCATCGCCGAATTCGTTCAGCAGTCCTGGAAGACCATCCTCGGCGTCAACTGCACGCTGCAGAACATGGAATTCAAGACCCTGCTCGATCTCCGCGACAAGCAGCGCG